>CAZBQQ010000001.1:0-37318 GCA_964493965.1 uncultured Solibacteraceae bacterium
ATTGTAACCCGCGGGAGAACCCTTCTTCATGGCTCTTATACATTCAAACAGGCACGAATTTCGAAAAGGCGCCGAAATTCGAGCCAGTCCCGGGTCTGCGGCCAATTCCGATATTCGACGGAATCTGCGACGCACTACGCTAACGGAAATCGTGCGACACCGGCTCCGCCGTCCATGCAGGCAGCGCCTCGATGCTGCTGGCCTTCACGGAGACCACGCCGTCCACGTTCTGGAGCGCGCCTTCGATGAACAGGAATGGCGCGCCCACCAGCGTCAGGCGGTATTGCTCGAACACGTTCGGGGTGACGATGATGTTGGCGATCCCGGTCTCGTCCTCCAGGCTGAGAAAGACGAAACCGTGCGCCGTGCCGGGGCGCTGACGCACGATGACCGCGCCGCCCACCCGCACGGGGCGGCCGTTCCGCATCCTGTGAAGCTCCGCGGCGGGAGTGGCACTGCGCTCGTTCATCTCGGCGCGGCGCCAGGCCATGGGATGGCGTCCGATGGTGACGCCGGTGCCGAGGTAATCGGCGCGCAGGCGTTCCTCGGGGGTCATGGGCTTTAAAGGCGACTGCTCCGCTCCCTCGCGGTCGCGGCTCGGAAAGGGCGGGTCTGGAGACCCGCTGCAGGTGTGGACACCTGCCCCACTGCTGCTGAAACTGCCTGTGGGCAAAAGAGTTGAACTAAGCAGCGGGCCGATGGGCTGGATCGCTCTGGCCGATTCCCACATCGCACCGCGCCGGCCGGTCGCCTCCAGAGAGTTCAACGCGCCGACCGCGGCCAGTTTCGTCAGCTCGTCTTTGCGCAGTTCGGGAACGCGGCGCGCCAGGTCGTCGATGCTTCCGAAGGGGCGCCGGCGCACGATGGCTTGCCCCGCTTCCTCGCGCAGCCCGCGCACATACCGCAGGCCCAGGCGCAGGGCGGGCATCTCGAGCGTGCAGAGCCAGCCCGAAACCGTCACGTCCACCGGCTTCACTCTCAGCCCGTGCCGTTGCGCGTCCTTGATGAGAGTCGAGGGATGATAGAAGCCCATCGGCTGGTTGTTCAGCATCGCGGCGGTGAAGGCGGCCAGGTAGTGGACCTTCAGATACGCGCTGGCATAGGCCAGCAGGGCGAAGCTGGCGGCGTGCGATTCGGGAAATCCGTAAAGCGCGAAGGACGCGATGGCCTGCACGATGGTATCCTGCACCGGGCCGGTGATTCCGTTGCGCACCATGCCCGCGCGCAGCCGCACTTCAATCTCCTGCATCTTCGCTTCCGAGCGCTTGTGGCTGAAGGCGCGCCGCAGTTCCTCCGCCTCGCCGCCGCTGAAGTTCGAGGCGATCATCGCCATGCGCAGCAACTGCTCCTGGAAAAGCGGCACGCCCAGAGTGCGGCGCAGAACGCGCTCGAGCGAAGGGTGCAGGCATTCGGCCGCCTCGCGTCCCTGCCGCCGCTTCAAATAGGGATGCACCATCTTGCCCACGATCGGCCCGGGGCGGATGATGCCCACCTGCACCACGATGTCGTAGAAGCGCTCGGGCCGCATGCGCGGCAGCACCGCCTGCTGGGCGCGGCTCTCCACCTGAAACATGCCGATGGTGTCAGCCCGCTGCAGCGCGGAGTAGGTTGCGGGATCGTCAGCCGGCAGTTGCGCCAGATCGACCTCCTCGTGGTACGACTCGCGGATGCGCGCCAGCGTCTCTTCGAGCACCGCCATCATGCCCAGGCCTAGAAGGTCCACCTTGACCAGGCCGAGGTCGGCGCAATCGTCTTTATCCCACTGGACCACGACGCGACCCGGCATCGTGGCCGGTTCGAGCGGCACCACGGAATCGAGTTGGCCCTCGCAAATGACCATTCCGCCGGAGTGCTGGCCGAGGTGCCGCGGTAGGTCCTGCACGCCCAGGTACAGCTCGAGGAATTTCCGTATACGCGGGTTCTCCGGATCCAGGCCCGCATCGCGGAACTGCCGCTCTGCGGTGTATTGCGGGTCCTTCCATTCCCACGCGCGCGCCAGGGCGGACAGGCGTCCCAGCACGTCTTCGGGAAACCCCAGCACCTTGCCGACCTCGCGCGCGGCGGAGCGGCCGCGGTAGGTGATGACGTTGGCGGTCATGGCGGCGCCTCGGCGGCCGTAGCGCTGGTAGACGTATTGAATCACCCGCTCGCGCTGATCGCCGCTGGGCAGATCGAGGTCAATATCCGGCCACTCGCCGCGCTCTTCCGATAGGAACCGCTCGAACAGCAGGTCCATGCCGACCGGGTCCACCGCCGTGATCCCCAGCGAGTAGCAGACCGCGCTGTTGGCCGCCGAACCGCGCCCCTGCGCCAGGATGCCATTGTTCCTGCAGAACTGGACCAGGTCCCAGACGATGAGGAAGTAGCCCGCGAGGCCGAGCTTCCCGATGAGCGCCAGCTCGCGTTCGATCTGCCGGCGCGCGCGCTCGTGATACGGCTGGTAGCGGCGGCGCGCGCCCTCGTCCGTGCGCTGTGCGAGGAACGAATTCATAGTCTCGCCTTCCGGCACCTGGTATTTCGGAAACTCGTAGCCGAGCTCGGTGAGGACGAATTCCAGCCGCGAGGAAAGCTCAACCGTGTTGGCGATGGCATCGGGATGGTCCGCGAACAGGCGCGCCATTTCGACGGCCGGCTTCAGGTGACGCTCGGAATTTCCGGAGAGCAGGCGGCCCGCCGCATCGAGCGTGGTCTTGTTGCGGACCGCGGTGAGAACATCGAAGATCTCGCGCTCGGCGGCCGTGGCGTGGCAGACGCCGTTGGTGGCCAGGAGCGGAACGCGAAGGGAGCGGGCCCGCTCCACCAGCGCCTGATTGCGCGCCTCCTCTTCCCGATCCATGTGGCGCTGGATTTCGGCATAGACGTCGCCGGGGGCGAACGCGTCGAGGAGCCACGGGAGATCGTGGTCCAGGGAGGCCAGGCAGACCAGGCCCTCCGCGTGTTCGGCGATCTCCTCGCGCGTGGCCGCGCCTTCGTACTTCTTCGCGCGCAGCTTCATGCGGGTGATGAGGTGGCACAGGTTGCGGTAACCGACCCGGCTTCGGACCAGCAGCGGATAAACGGTGCCGTCGGTACACGTGACTTCGGCGCCGATGTGCGCGCGCACCTCCGCCTTCTTCGCCGCGAAATGGAATCGTGGCGCGCCGTAGAGCCCGTCGCGATCGACAAGCGCCATGGCCGAGAAGCCCATTCCCGCGGCGGCGCCCGCCAGCTCTTCGGGCAGCGATGCGGCGCGCAGAAAGCTGAAGGCCGAGCGGGCGTGGAGTTCGACGTAGTTAGGCCGCATGATCCTGCCGGCACCTGGCGTCGAGACGAGTCTCGACGCGGCAGGCACGAGTGCCTGCGCCACAACTGTTGACCAAGACTCCAGGCGGGTTACCAACCCGCCGCAGGTTGCCAACCTGCCCCACAGTTTTAGCTGGTGGCATTGGGCAGGAGTGCCTAGTCATAAGTCCCCTCGACGAACCAGGCGCCGTTGTAGCGGTCGCGGTAAAGCAGATAGAGCGCGCCATCGGAGAGCGCGACATCCCACTCGTCGCGCGACCAGGCATCCTTGATCCACCAGTCGCCCGAGGTGCGCCACGGTCCGGCGGATTCGAGCACCCGCCCGTGCACGCCGGCCGCGACCACCCGCGCAGGCCGGCCATCCGGAGCCTCGACCTTGGCCCGCAGCGCAGGCCGGAACAGGCGCAATACCGGGGACAGCGTACTCTGTCCCCGATTTCCCGCGCCGCCAAAGCGCACCACGCGGAAGCTGCGCGGCCGGTGCGTGTCCATCAGCTCGGGCGAGCCGGCGTTGCCCTCGCCGACCAGCTTCGCGATGCGCGCCAGCGTCAGCTCCAGCTTCTGCGGCTCCGGCGCCAGCGGGATGAACAGGCCGTGCTGGACCACGCGCGGATTCACCGCCTCCGCCGAAAGCGCGACCGCCGTTACCGGCGCGCCGGGCGGATGCATTTCCAGATCGAGCGAGAGCAGTTTCAGAAAGGTCACGGCGGCCCGCATGGGGTAGGGAAGGCGCAGCACGCGCTCATGCGGAGCGACTCCCTCGAGAGACAAACTCAGCTTCAATTCGTGGGCCGCGAGTCCGCGCGATTCCAGGCGCGCGCAGAGATCGTGGAGCAGCCGCCCAAGGAGGAACGCGAGCGGCTCGAGCAGAGTGAGCGGATGCTCCAACTCGATCGACTCCGCAAAAGGCGGCGCCGGATTCGAAGGCACCAGGGGACGGCTGCCCGCGCCGCGAGCCAGCCTCTGCAAACGCACGCCCTCCTCGCCGAGCCGCTCGGCGACGCCACCCTCGGGCAGCGCGGCAAACTCGCCAAACGTGCGTATGCCCCATAGCGCGAGCGTGAGCGCGATCTCCTCGTGTGGATCGAGAAGCGCAACGGGGAGGCCGGATTCCCGCCCCGACTCCATCACGGTCACGCCGGCGAAACCGCGCGCGGCGTGGACCGCAAGGTCGGGATTGTCGGCTATGGCGACGTTCACTGCAAGGCCCAGATCTGCCGCGCGGCGTGCGATGGCACCGGCAATTTCCCGCGGCGAACCGAACAGGTGCGCCAGGCCGTCAATCGAGATGACCACGGTCGAGGGCGAAGTCTCTTCGACGAAGGGCGAGAAGTCCGCCGCACACTGGACCAGGTGAGCGAGGTCCGCCCCGTATGGCGCATCGACAGCCGCGAACATGGCTCACCCCGCCAGCCCGATGGGGACCGAGGTCCCCTCCGACGCCGCCCGGAACCGCGCGCTCCGCAGCAATCGCGAGCAGCCCACGGCGCCGGACCATGCCACGGTTTCGCGACGCATCTCCAGAGCCAGGGACGCGCAGGATTTCACCGTCTGCTCACGTTCCACCAGGAGCATCACGGTGGGAGTATCTTCGATGGCGCGCCGCAAGCGATACCACGTCGCCAGCGGAATACGCCGGGCGACGCCTGGCGGCACGTCGCCCAAATCCAGCGCCACCAGGCCGAATCCGCCGGCTTGCACCAGCATGTCAGCAGCTTTGAGGGCGTGCTCGGGATTACCGCCGCACCGCACCCAGAGCAGCCTGGAGAGGTCAACGCCCAGGGCTTGGGCCGATGCGGGATCGAATGTGTCGCCGGCATCGGCAAGGGCGCAGATTTCTTCGCGCGCCGCCGCAGCCGCCAGCGTCGAACCCAACAGGCTGGTGCGTCCGCTGGAAGCCGGGCCGTGGATCTCGGTGATCGCCCCGCGAGGCAAGCCGCCGGTCAAGGCGTCGAGAGTGGCGATGCCTGTCGAGACGCACTCGCGGGCCGGGCGCGCGCGCCAGTTGAGTTCGGCGCTGAATCGCCCGCCCAGGACAGACTCGAGATCGGCGCGGAGGAGAGCGGAGGATTTCATGGGAGGCCTTATTCGCCTTTTGTTCGCCTATTTATATTGTGCGGCGAAGCCGGATGGAAGTCAAGGAGAAGGGTTGGCGGTGACGGTCCCCATCATGCTATAAAGGTTGAGGTCCACACGGTAACGGGCGCGTAGCTCAATTGGCAGAGCAACTGACTCTTAATCAGTAGGTTGAAGGTTCGATTCCTTCCGCGCTCACCACAGAATCAATCACTTGCAAGAATCCTGCCCGAGACCAGCGCCTCCACCTGTAGCCGCGTCGAATCCGCACAGATCCGCCAATAGTGGCCCTGAGCCAGCACGACTCATCCGCCGGGCCGCCGCCGCGGCATCCGGTGATGCGCAACCTTCCACGCTCTCCTGACGACGATCCGCCCCGGTGCGGCGGCCCGGCATAGCACGCCCACCCGCTGCGGCGCCCACACCGGCGCTGCCGGTTCTCTTCGCGACGACAGCAGCGGAAAGATCTCAGGCTCCTGCGCCAGCCCCTCCGTATTCCGATGACACGCCAGACAGCCCGCGTTCAGGATCTGGCTCGACGTGTCCACCAGGCGAAACAGCACGGGCCCAAGCTGCAGAACGTAAGCGCGGTTGAAATGTGTGTTGTCCGCTCCGTAAGCCGCCTCGGAGGTAGAGAGCTCCAGTACTCGAGCCCGGCTCAGACGCAGCACCTCGCGTTGCACTTCATTGATCAGCTCGCGGTGGCACGCCATCGCGTCTCGCATTTCGAAGCCCGGCTGCAGCACCCAAATCAGCACGCCGCACCGGCGCTCTGTCAGGATCAGCACCATTTCTCGCGTGAGGCCGGCATAGGCGTCTCTCCATTGCGGAGAACCGTAGGCGATCCATTGCTTCTTCGAAATCGGAATACTCTGCATGTCGTTCGATCCGATCAGCGCAAAGCACACGTCTACCGAGCCCAAGCCGGCCGTGTCTCGGAGCCACTTTGTGTAGTCGAAATAGTCGGCTCGCGTGAGCCCGACAATCGGCCGGCTCCACCGCGTCAACTGCACGCGGTACTGCTGCAGCAGGTCCGGCCGCGCGCGCATCGCGTAGTACAGGGAATCCGCGAAACTGTCGCCTACGGTCGCGACGGTTATCGCCTGACAGGGTCTCCCGATCAAAAGCAGTAGCAGAGAACAGCCCAGCAGGGCATTGCACGCGCGCTTGTTCCTCATCGTCGCTACCTCCTACACCACCCCGCAGAGCGCCGCGCCCCAGTGCACGCCTGCCCCGAACGCGGCGAAACACACGCGGGCGCCCGGAGATGGCCGTTCCGCATCCCACCATTCGGAAGCGGCGATCAGCAGCGAGGCCGATGAGGTGTTTCCGTACCGCCGGATATTGCTTGGAAACCGCCGCGCGTCCATTCCGAGGGCGCGGGCCACGCGGTCCATCAGGTTCTGATTGGCCTGGTGGAGCAGGAATGCGCTTACGTCTTGCGGCCGGAGCGAGTTGCGATCGAGCAGCTCCAAGATCACAGCGGGCAGCTTGCGGGACGCCTGCAGAATGATCGAGCGGCCGTTCATTACCAGGCCGCCGCCGAACTCAAGGCGGAGATCCTCGCTGTAAGCGCCGTCGGAGTGCAAGGCGGAATCGAGGATCCTCAGCGGACCCGGCCGCGTACCCAGCAGGCAAGCTCCGGCTCCGTCGCCGAACAGCATGGCGGTTCCTTTCTCCACCGCGTCCTGGGTCACCACGGCCGACATCTTCTCGGCCGCGATGACCAGAATGGACGGATAGCGTCCGAGCAGATCCGCCGCGAGCGCCATCGCGGCCAGCCCGCCCGCGCTCGCCATCGGCAGATCGAGCGCGGGGATCCCCGGCGCGCCGAGCTTCGCCGCCACTTCCACGGCGGGGCCCGGGAACCTGCGCTCGCCGGAGCCGGACGCCACCAGAATCATATCGAGGCGCGCCGCTGTCGCGCCGGCGCGATCGAGGCACCGCTTCCCCGCCGCCGCGGCGAGGCAGGCTACGGACTGGCCGGCCTCGGCGTAGCGGCGCTCCTCGATTCCCGACATTTCCACAATCCAGTCTGGCGTGCAGCCCAGCCGCTCGGCGAGTTGGAGGTTGCCGACGACACGCTCCGGCAGGTACGCGCCGAAGGCTTGAATGTATGCGTCCGTCATGGCGTCACCCGCGCCTCGCGACATAGCTCTCGATGCGCGCGACCGTCTCGAACTGGCGCGGATTCAGGTCGGCGTCCGGGACACGGATCGCGAACTCGCGCTCCAGTTCGCACACCATCTCCGGAAGCGCGAAGGAGTCGAGATACCCGCTGTCGAACAACGATTCCTCCGGCTCGGGCGCAATGTCGCGCTTGGAGACGTTCAGGATCAGGGCGATGATTTTCTGTCTCATTGGTCATTCTCCTTGGAAGCGCCGGCCGCATGGTGCGCGGCGATGAAGCGCTCGTAGTGGAACATCAGCTCTTCAAAAAGCAATTTGCCGGCCAGGCGGTAGCCGCTGCTCCGCATGTGAACGTAGTCGGACTGCGACAGGCCGGCAGCGGCCCATCTCCTCACCGATCCCGGGCCGCCCATGCGCGCCCGCCAGTTCCAGTAGGCGCAGTGGGATTCGCGCGCCACCGCCCGCTGAATCGCGATCACCTCGCTCAGGTGCGCGCTCGTCATGCGGTGCGTCTGTTTGACGAAAAGGCAATCCGGAGGGCCGATCACCAGGATCGACGTGCCAGGCGCGGCACTGCGCAAACGTTCGAGAACCTGCCGGAACGCGACCGAGTAGGCCGCCGCGTCCCAACGCGGAGAGATCGCCTCGTTCGTGCCGTAGGCTACGACGATGAGCGCCGGATCGCGCCGGGCGATGTGGGCCGCCAGCAACTCGTCCGCCCAGCCGAGCATCACCGTGGCCTGAGCACCGTTGATGCCCAGCGTTTCGTAGGTGACGCCGCCGGCGTTGTCGGCGGTCCATCCGAACAGGCGCACGGCGCCGCCGGTCAAGGTGCGGACGGCGAAGCGGTGCGGCCCGGGAACGGGTTCGTAGTCGAAATAACCGGGCTCAAGGGCGCCGCTCGTCGCCACCGTCTGCACAGTCTCCCCATCCACCGAGAATTCGAAATCGCCGCCGCCCGGCTGTTGGAGATAGAGGAGGGCCAGGTGCTCGCATTCAGCCGTGAGGGTGGCGGTTTCGCCGGTGCGCTCGGCGGTGATGCTGACGCCGCCCAGTCCCTCCACGCCGTCGCTCGTGTGCGTCGTCGTGCCACTGGTCCGCCAGCCGGCGGACTGCGAACCGCGCGAGTCGAAGCGGCGATAGCCGAGGTAGGGACGGCCCGCCAATGTGAATCCCGGGCCGCCTACACCGAATCGGGCTTGCAGCTGCCTCCGCAGCGTGTCGGGAAAATCGTCTGAGGCGCTATGCGAGTCGCCGTAGTGCAGGATGTGTGCGGTTCCGGAAGAGAGCTTTTCGAAGAACGGGACCAGCGCGGCGGCGTTCTCCAGAGCGCCCGAAGCGGCGTGCAGGCGGCGTTCGAGTTGTGGCGCGGTGATCGCGGGCACGCGGCGCCGCGTGGCGCCACACGCCAGGTCCAGGCCGGCCAGCATCACCAGAGTCCAGCGAACCGGCGCGCTCACCGGCGCCCTCGAGCCTGCGCCAGATTCATTCGCTCACGCTGAGCCTGGAACCTGCGATAGCCTTCGCACAGCCCTTGCTCGAACAGGGAGCCGACCTGCTTGGCGCCGGCGGGGAAGGGATGCATGAAGTCGGCCGTCACCAGGCGCGGCCGTGCCGCATACCAGCGGGCCATGGTTCCCTCGCCTCCCATGGCTTGAAAAGTGTTGAAGAAAGCGCAGCCGGTCTCCGCGGCGACCGTCCGTTGAATCTCGACCAGCCGGGGCAGAATCGGAACCGTGACGATGTCGCCGCCATCGCGCTGGCCGCGGTCCATCGGGCTCATGATCAGGACGGACACGCCCGGCACTGCGGCGTGTATGCGGCGGATCACCTCGCGCAGTTCCCCTGCGTAGAGGCTGTTCACGTAGCCGGGGAAGACCGATTCGTTGGTTCCGTAATTCACCACGATCAGGTCGGGCTTCTGATGGCGTATCTGCTCGGCCCAGTGCGCGGCCTCGAAGTAGCGAACCACCATCTGCACCTGCCCGCCATTCACTCCCATGCTGTGGTAGCGCACGCCCGGCCCGTCCTTCTCAAAGCTGGCGCCGAAAATGCGGAACGAGCCCGTGGTCACCGCCAGCTCGATCTCCCTGCAATCGGGCGGCAGTGGGATCGTGGTGAACCCGGCCTCCTTCGCGGGCGCCTCCGAGGAAATCACGGCCAGTTCCGCACCGGCCGCTCTGACCGCGAGCGAGCCTCCCCCGGGCTGCTTCAGGTACATCAGCTCGACCCGTTGGTGCGGCGTATCGAGCCGGAAGCGCGAGGTGGCGCCCGTGGCCCCCGTGAAGCTGACTCCGCCCAGCCCGTGCAGTCCGTCGGCCGCGCGGGCCTGGCTCGCCGGCTGGATCTTCCAGCCCTTGCCCTCGACGTCGACACCGCGGTGCCCATACCAGGCCCAGGGTTTGGCGGCCAGCACGAAGCCGTGTCCCGCGTCTCCGAAGCGCTCCTGCAGCAGCGAGCGGACGTCCGCCGTGATCTGATCCGCCGTCACCGGTGAATCGCCGAAGTGGAGGATGCGGACCAAGGAGCCGCGCTGCTTCGTCTCCACCTTCTCAAGGGCCGCGTAGAAGGGGATGAGCGCACCACTACGGTCGGTGAGGAAGCCGGTTTCAGGATCGGCGGCAACCGGCGGTGCGGGCGCGGCCGCTGGCGCTCGAACCGGTTCACGGCGTCGGAACGCCGGGATGAAATGCCACACGCCTGCGAACAGTGCGAACATGAACAGCGCCAGAATCGTTTTCCTCATGGTCAGAACCTCGTGTAAATGAATGGAACCGCGCCGGTGGCCGCGACTTCCTGGATGGAGACCGCCAGAAGCGCCAACGCGGTGGCCTGCACGTAGAACGGAGCGTCCGAGTACAGCCGCAGACCGCGGTCGTACCAGCGCTCAGGCAGATAGTGCGCGGCGGCCGCGATGGCGAGGACGAAAACAAACGCCGGCGCGATGTTGGCCGAAGACACAGTGAACGAGCCGAGCTGAACCAGGAAGTCGCGCGCCGCTTCGAGGGTCGGCGAGCGGAAGAAGATCCAGGCCAGCAGAACGAAATGGAACGTTAGCAGCCGGGCACTGAACCGTGCCAAGAGCCCCGGCGACGCATTGCGGCCTCGCCAGGCCTGCCAGCCTCGGACCGCGGCCAGGCCCAGCCCGTGCAGCAGACCCCAGATCAGGAAGGGCCAGTTTGGTCCGTGCCACAATCCTCCAATCGCCATCGTGACGACGAGGTTCAAATAGGCAAGCGCCTTCCAGCGCGACCGCAGGCCCGGAAGCGAGAAGTAGACATAGTCGCGCAGCCAGTTCGAAAGCGAGATGTGCCAGCGCCGCCAGAAGTCGGCAACGTTGAGGGCGGAGTAGGGGCAGCGGAAGTTCTCCGGCAGCTTGATTCCGATGAGCAGCGCCGAGCCCAGCGCGATGTCCGTGTAGCCGGAGAAGTCGTAGTACAACTGGAACGCGTAGCCGTAGAGGGCCGCGAGCACCTCGGTTGACGAGTAGAGTTTGGGCGTGTCGAAGACGCGGTTCACGAGGTGATCGGCCAGGAAGTCAGCAATCAGGAACTTCTTCATGACGCCCAGGCCGATGAGGAACAGCGCGCGGCCGCCGTCGGCAGGCGTGAGCGTTCGCCCTGCATTGGCGATTTGCGGGCACAGCGTCGCGAGGCGCGTGATGGGGCCGGCGAGTGTGGTGGGGAAGAAACTGGACGCGCACAGGTAGACCAGATAGCTGGGCGCGGGCTGGGCAACCCGGCGGTAAATATCGATGGTGTACGTCATCGACTGGAAGGCGTAGAACGAGAGGCCGAGCGGCAGGGTCCAGCTCCAGGCCGAGTGAACCAGCGGAAGGTATCGCAGGGACAGGAGGAGGCCCACGTTGACCGCCACACTCGCGCCCACCAGGAGGCAACGAGTCCTTGCGCCTTCGTACCGCGCCAGCGCCCGGCCCAAGATGAAATCGATCGACGAGGCGGCGGGCACCAGCGCGAGGTAAATCAGACCCCATCTGGCGTAGAAGAAGTAGTTCGCGACGAGAATCACTGCCAACCCGGCGAGCCGGAAGCGCGACACGAGCCAGTAGGCAAGGAAGACGACGGCGGCGAAGGTGAGGTAAGCGGGACTCGTGAGGGGCATTCGCGCCTTACGAAAGCATTTCGGCGGCCAGCGCGAAAATCCCCTCTAATTGCCCGTGCCGTGGCGTTCAGGACCGTGGCTGTGTGTGCGCACACACACGGCGCGTGTCACGTTGTACACGGGCTGGTCTAAGATGGTTGGAGCTTGCAACTGAAGACTCTCGCTGTCGGACTCGTCTTTGCGTGCGTGCTGATCGCGCAGCCGCTCTATGTCGCGGACGATCCGGGCCCGGGCAGCTTCGCGATCGCCGGGGCTTCCATCTACGTTGACGCGGACGACTACGCGGGGGTGGTGCGCGCCGCGGGCGATCTGCGGGACGACGTCCGGAGGGTTACGGGCTCGACGCCCGCGGTTACGCACGACGCCGGCGCGCGGAAAGCCATTCTGGTCGGGACGCTCGGGCACAGCCGCGTCATCGACGAGCTGGTCCGGGAGGGCAAGATCGACGCCGGCCGCATCGCCGGCAAGTGGGAATCGTTCCTCATCCAAGTGCTGCCGGGCGCGCTCGTCATCGCGGGCAGCGACAAGCGCGGCACTATCTACGGCATTTACGATCTCTCCGGGCAGATGGGCGTCTCGCCCTGGTACTGGTGGGCCGACGTGCCGGTGCGGCATCGGAACGCGGTGTATGTGAAACCGGGCACGGTTGTCGAGGGACCGCCGGCCGTGAAGTACCGCGGCATCTTCCTGAACGACGAAGCGCCGGCGCTCACCGGGTGGGTCAACGAGAAGTTCGGCACTTACAACCATGCCTTCTACGAGAAGGTATTCGAGTTACTGCTGCGGCTCAAAGGCAATTACCTCTGGCCGGCCATGTGGAACAATGCGTTCAACGAGGACGATCCGTTGAATCCCAAGCTGGCCGACGAATGGGGCATCGTCATGGGGACCTCGCATCACGAGCCCATGCTCCGAGCCCAGCAGGAGTGGAAACGGCACGGCACGGGGCCTTGGGACTACACCAGGAACGCCGAGGCGCTGCGCACTTTCTGGGAAGAAGGCGTACGGCGCAACCGGAGTTACGAGAGCATTGTCACTCTGGGAATGCGCGGGGACGGCGATATGCCGATGTCGGCCAGCGCCAACACGGCCTTGCTCGAAAGCATTGTGGCGGACCAGCGCAAGATCATCGCGGCCGAAGTGAATCCCGATGTTACCAAGGTGCCGCAGGATTGGGCGCTCTATAAGGAAGTGCAGGAGTACTACGAAAAGGGCATGCGCGTCCCCGACGACGTGACGCTGCTGTGGTGCGACGACAACTGGGGTAACATACGCCGGCTGCCGACTCCCGCCGAACGGCAGCGGACTGGCGGCGCCGGGATCTATTACCACTTCGACTATGTCGGCGGCCCGCGCAATTATAAGTGGATCGACACCAATCCGATTCCCAAGGTCTGGGAACAGATGAACCTGGCCTGGCAGTACGGCGCCGACCGCATCTGGATCGTGAACGTGGGGGACCTGAAGCCGATGGAGTTCCCCACGGAGTTCTTCTTGCAGCTTGCCTGGGACCCGGCGCGCTGGCCCAAGGAGCGGCTTGGGGAGTACACGCGGCTCTGGGCGGAGCGGCAATTCGGGCCGGCGCACTCGGCCGAGATCGCCGACATCGTCTCGGCGACCCTGAAGTACAACGGGCGGCGCAAGCCGGAACTGCTGGAGCCATCCACTTACAGCGTGGTCAATTACGACGAGGCGGATCGGGTGCTGGCGGAATATGACTCGGTTGTTGCGCGGGCGGAACGGATCTCACAGGACTTACCCGCAGACGCGCGCGATGCTTTCTTCGAGCTCGTGTTGCACCCAGCGAAGGCCGCCGCGCAGGTCACGGAACTTTACGTCGCGGTGGCGAAGAACCAGGCGTATGCCGAGCAGGGGCGCGCCTCGGCCAACGATTGGGCGGCGCGCGCGCGGGCGCTGTTTCAGGCCGATGCGGATTTGTCGGCGTACTACAACCACGCGCTGGCAGGTGGTAAGTGGGACCACGTGATGGACCAGACGCACATCGGCTACACCTACTGGCAACAGCCACCCGAGAACACGATGCCCGCGGTCCGCGAGATCGAACTTCCAGAGGCCGCCAGCATGGGAGTCGACGCCGAGCGCCTTTCCTTCGACGTGTACACCCGCCAGCGGCGCCACATCGACATCTTCAATCGCGGTCGCGCGCCGTTTGAGTTCTCCGCGACGGCCAGCGGTCCGTGGATCGTAGTGAGTGCAACGCACGGCCGGATCGAGAAAGAGCAGCGGCTCTGGGTCAGCGTCGATTGGAGCAAGGCGCCGCAGGGCTCGGCCAGCGGCACCGTGGAGATCAACGGTGTCAAGCTTCCTGTGAGCGAGTCAAATCCCGAGAGCCGTGCGCGGCTGACGGGCTTCGTGGAGGCGGACGGATACGTCTCGATCGAAGCCGAGCACTACACCCATAAGGTTGACGCGGGCGCGGCGCGGTGGGAAAAGATTCCCGACTATGGGCGGACTCTTTCGGCCATGAGCATCTTTCCAGTTACTGCGCCGAGTGTCACACCGCCCTCGAACGCTCCTTGTCTCGAGTACCGCGTCGTCCTGTTCAACCCGGGGCAGGTCGAAGTCGAGGCGATCCTGGCGCCGACGCTCAACTTCGTTCCTGGCCGCGGGCTCCGCTTCGCGGTTTCCTTCGACAACCAGCCGCCCCAGGTAGTGGACGCTTTGGCGCACAATTCGCAGACGGACTGGGAAACGTCGGTGAAAGACAGCGTCCGCAAAGTTCGCACGAGCCACACGGTGGCGGGATGGGGCAGCCACACGCTCAAGGTCTGGATGGTCGATCCGGGCGTGGTGCTGGAGAACCTGGTCGTGGATCTCGGCGGCGTGAAACCGAGCTATCTCGGGCCGCCGGAGAGCTACCGCAGTCAGGACTGAAAGCGCTCCAGAGCCGCGCGCGTTCCGTATTCGTAGGCGTCGAGCAGCTTGTCCCAGGCCGCGTCGGCCTCGGCGTCGATCAGCTTGCGCGCCGGGTCGGAGTCGAACCAGGCCAGCGTGCGGCGGACGCCCTGGGCGTACGGCACGGTGGCGCAAAAGCCGGGGACGAAGCGCTTGATCTTGGTGTTGTCGAAGACCGTGCTGACCGACTTGTCGCCGGTCAGGCTGCCCAGGGAGTCGGGCAGGCAGGCGGAGATGAAGTCGGAGGTGATGTGCACGAAGTGCGGCTCGGCGCCCGCGGCCTCGGCAACGATCCGATAGTATTGGTCCCAGGTCATGACCTCGTCGCCAGTGATGTGGAAGGCGTGGCCGATGGCTTGCGGGAGGCCCATCAATCCCACCAGGCCTTTGGCGAAATCGGTGTTATGCGTGATGACCCACAGCGACGAGCCGTCGCCCGGCACGATTACTTTCTTGCCGCGGCGCATGCGGTCCACCACGGTGTAAGAGCGGGCCCAACTGTTCACCGGTAGAGTAACTTGCGTGTCGCCGTAAGTAAGTGACGGGCGCACGATGGTGATCGGGAAGCCCTCTTCGCGATAGGCCTCGGTGAGACGCTCCTCGCAGGCGATCTTGTCTCGGGAGTACTGCCAGTAAGGGTTCGCGAGCGGCGTGGACTCGGTGATCAGGTAGTGGGTCGGCGGCTTCTGGTATGCGCTGGCGGAGCTGATGAAGATGTACTGCGCCGTGTGGCCGCGGAAGAGGCGCAGATCGCGCTCGATGTGCGCCGGCACGTATGCGGTCCACTGGACCACCGCGTCAAACGACACGCCCCGGAGCGCGGCCGCGGCCCCGGAGTCGTCGATATCGACGGTGAGCGTCTTGACGCCGGGGGGCACGTTCGCCGCGTGCCGGCCACGGGTCAGAACGGTGAGGTCGATGCCGCGCTCGGCCGCGAGTGCCGTGCACGCGGTGCTGATGATTCCGGTTCCGCCGATGAAGAGTGCTCTCATGGGAATCATTGTGGCACGACGCGGCGGCGTAGTACGATGGCCCGGTGTCCCGGAGACAGAAGTGCCGGCCCGTCCTCGAGGCCGAGGTCAAGACCGAACTACGAGCTCACGATCGAGTCGCAAAGGTACCAAGTCGAGGTGCAACTCCTGGAGGACACCGACGACCACCTCCTCGTAGTGGTCAGCGTCGACGACGGCAGCTTCTGGGCCGCCTGCCATCCCCTGTCGGAGTGCTTTCGGCTCGACAAGCGAACTACTCCGGATCCCCCGCCTCCACGCTGAAGTAGGCGCAGTCGGGGTGGTGGAAGACCAGGGCGCTGACGGTCGCCTCGGGGTCCATCATAAAACCTTCGGTGAGGCGGACACCGATGTCTTCGGGGCGCAGGAGATCGAAGATGCCTTGCTGGTCTTCCAGGCGTGGGCAGGCGGGGTAGCCGAAGCTGTAGCGCTTGCCGTGGTAGCGCGAGGTGAAGCGCTCGTGCATGGTGGTGGTGGGCGGGTCGGGGAAGCCCCAGTCTTCGCGGATGCGACGGTGGAGCCACTCCGCGGTGGCCTCGGCGGTCTCGAGCCCCAGCGCCTGGACGGCGTGCATGAAGAGGAACTCGCCCGCTTCCTTGGCCCTTTCGGCGCGCTCGCGAATGCCTTGGCCGGCGGTCACTACGAAGATGGCGAGGTGGTCGCGGACTCCGTCCACGGGGTCGAGCACGTAGTCGGAGAGGCAGAGGCCGTTCTCGCGCGGCTGGCGGCCGAAGGCGAAGGTGTGGAGCGGCGCGTTGGCGCCCGGCCTAAACAGGTGGATCGCGTTGCCGTCGCGCTCGGCCTCGAAGAACTGCCAGACGGCACGGACGCGCATCCACTGCGCGGCGTCCTGCTTGACGCACTCCATGTTGTGGAACAGTTCGAGCGCTTTAGGATCGCGGTCGGCGAGCAGCTTCTCGAAGTTTCCCTTGAAGCCGAGGTGCTTGCCGTAGAGCATGTAGGGGTTGACGTAACTCCAGACCTCGGCCAGGTTGGGGACGTCGCGGGCCTTGCGCTCCAGCGTGGGGGCCGGAGGAATGGGGATGTCGACGCGCACCTTGGTGCTGCGCTGCGCGCCGGGGACAACGGACGGCACCGGTTCCGGCAAGGGCGCGACTTCGGCTTCCGAGTACGTGCTCGCCGCGATGACGGCTTCGCGCGTGGCGGGGTCGGTCAGCTCGTTGAGGGTGCGCAGGCCGGTCATCGCGTCTTTGCAGTAGCAGACGGCGGTCGAGTAGGCGGGCGCGATTTTCACGCGCGTGAAACGCTCGGAGAGCGCCGCGCCGCCGACCAGCAAGGGCACGTCGATGCCGGCGTCCTTGAGGTCGCCCGCGGTGATCACCATCTGCTGCGCGCTTTTCACGAGCAGTCCGGAGAGTCCGATCGCGTCGGGCCGGTGCTCGTGGTACGCGCGGATGAGTTCTTCGGGCGGCACCTTGATGCCCAGGTTGATGACGCGGTAGCCGTTGTTGGCCAGGATGATTTCGACCAGGTTCTTGCCGATGTCGTGGACGTCGCCCTTGACCGTGGCGAGCACGATGCTGGCGCGCGCGGCGGTGTCGGCCTTCTCCATGAACTGCTCGAGGTGGTTGACGGCGGCCTTCATGGCTTCGGCGGATTGCAGCACCTCGGCGACGATCAGCTCATTGTTCGCGAACAGGCGGCCCACCTCGCTCATCCCGGCCATGAGCGGGCCGTTGATGATGTCGAGCGGGGTGACGCCTTCGGCGAGCTTGAGGTCGAGGTCGGGGACGAGGCCGTCCTTGGTGCCTTCGACGATGTAACGCGGCAGGCGCTCGTCTAGCGGGAGGAGGCTCGCCTCTTGCTTCGCACGCACGTTCGTGCGGAAATGGGCGGTGATGGCAGCGATGTGGTGTTGGTTGATGGCGGCTCGCTGCTCGCGAGTCTGCTCGCGCCAGTCGGCGGGCGCTGTGATGTCGGGCGGGGTGTTGAAGAGCAGCGACTCGGCCAGGCGACGCTCTTCTATCGGGATCGAGGCGAAGCGCTCGAGCTTTTCGGCGTTGACGATGGCGAGGTCGAGGCCGGCCTTGGTGGCGTAGTAGAGGAAGACGGAATTCACCACTTCGCGCGCAGCCGCGGGGAGTCCGAAGGACACGTTCGAAACGCCAAGGACGGTTTTGACGCCGAGCTTCTCGCGGATGAGGCGCACGGCTTCGATGGTCTCGACCGCGCCTCCGATGTAGTTCTCGTCGCCGGTGGCACAGGGGAAGACCAGCGCGTCGATGATGATGTCTTCGACGGGGACTCCGTATTTTTCCGTGAGAAGGCGGACGGAGCGCTCGGCCACCGCCAGCTTGCGCTCGCGGGTGAAGGCCTGGGCCTGCGCCTTGTCCTCATCGATGGAGCCGACGATCAGCGCGGCGCCGTACGCGCGGGCCAGCGGGCAGACCCGCTCGAACTTCTCCTCGCCGTCCTCGAGGTTGATGGAGTTGATAATGCTCTTTCCCTGGCAATACGTGAGGGCCAGCTCGAGGGCGCGGGGATCGGTGGTGTCGATCATGACCGGCGCCTTGATCTTGCGGATGAGGCGGTCGTAGAAGGGCGGGATGTCGTTCAGCTCGTCTCGGTCGCTCGATTGCAGGCAGACGTCCACAACTTGGGCGGCATTCCGGACCTGGCGGCGGGCGATCTCGCTGGCCTCCTCCCACTTCTCTTCCGCGATCAGGTTCTTGAAGAGGCGCGAGCCGATTACGTTGGTGCGCTCGCCGACCAGCAGCGGGCGGTTGGATTCCTCGGCTTCCACCAGCTCGACTCCGGAATAAAACACGCGATGCGCCGGCTGTTTTGGCGGGCGCGGCTTCTTGCTCTGGACCATTTGCGCCAGTGCGGCGATGTCGGCGGGCGTGGTGCCGCAGCAGCCGCCCACGATGTTGAGCCAGCCGTGATCGACGAAGCGTTCCAGCTCGCGGGCCAGCGACTGGGGCGTTTCGGCGTACTGGCCTTCGGAGTCGGGGAGGCCGGCGTTCGGGTAGCAGGAGATGCGGGTGGCGGCGATTTCGTTCAGGGTGCGGATGTGATCGGTCATGAACTCGGGCCCGGTGGCGCAGTTCAAGCCGATGGAGAGCAGGCCGGCGTGTGCGATGGAAACATAAAACGCGTCGGCGGTTTGGCCGGCGAGCATGGTGCCGGTGGGCTCGATGGTGCAGGACACCATAGTCGGGATGTCGGTACCCAGGTCACGACGAAGGCGGTTGATGGCCAGGAGGCCGGCCTTGACGTTGCGTGTGTCCTGGCAGGTTTCGAGGACCAGTATGTCGGCGCCGCCTTCGACGAGGCCCGCGGCCTGCTCGTAGTAGGCGTCGCGCAGGGCGTCGAAGGTGACGCCGCCGGTGACGCTGATGGCCTTGGTGGTGGGGCCCATGGAGCCGGCGACCCAGCGCGGCTTCGCGGGAGTGCTGAGCTCGTCGGCGGCCTGGCGGGCAAGCTCGGCGGCGCGGCGGCTGATTTCGCGGGCGCGGTCGGCGAGTCCGTATTCGGCAAGGACGATGCTGGCGGAGCCGAAGGTGTCGGTCTCTATGATGTCGGCGCCGGCCTGGAGGTAGGCGCGATGGATGCCCAGAAGCACGTCGGGGCGGGTGCGGACGAGGTTTTCGTTGCAGCCTTCGAGGGCGGGTCCGCCGAAATCGGCCGCGGTAAGGCGGGCTTCCTGCAGCATGGTCCCCATGGCGCCATCCATGCACAGGACGCGTGTTTCGAGAGCGTCGATGAGGGCCTGATGGCGCGGGGAAAGTGGAATCATGCGGCTGATTCGATTTTATCAGGGGGATGAGAAGGCGCAGGAGGGCAGGAGACAAGGGCAGGAGACAGGAGACAGGAGTCAGGAGACAGGAGGCCGAGAGAAGACAGGAGACAGGAGGCAACGGGCTACGGAATCACCACGACTTTGCCGAATTGTTCTTTGTGTTCCAGGCGCTCGTGCGCCGCTCGGATTTCGGCCAATGGATAGAGCCGGTCGATGACGGGCTTCAGGAGGCCGCGGAAGACGAAGGGCAGCACCTGGTGGAGTTCGCCGAGGGTTCCCATGAACGAGCCAAGCGCGGACTGCTGCCGGAAGAACAGGAAACGGAGGTCGAGCTTCACGTCGCCGCCGGTGGTGGCGCCGCAGGTGACCACGCGGCCGGCCGGTGCGAGCGTCTGCATGCTCTTGGCCCAGGTGGCGGCGCCGACGTGCTCGAAGACGACATCGACGCCGCGGCCGCCCGTAATGCGCTTGACCTCGGCCGCGATGTCCTGGCGGTAATGGTCGATGACGTGGTCGGCGCCCAGGCGGCGCGCGGCATCCAGCTTGTGGTCGCTGCCGGCGGTGGCGATGACGCGGCAGTGGAAGAGTTTGGCCAGTTGGATGGCGGCCGATCCGACGCCGCTCGAGGCGGCCAGCACCAGCACGTGTTCGCCGGCCTGGAGGCGGGCGCGCCCGAACAACATGTGCCAGGCCGTGAGGAACACCAGCGGCACGGCGGCTGCCTCTTCGAATTTCAGGTCGTCCGGGATGGGGATGACCGCGTACTCCGGCGCCACGATCAGCTCGGCATTGCCGCCGGCGACTCCGTTGCCGAACACCGCGTAGCGCGGGCAGAGGTTGTCAGAACCCTCGAGGCATTTCGGGCACTGGCGACAGCTCAGGCCTGGGGCGAGCAGCACTCGCTGGCCGGGTTTCACGCGCCAGCAGAGATCGCCCTTTTCGACCACTTCGCCGGCGATGTCGCTGCCCAGGATGTGAGGCAGGGGGAGAGTGACGCCGGGGATGCCCTGGCGCACCCAGAGGTCGAGGTGGTTCAGGGCGCAGGCACGCACGCGGACCAGGACCTGGTCGGCGCGCGGTCGGGGGTCCGGGGCATCCTCGTAGACCAGCACCTCGGGCCCGCCGTGCTGGTGGATCCGTGCGGCTTTCATGTCCTCTGTTTTAGCGCAATGGTGACGACGATGTGGGCTACAGTTGTAAGACCAGGCGCAGGCCTGCGTCGACGCGGGTCCGGAGGCGCGCCGGGAGCACGCCAGCGCGCGCGGTGAGGAACTCGCGATCGAGAGTCAAGACTTGCGAGACGTTGACGACCGAGTCGCGAGGGAGTCCCGAAGAGCGGGCCGGCAGCACGACGTTGCCGGGCGCTTCGGCAAGCGCCAGGTTGCTGGTCACCACCGCTACGATGACGGTCTGAATGCGGCTGCGGTTGAAGGGGTCGGCCTGGATGACCAGCACCGGCCTTCGGAATCCGGGTTCGGAGCGGCGAGGTCCGGGAAAATCCGCCCACCAGATCTCACCGCGCTGGAACTCCCCCGCCTTCTTCACCAGGAGTCCTTGTCGAGGGACTTGAGCTGAGCCCGATGCAACGCAGGATGGACCGTCGCGGGCTGCTCGGAGTAGACCTCGTTCAGGCGTTCGGTGACGGCGCCGGCCTCCTGGCGGTCGAGGAACTCTGAAATCGCGGTGGCGTAGATCTGGCTTCTCGAAACCCGGAGGCGGCCGGCTGCGGCTTCCGCCAGGCGGAACAGGTCGTCGGGCAGCGACACGGCAGTCTTCATGCCGTCAGTATAACCCGAGTTATACCGGCCAGGGCGCGCGGCTATTTCTTGAGCGACTCGCTGACTTTGAGGCCGTACTCGGCGGCCTTGGCGAGGATCACGTCCTGGTCGAGGGTGAGCGGACGGCGGTCGCGCAGGAGCAGGCGGCCGTTGACCATGGAGTCGCGCACTCCGGCGCCTTTGAGCGCATAGACGATCTGGGAGACCACGTCGTAGAGCGGCACGGCGTTGGGCACGTCGAGCCGCATGGTGATCAGGTCGGCGCGCTTGCCGGGTTCGAGCGATCCGATTTCCTTTTCGAGGCCCAGGG
Source organism: uncultured Solibacteraceae bacterium (assembly GCA_964493965.1). Taxonomy (GTDB): domain Bacteria; phylum Acidobacteriota; class Terriglobia; order Bryobacterales; family Bryobacteraceae; genus DASWZN01. Next base: position 21,388 of record CAZBQQ010000001.1, read on the forward strand.
CGCGGGCGCCTCCGATGGTGGCCATCTCGAAGGACTGGGCGGCGGAAAGCGCCTGCGGGTCGGCGGTGGACACCTTCTGGAGCTTGGCGGCGAGATCCATCTCCTCCATGAGGTCGAAGTCGTTGTTGCTGCCGGCGGGCCCGTCGGTGCCGAGGCCGACGTTCAGGCCCGCGGCGAGCATCTTCACGACGGGCGCGACTCCGCTTGCAAGCATCATGTTGCTGGAGGGGCAGTGGGCGACGCCGGTGCCGCGCGATTTGAGAATCGCTATGTCCGCGTCATCCACCCACACGCAGTGGGCGGCGATGGTCCGGCCGGTGAGGACGCCGAGGCTGTCGAGTTCGGCCGCGGGCGTCTTGCCCCATTTCGCCAGCGCGTCGTCGCGTTCGCGGCGGGTTTCGGCGATGTGGATCACGAGCGGCACGCCGTAGCGGTCGGCGAGGGCGCGCGCGGCTTTGAGGGTGGCGTCGGAATTTGTGTAGAGCGCGTGGGGCGCGACGGCGGGAACCACGAGCGCGTCGTTGCGGAAGCGCTGGATGTAGCGTTCGGTGAAACGCAGCGCGTCTTCGGGTGTGGGAGCGTCCGGCACGGGGAAGCCGATGATGGTTTCGCCGAGGACGGCGCGGAGGCCGGCTTCGCGGTCGGCTTCGGCGATGGCGTCCTCGAAATAGTACATGTCGGTGTAGGTGGTGGTTCCGGACAGCAGCATTTCGAGGCAGGCCAGGCGGGTGCCCCAGCGGACGAAGTCGACGCTGACGTTCTTGGCCTCCGCGGGGAAGATGAATTTGGTGAGCCAGTCCTGGAGGCGGACGTCGTTGGCGATGCCGCGCAGCAGGGACATGGGGACGTGGGTGTGGGTGTTGACGAGGCCGGGAGCGATGAGGGCATCGGGGCGGTCGAGGCGCTGGGCGGCCTGATAGCGGCGGTCGATTTCGGCGCGCGGGCCGACGGCGATGATGCGATCTGCGCGGATGGCGACGGCGCCGTTTTTGATGACGCGGCGGGCGGGGTCCATTGTGATTACGTAGCGCGCGGTCCAGATCCAGTCGGCGGGCTCGGCGTGGGCGGCGGCGGCTATCAGGAAAAGGGTGAGGAGGAGACGGGGCATCATGAACGAGGGTAGCAGGGGCGACGGCGGGTGGGGCCACGGACGGACTTTGCCACGATCCAGCGCGTCTTACTGAGCGTGAATACGCTCTGTGAGCGGTTGACTGCGATTGTCCTGCTGTGCGCGTTTGAAGTGGTCCTGCTCAGCGCGGCCATGCCATGGAAGACCAGACTAGATCGCTTCGCGACGGCGGAAGCTGTAGCACGATACGTCTCTGCGCCAACTCCCACGAACCACAAGACCCTGCTCCAAGAGAAATCCAATCAGCTAACGGACGAGCGGGTGATCCGGGTCGTCTCCCTGTTTCTCTCAGCAGCTAACGCGTTCGCCATCATGAGGGTCTGCGCGAAAGCTAGTTGCCGAGTCGCGGTAGCAGCGCCTTGAGGAAGCGGACCAACGTCTCGCGGACCATTTCGCCGGTTTCTAGCACTTCGGCGTGGGTGATTTTTTGGCCTGCGGTGGCGGCGGCCATGTTGGTGACGCAGGAGATGGCGAGGACTCTGAGACCCATGTGGTTGGCGACGATCACCTCGGCGACGGTGGACATGCCGACCAAGTCGGCTCCGATGGTGCGGAGGTAGCGGATCTCGGCTGGGGTCTCGTAGCTCGGGCCGAGCATGCCGGCGTAGATGCCGTCGTCCAGCGGGATGCAGAGGTCGGCTGCAACATCCTTGGCGGTTTGGCGGAGGCCGACTGGATACGCTTCGGACATGTCGGGGAAGCGGGGGCCGAGCGCGTCGTCGTTGGGGCCTATGAGCGGGTTCGAGCCTTGCAGGTTGATGTGGTCCGTGATGACGACCAGGCCGCCGCGCGAGTAGGCGGGATTGATGCCGCCGGCGGCGTTGGTGAAGACCACGGTTTTCACGCCGAGGCCGCCCAGGACGCGCACGCCGTAGGTCACCTGCTCGGGCGTGTAGCCTTCGTAGAGGTGAGCGCGGCCGGCCATCACGGCGACCGGCGTCGAGTCGCAGAGGCCCGCCACCAGCTTGCCGGCGTGCCCGACGGCGGTGGCCTGCGGCCAGCCGGGAATAACGGAGTAGGGGATTTCGACGCAGCCGGTCAACTCGTCGGCGAAGGCTCCGAGGCCGCTGCCGAGGACGACGGCGATTTCGGGGGCGACGGGGAGGCGGTCGCGGAGGAATTCAACGGCTTCGGTTAGGGGAGTTGGGCTCATAGAAGCATTCCGGCGATGCAGGCGGACATGAAGTTGGCCATGGTCCCGGCGGCGACGGCGCGCAGTCCGAGGCGCGCGAGGTCGGATTTGCGGCCCGGCGCCAGGGCGCCGATGCCGCCCACCTGGATGGCAATGGAACTGAAGTTTGCGAAGCCGCACAAGGCGTAGGTGGCAATGGTGAATGAGCGCGGGTCGAGCCCGGCCTTCATCGGCCCGAGTTGCAGGAAGGCCACGAATTCGTTCAACACCAGCCGCGTGCCGAGCAGGTTGCCGATGGCGGTGCAGTCCTTCCAGCTCACGCCCAGCAGCCAGGCCACCGGGGCGAACAGGATGCCGAAGATCTTCTCGAGCGACGGCGGTAGCCACGTAAGGAAGGGCAGGGTGTGCAGCCAGCCGAGGACTCCGTTCAGCATGGCGATCAGGGCCAGAAAGGCGATCAGCATCGCGCCGACGTTCAACGCTAGGTGAAGGCCGTCGCCAGCTCCGCGCGCGGCCGCGTCGATGATGTTGACGCCCGGCTTTTCGATCTTGATGTCCACGCTGCCGGCGGTTTCGGGCTTGCCGGTTTCGGGATTCAGCATCTTGGCCAGCATGATGGTGGCCGGGGCGGTCATGATGACGGCGGTGAGCAGGTGCTTGATGTCCACGCCGGCGATTTTGACGTAAGCCGCCATCACCGCGCCCGAAATGTGGGCCATGCCGGCGACCATGATGGTGAACAGTTCGGACTCCGTCATGTTTTCGAGGAACGGCCGGATGGTGAGCGGCGCTTCGGTCTGGCCCATGAAGATGCTGGCGGCGACGTCGGTGGATTCGGCGCCGCTGGCGCCCATGATCTTCTGCATCGCGATCGCCATGCCGCGGATGACGAGCTGCATCACGCCAAGGTAGTAGAGGATCGAGAAGAACGACGCGATGAAAATGATGATGGGCAGAACCTGGAAGGCGAAGATGACTCCGAAGGGGCCGGACTTCGATCCCAGCGGGCCGAACAGGAAGTTGCTGCCGGCCTCGGCGTACTCGAGCATGGCGCTGACCGCGACTCGCGCGGCGTCGAACAGACGGCCGAAGGGGGTTTTGAGGATCAGGACGGCGAGGCTGATCTGCAGTCCCAGACCCCAGAGAAGGACGCGCGGCTGGATGGCGCGGCGGTTACGGGAAAAGAGGAAACAGACGGCCAAGACCGCCAGCAGCCCGAGGATGCCGGTGAAGCGAGACATGGGCAGGCGGGTAAGCTGAGGCTTACCCTACGGTTTCCAAAATCAGCTCGCGCTCTTCGGGGGGGTGCGTGGAGATGCGGAACGCGTCCTCGACGAGTTGAGCGGCCTCTTCGAGGCGCTCCTCCTTGGTGTAATAGAGGCGGCAGAGCACGGCGCCGGCTTCGACCTTCTCGCCCACCTTGACTTCCAGAATCACGCCTACGGCCGGATCGATGACGTCGTCCGGTTTGTCGCGGCCGGCTCCGATCATATTCGAAGCGAGGCCGATGTCCTCGGAGGCGATGGCGCTGACAAAACCCGAGCGCGGCGAGGCAACTTCGCGAACGCCGCTGGCATTGGGCAGCATGTCGAACCGGTCGAGCACCTGCGGGTTGCCACCCTGGGCCGCGATCACTTCCTTGAGCTTGGCGTAGCCCGAACCGTCGAGCAGTTTGCGCTGGGCCATCTCGCGCGCCTCTTCGAGGGTCTCGGTGATTTTGCCGAGGAAAATCATGCGAGCGGCGAGTTCGAGCGAAAGCCGGGTCAGGTCGTTGGGACCGGCGCTCTGAAGGGTCTGCGACACTTCCATGATCTCGAGCGCGTTGCCGATGGCGTAGCCGAGAGGCTGGCCCATATCGGTGATGAGGGCCTGGACGCGCTTGTCGAGGCGGCGGCCGACGCCGACCATTAACTGGGCGAGGCGGCGGGCGTCGATTTGCCGCTTGGTGACGGCGCCGGACCCGACCTTGACATCGAGCACCACGCCGTCCAATCCGGCGGCGAGCTTCTGCGCCATGATCGAGGCAGCCAGGACCGGAATCGATCCAATGGTCGCCGTGGCTTCACGCAGGGCGTAGAGGCGGGTGTCGGTGGGCGCGAGTTCGCCGGCCTGCGACGTGAAGGCCAGGCCGCTCTTGGCGAGTTGGGCCTTGAAGTCGTCGATGGAGAGGTCGGTGCGGAAACCGGGAATGGCCTCGAGCTTGTCGAGCGTTACGCCGGCGTGGCCGGTGGGGCGCGTCGAGATCATGGGCACGATGACGCCGGCCGCCGCGGCCAAAGGCGCCGCGATGAGGCTGGTCTTGTCGCCGACGCCGCCAGTGGAGTGCTTGTCCACCTTAGGCCCCGGGATGGCAGACAAGTCTAGCGTGTCGCCCGAGCGCACCAGGCAATCCGCCAGCGCGCTCACCTCGTGGTCAGTCATTCCGGCGAAGTAAGTCGCCATGAGGAACGCCGACATCTGATAGTCCGGGACATCGCCGCGCGTATAGCCTTCGACGAGCGAGGCGATTTCCTCAGGACTCAGTTCTTCGGCGTCTCGTTTTCGATGAATCAAGTCGGCGGTTCGCATTCGAGAACACTTAGGCTACCATCTTATGTGGGTAAAAGTAAAGGTTTTATAACCGCTTAAGTGGATCAGACAGCCGCGTCCGGGTGGGGCAGGGGGGTGCGATAGCGGCCCTGGAAAACCTCTCCGAACAGCTCCAGGACCTCGGCGTGGACGAGCGTGTTGTCCGCCAGCACGTGCGGCGCGCCGATCTCGAACGGCCCTCCGCGCATGTCCGAAACGGTTCCGCCGGCCTCGGCGACCAGCAGAGTCCCCGCCGCCATATCCCAGGGTTTGAGGCCGAATTCCCAGTACGCGTCGAGGCGGCCGCAGGCCACGTAGGCCAGGTCGAGCGCGGCCGAACCGGCGCGCCGGGCGCCCTGGGACAGCATGGACATCTGGTAGAAGAAGTGGACGTTCACGTTCTGGTGGCGCTTTCGGCTGGGGAAGCCGGTGGCGACCAGCGCTTCCTCCAGGCGGGGGAGTTTCGAAACGTGGATGGGCTTCGCGTTCAGCCAGGCGCCGGCTCCGCGCTCGGCGGCGAACATCTCGTCGCGCAGGGGATCGTAGATGCAGCCGGCGATCATTTCGCCCGCCCGTTCGAGCGCGAGGGTGACGTTGAACATCGGGAAGCCGTGGAAGAAATTCGTGGTGCCGTCGAGGGGGTCGACGTACCAGCGGTATTCGGAGCCTACTTCGCGGCCGCCGCCTTCCTCGGCCATGATGGAGTGCGTGGGGAAGTGGGACCTCAGACGCTCGACGACGAGCTTTTCGGAGGCGCGGTCGGCTTCGGTAACGAGGTCAAACTCACCTTTGAGCTGGTAGGTTACTTTCTGATCGTAGTAGTGGGACAGGATGGCGCCGGCTTCGCGGGCGATCTCCATGCTGGTTTCGAGGAATGAGGGCATGAGAAACCAATGTAGCATCCGCTCCCTGGCGGTCGCGGCTCGGTAAAAACGGGCGGGACAGCTAGTCGATTTCGGCGATGTACTTGATCTCGTGCTTGAAGATGAACAGATTCGGCTCGGGTTCGCGGGTGAGGCGGATGAATGAGATGTCGTAATACTCGATGGTCCCGGTGAACTCTTCGTTATCGAGCAGGCGCACGCGCACGGGAATGTGGTTGTCGATCAGGTGTTTGAGGTAGCGGACCTCCTCATGGGTCTGCTCGGGCGGGCGGGAACGCTCCCCCCCTCCACCTGTGGGCCGCGGCCTGTTGTCGTTATTTCTTAGGTTCATTTTATCGGCCGCCACCCTTTGGCACCTTTGGAGCCCTTTGGCGGTTCAGTTTCCCCATAATAGCCGCTCCGGGCCGAAACCCGCAAATCCGGGCGTTTCAGCTTGATATCGATGCGGTGGAACGGGTCCTTGGTGAGGGGCACGTCTTTGGGATAGTAGCCGAGCAGGTATTGCGTGCGAAGGTCGCGGATGATTTCGAGGAACGCTGCGTCGAGTTCGGCGCCCAAGGCCGGAGCGAAGACGCGGCCGCCGGTGTTCTGGGCGAGAGTGGTGAGCGCGTTCTCCCCGCCGGTGTTGCGGCCGGCGTTATTGGTGATGGGGATCACCAGGACCGGATACAGCACCGTATCGGTCATCTGCGCGGCACGCAGCGCGTCGTGGAAGGTTTTATAGCTGGTGGTGTCGCCGCCGTCGGTGACCACGATGATGACGTGCCGTCCCTCGCGTCCATCGAGGCCGCCGGCGGCCAGGTAGATGGAGTCGTAGAGGCTGGTGCCGCCATCGGACCGGATGCCGCGGAGGGCGCCATCCAGGCGGGCCAGGTTGTGTGTGAAGTCCGCCAACTGGATGGTCTCCCAGTTGAAGGCGAGCAGCGAGGCGGCGTCTTCGGGGTTGCCTTCGTGGAACAAGGCGGCGAAGAAGCGGTTGACCGAATCGACCTCGTATTTAAGATCGATCCCAGTGGACGCGCTGGTATCGATCATCACGGTGATGGAGAGGGGCTGCTCGGTGTGGTGCTCGAAGACCGCCAGTTGCTGCGGCACGCCGTTGTCGAGGATCTGGAAGTCTTCCTTGGAGAGACTGCCGATGAGCTGGCCGGCGGCGTCTTTGACGGTGGCTAGGACGCGGACCAGGCGGACATCCACGGTAAACCTGGGCTGCGGGTCTTCGGAGCGCGCGGCTGGCAACGCGGCCAGGAGCAGAGCGGCTGCCAGGGCCATCCGCCTTAGGGGTTGCGCAGGGACTGGTCCCATTCGCCCTCCACCCAAACCTCACCATCTTCGAAATGCTCTTTCTTCCAGATCGGGACCGTTCGCTTGAGCCGGTCGATGCCTTCGAGGGCGGCCTCGAACGCGGGCCGGCGGTGGGGCGCGGTGACGACTATGGCTACGCTGGTTTCGCCGATTTCGAGCCGGCCGAGGCGGTGGACAATGGCGATGCGGCCGATCTCGCGGGTGCGGGCGATTTCGGAGCCCAGGGCGGCGATCTGCTTGAGGGCCATGGGCTCGTAGCATTCGTAATCGAGCCAAAGGGTGCGCCGGCCCTGGCTGTTGTTGCGGACGACTCCTTCGAAAGCCACTACCGCGCCGTCCTCGCCGCGTAGCAGTCGAGCGGCGAGCGCGCGGGTGTCGATGGGCTCGCGAGTCAGGGCGAAGTAGTTGTCGCCTGCTGCGGCGCTCCCACCGCTGACCGGCGGCAGGAAGGCGATTTCGTCGTTGTCGGCCACGGGTTCGGAAGGTTGGACAAACTCCTGGTTTCGTGCCAGCAGGATGCTGCGCTCCATCGTGCGCAGCTTGGGAAACAGGGCGGCGTAGTGCTCGAACACCGTCCCGGCGGTGGCGCCGGCCGGGACGTCGAGCTGGCCGGCGGCGCATCCGGTGACGTCCTTCAGGAGGCCGAAGAACAGGACTCTGATGTGCACGGGAACCTTCAGCGTAACAGACGGTTTCGGGGGCGAAAGGGTTGCAGGAGGCACGCAGGAGACAGGAGTCAGGAGATAGGAGACAGGAGAGCGGCGGGCGCGATGGCATAGGCAAGCTCGATGGTCGAAGGTGGAGGAAGGAAACGCTGATGCCATAATGTATGGACATGCGGGCGACGGCTTTCGCGATCCTGGCGGCGTTCGTCCTTGGGACAGGCTCCGCCACGGCAGCGACCGCCATTCCTTTCGAACTCTGCGACAACATGGTTCTGGTGCCGGTCCGGGTCAACGGCTCCGGGCCGCACAGCTTTCTACTTGACACGGGAGCAAGCACGTCGTTTTTGAACCAGACACTCGCGGATACCCTGGGCGTTGGAACCGGAGGCCAGCACGATGCCAAGGTCGGCGCGGGTGAATCCTCTACAAAGCTCGGCTTCGCGAAGGGGGTCGCGCTCAGCTTGCCGGGTGTCGATCTGCCGGTGCAAACTCTGGCCGTAGTTCCGCTGGCCGGAATCGAGGCCGCGATCGGGCACAAACTGGGCGGCATCGTCGGCGCGGACCTCTTCAAGCGTTATGTGGTGACCATAGACTACGCCGGGAGGGTCGTCACACTGGATGATCCAAAGACCTTCGCCTACCGCGGCACGAGTGAAGGGATCGCGATCCGCCTGTCGGGCGGGCGGGCGTTTTTCAAAGCGACGGTTACGCCGGAGGGCGGCGCTCCGATCGCGGCGGAGTTCATCGTCGACAGCGGTGACTCCAGTACGGTGACGTTCCACACGCCGTTCGTGGAAAAGCATAATCTTCGCGCGGCTGCCCAGAAACTGGTAGCGCATGCCTCAACCGGACTCGCGGGCAAGTCGCGCAACTGGCGAGGCCGCATCGGAAGCTTTGCGTTTGGCGGGTTCGTGATCGACCGGCCAGTCGCCACGTTCTCAGAAGCCAGGAAAGGCTCGGAGGCGGATGCAAGCTATGATGGCGTCCTGGGCGGCGAAATCCTGCGTCGTTTCCGCGTTACGATGGACTACTCGCGCCGCCAGATGATCCTCGAACCTAACTCCGCCTTTGCCGATGCTTACGACTTTGACATGAGCGGAGCGGTGTTGGCTGCACGTGGTCCGGATTTCAAGACCATCGCCGTGGAGAGCGTCGGCGATGGTTTAGCGGCAGCCGAAGCGGGGCTCCTGCCGGGTGACACGATCGAAGACGTGGATGACTCGAGGGCGGAAACTCTCGGACTGGACCGGATCCGACAGATGTTCAAGCAGGATGGGAGCCGCCATTCGCTGGCCGTCCGGCGTGGAACCCAAGTGGTCAACGTGACTCTCACAATCCACAGATTGACTTGACACAAAATGGAAACTCCTGTCTTTCACGAAGCCCGGCTACGGGTGCGGTACGCCGAGACGGATCAGATGGGCGTGGTTTATTACGCCAACTATCTGGTCTGGATGGAGGTGGGGCGGGTCGAGTACTGCAAGGCGGTGGGATTCAATTACCGCGACATGGAGCGGGAGGATGGCGTGTTGCTGGCGGTCGCCGAGGCGCAATGCCGGTACCTGTTCCCGGCTCGCTACGACGACGAAGTGGTGGTGAAGACCTGGGTGGAGCGGGCCAGCCGGCGGCTGGTCGCGTTTGGTTATGAGATGCGGCGCGCGGAGGACGACCGCGTGCTGGCGCGCGGCGAGAGCACGCATATCTTCTGCGGCGTGGACATGCGGCCGGCGCGGCTGCCCGAGAAATACGGGCCGATGTTCGGGATCGGGTGACTCCCTACTCCGTTCGGAGGGCGGTCATGGGGCCGATGCGCGCGGCGCGGCGGGCGGGGATGACGATCGCCACCAGGGCGGCCGCGACGAGAACAGCAGGCACCGCCAGGAAGGTGACCAGGTCCGTCCCGCTGATGCCGTAAAGCTGACTGGCGGCCAGGCGGCCCACGCCTAAGGCCAGGGCCAGGCCGACGGCCAGTCCTACCGCCGTGAGGCCGAGGCCTTGGCGCAGGACCATCGACAGCACGCCGGAGGGCTTGGCGCCGAGCGCCATGCGGATTCCGATTTCGCGGGTGCGGCGGCGTACGGAGAAAGCCATCACGCCATAGAGGCCGATTGCTGCGAGCGTCAGGCCGACGGCGCCGAAGGTTCCGAGCAGCGTCGCCGAGATCTGGGGAACCAGAAGCGACTTGTCGACGTGCTCGCGCATGGTTTCGGTACTGAGGATGGCCATGTCGGGGTCGAGGGCCGCGATCTGATTGCGCAGCGGCCGCGCGAGTCCCGCCGGGTTCGACGCAGTCTTCACGGCGATGGAGATGCCGAAGAAGGAGAAGACATTCTCCGGGTGCGGGTCCATGAACAGGTAGGCACAGTTGGGCGGATCCTCGCCGAGCGTGCGCGATTTGGAGTTCCGCGCCACGCCGATGATGGTGTAGAGCGTCTTTTTGCCTGGCTCGTCACTCAAGATCTGGCGTCCGAGGGGGTCCTGATTCGGAAAGGCGCGGTGTGCCATAGTCTCGTTGATGATCGCGACACTCTCGTCGCCGGCCTGATGGCTGAAATCGCGGCCGCGCAGGAGCGGGATGCCCATGGTCTCCCAGTAACCGGTGCCCACCGTGTAGACGTCCGCATCGACCTTCTGCTCGGCGCGTCCTGTGCCGCCCTGGATCTTGAAGTCGTAATCAATGCCTCCGATGCTGAGCGGGAGGCTGTCGACGAAACTCACCGATCGCACTCCCGGCAATGCGGTCACCCTCTCGCGAAGCTGCTGGAGAAACTGCTGCGTCTTTTCGCGCGAATAGTGCTGCAGTTTCGGATCGACCGCCATGAGCAGGACATTGTCGGGCTTCATGCCGATGTCGATCGAGGAAGCGTTGCCCAGGCTGCGGAGAAACAGGCCCGCGCCCACCAGCAGCACCAGGGACAGCGCGACCTGAACCACCACCAGGGCGTTGCGCAGGCTGAAGCGGCGGAGGCGGCCAAAGACCAGCGCGTCGCTCTTGAGCGCTTCGACCAAGTCGGGGCGAGTGGAGCGCAGCGCCGGCGCGAGTCCAAACACGATGCCGGTCAGGATGGACAGGCCGGCCGTGAAGAGGAGAACACGCAGGTCCACGTTGAAGTCGAACGCGATGGGGAAGGGCAGCGGCAGGCGGAAGCGGGAGATGGCGGCGCCGGCGAGAGCGGCTAGAAGGAAGCCGGCCGCGGCTCCGGCGAGGGACAGCAGAACGCTCTCGACCAGCAGTTGGCGGATCACCTGGCGGCGCGTGGCGCCGATGGCCAGCCGTATGGCGATCTCGCGCTGGCGTCCCGTGGCGCGGGCCAGCAGCAGGTTGGCCACGTTCGCGCAGGCCACCAGCAGGACCAGGCCCACCAGCACCATGAGGACGGCCATCAGCCCGAGCGCCTGCGTTCCCGAGCCGCCGATCAGGGCGCCGGCCGAGTCGAGGGTGATTGCCGGATGGTGGTACTTTTCGTCCTTGCGCCACGTGTCATCCAGCCGCTTCTTGATGACGTTGACCACGGCGACGGCCTGGGCGCGGCTGACTCCGGGCTTCAGGCGGGCGTTCAGCAACAGCCACTGCATGTTGCGTTTTGTGCGCGCGTTGTCGCGGTTGAGGTCGGGCATGAGCTGCTCGGCCATCGACAGGGGCGCCCAGAACTCGGAGGAAATGCCGTGATCGGTGCCGGAAAAACCGGCGGGAGCGACGCCGACGACGGTGAAGCGTTGCCCGTTCAGCGCCACGGTGCGGCCGAGGACGTTCGCGTCCGAACCGAAGCGGCGTTGCCAGAGCGCATGGCTGAGCACGACCACGGTGCCGCTCGCCAGGGTGCTGTCGTCTTCAGGCAAAATGGCGCGGCCGATGGCCGGATTCACGCCCAGCAAGTGGAAGTAATTGCCGCTGACCACCTGGCCCCAGACGCGCTCGGGCTGGCCGGTTCCGCCGATGCTGGCGGGGATGAACGGGAAGTGGGCGGCGACGCCATCGAAGATCTGCGGGGTCTGGTCGCGGTAGTCCAGGTAGTCGGGATAGGAGAACGACTTGCCTTCCGAAAAAACCACCAGACGCCCGGGGTCTTTCACCGGCAGGACGCCCCACAGCAGGCCGTTCGCCACGCTGAACACGGTGGCGTTGGCCGCGATGCCTAAGGCCACCGAGACGACGATGGCGGCCGTGAAGCCCGGAGTCTTCGCAAAGGTGCGGAGGGCGAAACGCGCGTCCTGAAGCAGGGAACTCATGCAAGGTTCTACGAGGCCGGCGCGTGGGAAGTTCCTGGCCCGAAGGAGGAAGAATCCGGGGGCATGTTTCGAGCATCCTATCTGCGAACACTCAGGGGGTGGGGAATGGCTTCGGCGAGGCAGGATCCAATTGCGCAACAACACGATTTGCCGGTGGAGCGCCTGTTCCAGGCGGCCAGCGGGTACATGATTTCCGCTGCGCTTTCGGTGGCCGCGAAGTTGAAGATCGCCGATTTGCTGGCGGCTGGGCCGCGGCCGGTCGCCGAACTGGCGGAGGCCACGGGAAGCCACGAGGATAGTCTGTACAGGGTGCTTCGCGCACTGGTGAGTGCGGGCTTCTTTACAGCGCCCGGACCCCGGACCTTCGCCTTGTCCCCGGAAACGGAGTTGCTACGCTCCGATGTGCCCGGCAGCATCCGTCCGATGGTGCTTTGGATGACCAACCCGCTGCACTTCCAGGTGTGGTCGGAGATGGCATACACCGTCCAGACCGGCAAGCCGGCGATCGAGATGCTCTACGGCAAGCCGTGCTTTGAAGCGCTGGGAGCGCTGCCCGAGGTGGCGCGTGAGTTCAACGACGCCATGACCTGCTTCAGCGTCTCGCTGGCTTCTGCCCTGCTCGAGGCGTACGACTTCACCGGCACGCACACCCTTATGGATGTCGCCGGGGGGCACGGGTTCGTGCTCTGCGAGGTCCTGAGCCGGCATCCGGAGATGAGGGGAATCCTGTTTGACATGCCCGGGGTGGTGGATGGCGCGAGAGCCCGCATTGAGTCCCTCAATCTGGATGGCCGCTGCGAGACCGCGGCCGGCGACTTCTTCCAACAAATTCCAGAGGGGGCGGATGCCTACTACATGCAGCACATCATCCACGACTGGGATGACGAGCGCGCGCTGACGATCCTGCGGAATTGCCGCCAGGCATTGGACACGCACCGCAACGGCACGCTGCTGGTGATGGACAACGTGATTCCCAAAACGCCGCAGCCGCACTATGGGAAACTGCTCGACCTGGAAATGATGCTGATGCCGGGCGGGCGCGAGCGGACCGAGGCGGAGTTTCACCGGTTGTTCGCGCAAGCCGGCTTCGAGATCGCGCGAGTCGTGCCCACGCGCGGATCGCATAGCCTGATTGTGGCCCACCCGGCCTGACGCGGACGCTCCGCGCGGCCGCAGCGTTTGACACGCTTACGGCGTACACTGAAAGCGAAATCCCATGAAAATCATTGTCGGATTGAAGCAGGTGCCTGCCCGCGATTCCCTGCTGCGTACCGACGCCTCCGGACGGTGGATCGACGAGAGCGACGTGGCTTTCGAGATCAACGAGCCGGACGCCTACGCACTGGAAGCGGGGCTGCAACTCAAAGAGAAGCATGGCGGAGAGGTGGTGGTGCTGACGGTGGGGCCGCCGCGCGCGGCACAATCCATTCGCGAGGCGCTGGCCAAGGGCGCGGACCGTGCCATCCACGTCGAGGAAGAGAACCTGGGGCGCTGGGATACGCTCGGCATCGCGAGCCTGATGGCGCGCGCGCTCGAGCCGGAGAAGCCCGACCTGATCCTGACCGGGCTGCAATCCGACGATCTCGGCTACGGGCAGACCGGCGTGGTGCTGGCGGAGCTGCTGGGGTTGCCGCACGCCACCATCATCATGCAGGTGGAGAAAACTGACGGGGCGATCCGCGTGAAGCGCGAGCTCGAAGAGGGGTGGTTCGAGAACATCGAGATTCCCCTGCCAGCGCTGCTGACGATTCAGTCGGGGATCGCCAAGCTGCGCTACGCCACGCTGATGGGGATCAAGAAGGCCAAGACCAAGGAAATCCGGCAGGTGCCTGCCGCCGGCATCGAAGCCGCCGCGCCGGCCGTCGAGATATCGAGTGTCTACGTTCCTCACAAGACGAAACAGACGGAGATCCTGAAGGGCAATGCCCAGCAGGCCGCGGCGCAGTTGGTCGAGCGGCTGAAATTTGGAGCGCGCGTCCTATGAGCATCCTGGTCATTTTGGAACAACGCGGTGGCGCCTGGAATCGCATGTCTTTCGAGACGCTGGCCGCGGCGGTGCAGATGGGCCGCGAACTGGGCCAGCCGGTGTCGGCAGCCGTAGCGGGCGACCGGGTTGCCGCGCTCGCAGCCGAGGCCGCGGCGTACAAAGTCGAGAAGGTTTATGCCATCGAGCATGAGTTGCTGGCGCGGTACACCGCGGACGCGTATACGGCGGCGCTCGAGCAGTTGATCCGCAGCGTGGGGCCGGATTTGGTGCTGCTGCCGCACACGTATCGGGTGCGCGACTTCGCTCCCAAACTCGCCACGCGCTTCGGGCGGGTGCTCGTGAGCGACGCGGTCGGCCACCGGATCGAAGACGGCAGGCCGGTTCTGGTGCGGCAGCTCTTCCAGGGCAAGTTGAATGCGGACCTGCGGTTCACTTCGGCGGCGCCGAACTTCGCCTCCATTCAGGCAGGCGCGTATCGCGCGGATTCGCTCGAGGCGGGCGTGGGCGTAGTGGAATCTTTCGTTCCCGAACTGAGCGCGAGCGCGATACGGACCAAGCCGGGCGAGCCGTTCCGCGAATCGCAGCGCGGCCTGGACCTGACGGCAGCCGGCATTATCGTCTCGGTGGGGCGGGGAATCAAGGAGAAGGACAATATCCACGTGGTGGAGCAACTGGCGCAGGCGCTGGGCGGCGAGTTGGCCGCCTCGCGGCCGATTTGCGACAACGGTTGGCTGCCGATGGAGCGGCAGGTGGGCAGCTCGGGTCAGACCGTGGCACCCAAGCTCTATGTCGCGGTGGGCATCTCGGGCGCCATACAGCACCTGGTGGGGATGAAGGGCTCGAAGACCATCGTGGCAATCAACAAGGACGAGAACGCGCCCATCTTCGAAGTGGCCGATTACGGCATCGTGGGTGATTTGTTCGAGGTGGTGCCGGCGTTGGTGGAGGAGATCCGGAAGGCCAAAGGATAGGAGCGAGCGTGATCTTTCGCGGGCTGGTTTCCGTGATGTTTGTGAGCGCGGCGTTTGGCGCGCAGGACTGCGCGAGCCTGGCGAAGCTGACGCTGGCGGGGACGACGATCACGCGCGCGGAGGCCGTGGCGGCCGGCGGGAACCTGCCTGCGTCGTGCCAGGTGGCCGGCGTGATCAAGCCGTCGAGCGATTCCGAGATACGGTTCGAAGTATGGATGCCGAGCTCGGGATGGAACGGGCGGTTCCAGGGGGCGGGCAACGGCGGCTTCGCGGGCTCGATCAATCTCCTGCAGATGCGGGCGTCGCTCGAGGGCGGATTCGCCACCGCTTCCACGGACACCGGCCATCAGGCGGGCACCACCGATGCGGCGTGGGCGTTGGGGCACCCGGAGAAGGTCGTCGATTTCGGGTATCGGGGCGTCCACATGATGACGGTGGATGCGAAGGCCATCATCCACGCCTTCTACGGCGAGGGCCCGCGGCGCTCGTACTTCAGTTCGTGCTCGAATGGCGGGCGGCAGGCGCTGATGGAGGCGCAGCGCTTTCCCGAGGACTACGACGGCATCGTTGCGGGCGCTCCGGCCAACTACTGGACGCACCTGCTCGCGAATTCCGTTTGGAACCTCCAGGCGGTAGCGGGCGACCGCTACATTCCGGCGAAGAAGCTGCCGGCGATCCAGGCGGCCGCGATGGCGGCGTGTGACGCGCGCGATGGTTTGAAGGACGGGCTCATCGAGGACCCGCCCCGTTGCCACTTCGATCCCACGGTGCTTCAGTGCCAGGGGGCGGAGACGGACGCTTGCCTGACCGCTCCGCAGGTGACCGCGCTGAAGAAACTGTATGCGGGCGGCGTTTTTCCGGGGTATGAACCGGGCGGCGAGGCCGAGTCCGGCGGGTGGCTGACCTGGATCACGGGCGCGGCTCCGGAGAAGAGCCTCATGTTCGCCTTCGGGACTCAGTTCTACAAGTACATGTTGTTCGGCGATGCCGCGTGGGATTATCACCGCTTCGACGCGGCTCGGGACACGAAGGCCACGGACGAGAAGCTGGCGGGCATTTT
>CAZBQQ010000001.1:37418-46531 GCA_964493965.1 uncultured Solibacteraceae bacterium
GCTTCGACGCGGCTCGGGACACGAAGGCCACGGACGAGAAGCTGGCGGGCATTTTGAACGCGACTGATCCCGACCTTAGCCGCTTTCGGGCGCGGGGAGGCAAGCTGATTCTGTACCACGGGTGGAGCGACGCTGCTATCGCGCCGTTGAACGCCATCAACTACTACCAGAGCGTGGTGTCGCGGGCGGGCGCGAGCGATGCGCACGGCTTCGTGCGGCTGTTCATGGTGCCTGGGATGCAGCACTGCTTCGGGGGCTCGGGGCCGAACAGCTTCGGGCAACTCGGCGGGGCGACGGGCGACGCGGACCACTACATCGGCGCGGCCATCGAGCGCTGGGTGGAGCAGGGTGTTGCGCCGGAACGGATCGTCGCGACCAAGCGGAAGAGCGATCTCGATCCGAAGAGCGAGGTGGTGCGCACGAGGCCGCTGTGCGCGTATCCGCTGGTGGCGCACTACAAGGGCAGCGGGAGTGTTGACGAGGCGGGCAACTTCATCTGCGGGCCGGAGACGCAGGCTCGCTAAGCGGCCATGCGCGGAGCGCGTGGTCCGCTTGCTTACGCGCGCGGTTCGGTGCTGGGGCGCAGACTACCGCGGGATCACGGGCAGCACCAGGGACGACGGGTGTGCGGCGTCGTGGTAGAGCTTCTGCTGCGCCTTCAGGATTCGCGTGGCGCCGAGGGCCGGCTCGCCGGTGTTCAGGTTGCGGTCGAAGCGCGGGAAGTTGCTACTCGAGATCGCCAGGCGGATGCGGTGGCCGGCCTTGAACAGGTTGCTGGTGGCCCAGAGATCGATGTCGTATTCGTAGATCTTGCCGGGCTCGATGAGCTCGACCTTGGTGGTCGAGTTGCGGTAGCGGGCGCGCACGATGCCGTCGGTGAGCAGCCTGGAGTATCCCGATGGCTCCACGTCGGTGAGCATGGCCGTAAAGTCGGTGTCGACGGCGGAGCTCTCCGCATAAATCCTGGCGTGGATGAAGCCGGTTACCTCGATATCCTTCTCGAGCGGAGGCGTCGAGAACACCAGGACGTCGGAGCGGCCTTCGTTGGGGTGCTGATCGGCCGGGCCGGGCGGGAGCTGGTTGTTGCCGCAGCAGAGGCGCCCGCCAATGGTGGGCACGGGGTTGGCCGGGTCGTACCCGTAGGCCTCGGCGGTCTCGTCGGCGGCCGGAGCGGCGGTAGTCAGCGCGCCTTGGTGCAGGTAGTAATTTGTGTTCTGGGCGCGCGCCAGGGGGAAATCCTGCTCGTCGCGCCACACGTTCTCGCCCATTATGAAAATGCGGACAGGCGCGCCGGTGGCGTATTCGTTCTGGACGTCCTTGAGAGAGTAGTCGGCCCAGTTCCACAGGATCTGATTGAAGTCGAGCACGGCTTGCTTGCCGAAGGTCCAGTCACCGATTTTGCCTTCGGGTGAAGTGCCGGTGTGGCCCCAGGGACCGAGCAGGAGGCGCTGGCCGGCCGCGGCGGGCGAGGAGCGGCGCATGCCCATGTAGTTCTGAATGGTCCCCTTCAGAAAGAGGTCGTGCCAGCCACCGGAGTGGAGCGCCTTCACGGTCATCTCGCCGTAATGGTCGGAGATCTTCCAGGGCTTCCAGTAGTCGTCATCGCGCTCGTGGGCGACCCAATCGCGGAAGTAGGGCGCAATGCCCGCGCCGGGGAGCGCGATCAGGCGGTAGGCGTCCACCGGAAGCTGTGGCACCCAACTCTTGGGGTCGCTGATCTCGCCCACCTGCCGCGAGACGGTGTCCTGGGCCAGACCGCTGGTCCAGGAGGAGGCGAACCACTGCATCAGCGCGCCGCTCTGGTAGGTCCAGCCTTCGTAGTATTCCGATGCGGTGACGTAGGGGAAAATGGAGACCAGGTGCGGCGGCTTGGCTATGGACGCTAGCATCTGGGTTGCGCCCACGTAGGAGCCGCCGAACATTCCCACCTTCCCGTTCGAGTACGGCAGCGCGGCGGCCCACTCCACCGTGTCGTAGCCATCCTGGCTCTCGTAGCGGAAGGGGTAGAAGGTGCCCTGCGACTGGTAGCGGCCGCGCGTGTCCTGGATGATGACGACGTAGCCGTGCGAGGCGGTCGCCACGTTCTCGCCCGAGTTGTTCGTGCGGTTGTACGGAGTGCGCTGCAGGATCACCGGGAATGTGCCGTCCGCCAGCGGGCGGTAAACGTCGGCCATCAGCACCACGCCATCGCGCATCTTGGCGGGGACGTTGTTCTCGATTTTTACGTGGTAGGTTTGCGCCCAGGCGCTCAAACAGATTGCGAACGAGAGGATGGAGGATCGAATGCGCATGGGCCGATTCTAGCGCAAACCCTTTGGCCACGAATGAACACGAATGGACACGAATGACTACTCCACTGCGGCGTCCACTTCGATCTCGACCCGATGGCGGTGGCGCCTGTAATGAAGACCTGGTTGGTTACACGCACGGCGCGCGAATAGCCCACGACCGCCTCAGAACACCAGCACCTTGTCGGACTCCCCCGTCCAACGGGCCAGCTCGTCGAGCGAGCTGCGGTAAGCGCACTCGAGGAGCGCGTTTTCGGGGATGCCGCGGCGATCCAGGCAGGTTCGGCAGACGGCGACCTTCCGGTGTCCCGCCGAGAAACGCGCCAGCATCCAGGGGATGTCGTCCCGTCCCTCGGGCACGGGGATGCCGCTTACAGCGGAGTGCACCGCATCGCCGATCAGGAACATGTTCACGGTGTTGTCCTGATCGGACGAGAGCGTCGTCGCGAGCCGTAGGGCGTTGTACGTGCGCTCGGACTCATACGGATGGTCGTTGAGGACGAACAGAATCGTCATCGCCGGGTCACCGTGGGCAGGGGTTGACGGCGTTGCCGAGGCACTGGTTCTCGGCCTTCCAGCGCATGGCCGCGTAGATGCGCGTGCGGCCGCTGGGGTGGTCGTAGAAAAGAAACTCCTCGAGCGGCGTGGGATCGAGCTTGCGGTACTCGCCGAGCAGCACGTCCGCCTCCGCCTCGCCATCGGGCTGGCGGGCCGTGTTGAGGCCGAAGATGTCGGCTTCGTACTCATCCATGCGCGAGAGGTTGTTGAAGAGCGGAGTGCCTAGGAGGAACAGGATCGAGAGGATCAGAATAGCGAGCGGCAGAACGGCGGGATCGCCGACGTCGCGAATCCCCCAACGCGTGCCCCAGCGCGCCAGGGACCAGTCGAGGCCGCGGCGCAACAGGGTAAAAAACAACAACGCGATGATGGTCATGAAGGCCATGAACTTGATGCCGTGGTGGAGGATGTAGTGGCCCATCTCGTGACCCATCACGCCGAGGATGGCCTGCGGCGAGCAGCGGTTCAGCAGATTGTCATTGAGCGTGATGCGCTCCGTGCCGAAAAGGCCGCTGACATTGGCGCTGACGCGGTTGCTTTGGCGCGAGGCGTCCACCTGGTAGACGGCGTTGGCCTCGATCCCGTTCTGTCGCGCCAGCCGCAGGATAGGCTCGCGAATGCGCTCGTCGGTGAGCAGCGTGTACTTGTTGAACATGGGGGCGATGAAGACCGGACTGATGACGATGGAGATCAGCAGGAACACGATGGTCACGACGGCGGCCCAAAGGTGCCAGGAATTGGGCAGGCGGCGGACGATTCTGAAGAGCGCCATTACCATCAGGCCGGCCAGCACTACGCTCAGCGCGAGTCCCTTCGACTGGTCGACGAACCAGGCGGCGAATGTCTGGTTCATCAGGCCATATTGGCGTTCGCGGAAAAACCCTTCGTAGGCCGAGAGCGGAAATCCGAGCACGAACAGCGCGATCGAAAGCTGGGCCCAGTACAGCCACGTCGAGAGCGGTTTGCGGCGCACCATACGCTCGGAGACTTCGCGCATGCGGCGCGAGAGGCCGGTTGCCAGCAGAAGGATCGAGATGGCGGCGCCATAGAGGAAGTCCCAGAGCATGAGCCAGTAACCGCCTTCGAAATAGGCGTCGGAGCGGGCTTTCTGCGCGGGCGTCTGCATGGCCAGATAGGCCCTGGTGGCGGTTTCGGCGTTGAAGCCCGGACCGGACTGAGCGGCGGGCGGAATCTTGAGCGCGGGGGCCGCGGGCGGCGTCTGGGCCGTCATTATTAGCGACAGAAACAAGAGGAGCGCAGCCAGTCGGAGGATCATGAGCCGAGCATAGCGCAGCGCGCGGCACTCCGAGGGCCATCATTAAGCGGTGCAGATTTTGCGAACGATTTCAGCGGATGAATCGTCTAACTAGGAGAAAGAAGTCGAACCCCCAAAACCTGGGTGAATTGTTTCAATTGGGTGAACTCATATGGGCGCTTTTTCTGAACTCGAACAACTCCGTGCAAGGACCGATAGGGAACTGGTTGCACTCATCGATCGCGAGTTGGACCGCGGCCTGGCGTATTTGCGCTCCGCGGACCGGCACTGGGCAGACGCCGAAAAAGTGAGCGCCGAGGCGCGCAAGCTGTTGCCGAAGGTCTACAACCTCAACGAGCGGCTGCGGCTGGAACGCAAGGTCGGAGAACTTCAAGAGGCGATGGGCGGATTCCCGGTGGCCGAGCAGCCTCGGATACGGGCCGCGGCAGGGTAGAAACGGGCACCTCCCCCGTCAATCCTCCAGATGAGCGGCCATGAGCGCCGCGCTTTTCATCCTTGATCCCACGAAGCTGTACCAGGCGATGAATACGTAACAGCAGAGGGGCACCAGCATAGCTGCGGCCATGCTGCCCGTCCGGTCTGAGATCAATCCCATGATGGGGGTGAACGCCGCCCCGCCCACGATGGCCATGATCAGCAGCGAGCCGCCGATTTTGGTGTCCGGTCCGAGCCCCTTGATTCCCAGCGCGAAGATGGTGGGGAACATCAGGGACATGAAGAAGCTGGTCACGAAGATGGCCCACAGGCCGATCCAGCCGGGCAGCGCCACGGCGATGGCCACCAGACCTACGTTGATGGCCGCGAAGATACCCATGAGCAGGCTGGGGCGAACGAACTTCATCGCGTAGGTTGACGAGAAGCGGCCGGCGCAGAAGGCCACGAGCGTGCCGCTCAGGAAATAGCCCGCGGTCTTTTCGGGCTGGTGCGTGTAGGACTGGATGTACTGAATGAAATAGCTCCAGGTGCCCACCTGCGCGCCCACGTAGAAGAACTGGGCGATGACCGCAGTCACGTAGTGGGGAAACCGAAAGAGCTCGCGGAGGCCGCGGCCCGGGGCGGTTTCTTCGGCGCCCTCGCCGGCGACCTGCGGGAATTTCGTCCGGATGATCAGGACGGCCAGGACAAAGACCACGCACGCCAGCACTATATAGGGGCGGATCACGCGCAGCGTTTCGTGATGCAGGTAGGCCTGGTAGGTGCCGGCGGCCTTCATGGCGCCGACCTGAGTCTTGTCGAGTTCGACGCCGGAGAAGATGAACACGGTACCGATTAGGGCGCCGCTGATGGCGCCCAGTGGATTGAAGGCCTGAGCGAAGTTGAGGCGGCGTTCCGAGCTGGCGGAATCGCCCAATTGCGCGATGAACGGGTTCGCTCCGGTTTCGAGGAATCCCAGGCCGGCGGCGATCACGAACAGCGCCAGCAGGAAGAAGCCGTACTGGCCTACCATGGCGGCAGGCCAGAAGAGCAGGGTTCCGATGATGTAGAGGAACAGCCCCACGACCAGGCCGAACTTATAGCCTTTGCGCCGCATGATCATCGCGGCCGGCATGGACAGGGCGAAGTATCCCATGTAGAACGCCGACTGAATCAGGCCCGCCTTGAGACGGGTGATCTCGAACGACTTCATGAACTGCCGGATCAGAACGTCGTTCAGGTTGTGGGGGATCGCCCACAGGAAGAACAGCGCCGTGACCAGCAGGAACGGAATCAGGTGCTGTCGCGGAACCAGCTGCTTATCGTCGGTGGTCATGGCTGACGGCTACGCCAGCCCGTGATTCGTGCCGCAGATGTTGACGGCGAGGCCCATGTCGCGGAACATGGCGGCCTTGGCGGCCAGCGCGCGGTTGGCCGATTCGGCGTCTGGCGCATAGACCACCTGAATGTGGTTCGACTTGTGCTGCGCCATTAACTGATCGCGGCCGACGCCGTAGGTGACGGCGTGCATCACGGGCCACTGCGGCGTGGTGATGTTCCAGCGGCGCTCGGTCTCCGCCTGGGGCAGCTCGACCACCTTGCCGCGCCCGATATCCACCTTGAGGGCGCCGGGCTCCACGAAGACGCGGCTCCAGACGATCTCGCCCGGCCTGCTCACGCCCTTGATGGTGCCGCCGCCCAGCCGGAAGTACATGGGGGGCTGGCGTTCGCTGACCGTTCCGGCATATCCGCCGATCAGGTGCGCGGGCGGGACGGCTCCGGAGATCTCGAAGACCCACACGAATTCGTCTTTGTACTGCTCGCCGTAGCGGACGTCGTGCAGCGTGGTTTCGGGGGCGAAGCCCAGGCGCGACCAGACCCGGTTGGTGACCAGCGCGTCCAGGCCGGCGCATTCGTCCACTTCATTGAAATGCGGCAGCGGCTTGCCGGCGTAGAGGACCCGGCCGTTGCCGCGCGCCTGCACCGGCGGACGGTCGGTGTTGTTCAGCAGGCCTTCGGCGAGGTCCGACGCGGGAGAGAGATCCTTCAGACCCTGCTGGTACTGGATGCCGATGACGTCGCAGCCGAAGTCGTCGGCGATGCGCAGGGCGGCGATATACATCTTGCACTGCTGGAGAATCTGGTCGTCGGTCAGGTCAGTTTCGGGGTTCGGACCCGTGAGGAAGCGCATGCCCTTTCCGTCCAGCCAGGCGCGCACTGCCTTGGCCTCGGCATCGGGCGTGGCCAGCATCTCGGCGTAGAGCGCGGACTGGCTAAGGCGTTCTTTGCCGACGCCGAGCGGCATCAGGTACGCATCCTCGATGATGCCGTTGTACATCCCCATGCAGCCTTCATCAAAGACGCCGAGGATGGCTTTGTCGCGCTTCAGTTCGGCCGCCAGGGCGCTCCCGATCTTCTCCGGTTCGGCCGGGAGGCGGAAGCTCGCCAGCGGGCGGACGTGGCTGAGATCGTGGACTACCTTCTCTCCGCCCAGCCACTTGCGCAGACCGGCGAGGAAGAAGTCGTCGGTGAAATCCAGGCTCCAGAGGGAACTGAAGGGAGTGCCGGCCTTGGTGAGGCAGGCGTTCAGGTTCAGCATGCCGACGAGGCCGGGCCATTCTCCGCTCCAGTTGGCGACGGTGAGGATGGGCCCTTTGTGCGTGACCAGGCCGGTGAGGACCTGATGGCTGTACTCCCACACCGCTTCGCACACGATGAGCGGCGCGTCGGGCGGAAGGTTGCGGAAGACTTCGATCCCCTGCTTCTGGCTGCCGATGAAGCCGTGCTTCAGCACCGGGTCGTAGGCATGGCCGCGCTTGATTTCACGGCCCTCGCGGCGCACGGCCGCCATGACCGCTTCCTCCACCTTCGCCTGGGCCGGCCAGCAGTTCTGGTTGGCCGAAAGCCGCAGGTCCCCATTGGCAATCAAGTAGATCGGTTCGGGCATTCTTGTCTCCTCGGTAACCCATCATAGCGGGTCAGGTAACTATTCGCTGGCTGCGCGGCGTCTTTGCGTTTGGAGAATAAGAGATGCGACTCCGGGCGTTGGTGGGGTTGTTGAGCGCGATGGCGTGTGCGGCCCAGCAGCCCACGATCGAGGTTCCGGCGGGCACCAAGGTCGTGCTGGCGACGACCAGCCCGGTGTGGGCGAAGACGGCCAAATTGGGCGACAGCGTCTATGCGGAGACTGCGTTCCCGGTGACGGTGAACGACCAGATGGCGATTCCTCCGCGGACGTATGTGAGGGGGCAGATCGACATCCTGACGCTGCCGCGCCTGCTATCCGGCCACGCGGAGCTGCGGGTGCAGTTTACGCAGATGGTCTTCTCGGACGGGTCCGCGGTGCCGCTCGCGGACGGCGCCGCGCTGGCGACGCTCAACGTGGTGGTGAGCTCGCGAAGCGACGTCCTTCTGGATAATGGCACGCAGTTCGAGATGGTGCTCGAGCGGCCGTTGACGTTGGATGCGGAGAAGGTCGCCGCCGCGGTGCGGTCGACCAAGCCGGTGAAGGCCACTCCCTGGAAATCCGCTACGCGCTGCCGTCCCACTCCCGCCACTCCGGGATCGTCAGGCACGGTGATACCGGGCTCTCCACCGACCGTAATCCCGGGCACTCCGGACATCGTGATACCCGGCGTTGGCGCCGCGCCGCCGACCACAATCCCGGGCACACAACCGACGGTCATTCCCGGCACGGACGCGACCGTGATTGGAGCGACCCCTGGGACTGCGGAGATCCCGTGTCCCGCGCCGCCTTCGGTGGTCAGCCTGCCGGTGGCGCACAAGGAGTCGTTCACTCTGAGCGGCACCGTGAGGATCGGCGGGCAAGAGCTGGCGCGTGGAGCGTACGACGCGACATGGGAAGGGTTGGGGCCGGTGGCCGAGGTGCGGATCCTGCGGAAGGGGAAGGCGGTGGCCACCGCGCAGGCGCAGGTGACGGCGCTGGGCCGAACGGCGCCGACCACCGAATATGTGCCGCGCACGAATGCGGACGGCTCGGTTTCGCTCGACTCGATTCAGTTTGCAGGCCGGAGCTTCAGCTTGCGTTTCGCCCAGTAGGAGAGGATTATGCGACTGCTCGCCATCACAGGACTCGCGTTGGGATGCCTTGCTCAAGCGCAGACGATCACGGTTCCGCAGGGGACCAAGATCCCGCTCAGACTGACGGGCCCGCTGAACAGTATGACGGCGCGGGTGGGGGACCCGGTTCGCGCGGAGACGGCGTTTCCCGTGGCCGTCGACACCAAGGTTGCTATTCCCGCCGGAGCTTACGTCGAGGGCGCGATCGACAAGATCACAAAGCGCGGCGCGCACGCCGGGTTCGAGATGCACTTCACTCGACTGATTTTTGGCAACGGCTACACGGTGCCGATTTCGGGCTCGAGCAGTTCGACGCTCACCGCCGATCTTGAGCTGCCGGAGGGGCCGGACGCGGTCGGCGGCGGGATGGCCAGCCTTCAATCGTCGTGCCCGCTTCCGCCCTGCCTGCCGACGACGCCGACGCTGACCCAGCCCCCGATGCCGGGGCCGAATAGGGGGCTCATTATCGGGCTTGTGGCGGCGGGGACGGCGGTTGC
>CAZBQQ010000001.1:46631-51555 GCA_964493965.1 uncultured Solibacteraceae bacterium
GGCAAACCGGTGGCCCAGATCGCGCCACCACCTGCCAAACGGCGCAGCGTTCGATTTGGCAGCATGCGCGGCCGCATCCAACTGAATCCGGGCTGGGATGCTCCAGTGGATCTCGACCGCTTCCTTTGACGGTGGCATCCAATGGCCGCGCCGGAGAGGCTTTCGGCAGCGGTGCGGGCAGCGGTCAATCCGGACCGAATGTGCTGAGCGTGGTCTCCTATTGGGAAGTGACGCTCAAGCGGCCAAAGGGAAGCTGATCGAGGTTGGCGACCCGCTCTCGTGGTGGCAGGCGGCTCTCTCCGATTTTGCGGCAACGGCGCTGCCTCTGCGGAGCGACCATGTCGCCGAGACTTGGAATCTGCCAGCGATTCACCAGGACCCGTTCGACCGGGCACTGATCGCGCAGGCGATCGCCGAGGGCCTCAAACTGGTGACGACCGACGCGGTGATCGGTCAGTATGCCGGTGAGCGGCTGCGGGTTGTGAGGTGAATTACCTTTCGCGGAGTAGGCGGGGCAGGGGTTCGGCGCCGGCTCCGTTGGGGGAGGGCGCAGTGGCCTCTTCCTCGGGCACCTTGTCGCCTTCGCCTGGGGACAGGAAGAGATTCGACTCCACATCATGCTGGCGCGTGTAGAGGTCCCAATAGCGGCCGTGCAACGCGAGTAGCTCCTCATGCTTGCCGCGCTCAAGGATGCGTCCGGCTTCGACCACCAGGATCTGGTCGGCGCGCCGGATGGTGGACAGGCGGTGCGCGATGACGAAGGTGGTGCGCCC
Source organism: uncultured Solibacteraceae bacterium (assembly GCA_964493965.1). Classification (GTDB taxonomy): domain Bacteria; phylum Acidobacteriota; class Terriglobia; order Bryobacterales; family Bryobacteraceae; genus DASWZN01. Next base: position 47,405 of record CAZBQQ010000001.1, read on the forward strand.
TTGCATCAGGTAGTACAGGCCGCGCTGAATGGCGGCTTCGGATTCCGAATCGAGGCTTGAGGTCGCCTCGTCGAGAATCAGGATGCGCGGCGCGGCCAGGATGGCGCGGGCGATCGAGACGCGCTGGCGCTGGCCTCCGGAAAGCTTGACTCCGCGTTCGCCCACGATGGTGTCGTACTTGTTTTCGAAGCCTTCGGCGAACTCGTCTACGCGCGCGATGCGGCAGGCCTCCAGGATCTCCTCCTCGGTGGCGTCGGGGCGGGCGAAGGCGACGTTCTCACGGATGCTTCCGTCGAACAGAAAGGTATCCTGCAGAACAACGCCAAGCCGCGTGCGGTAGGAATCGAGACGTATGGTGGCGAGGTCCATGTCGTCGATCCGGATAGTGCCCGCATCCGGCTTGTAGAACGCCGCGACCAGCCCGATGATGGTGGATTTGCCCGAGCCCGACGATCCGACCAGGGCCGTCACGGTGCCGGGCTGCGCGTCGAACGAGATGCCGTTCAGGACGGGCTTGCCGGGGTCGTAGGCGAACGACACGTCGTCGAAGACCACATGTCCGACGATCTCCCGCGGGGCCGCCGTGCGGGCCGGGTCCTCGTCCTCGGGACGCTCGTGCAGCACTTCGCGCGTGCGGTCGAGACCGGCGAGGGCTTCGGTAAGCTGCGTGCCGATGCCCACCACTTGAAATGCCGGGGCCACCAGGAAGGCCATGAACGCGGTGAAGGTGACGAAGCTTCCCGGCGTGAGGGTGCCCGCGAGAACCTGGCGCGCGCCCATATACATGACCAGCGCGCCCACCACGCCGAGCAGCACGGTGGCCGAAAGGCCCATCAGCGAGGTGGCGGTGAGGGCCTTCATTACGTTGTCGAGCAGGCGCTGAACGCCCGAGGCGAACACCCAGGCTTCCCGCTCCTCCGCGTGGTAGCCCTTGATGACGCGCACGCCGCCGAGCGATTCGGTCAGCCGTCCCGTGACCTCGGCGTTGATCTTGCCGCGCGCGCGGAAGATGGGGCGGATGGTGCGGAAGGCGCGCCGCAGGAACAGCATGAATCCGCCCAGGATCGCGATCGCCATGAGCGTGAGGACGGGACTGATGCGTAGCAGAACCACCAGCGCGAAGAGCGCCGTGACGATGCCGCCGACGAACTCGATGAGGCCCGTGCCCACCAGGTTGCGCACGCCCTCCACGTCGGTCATGATGCGCGAGACGAGTGCGCCGGTTTTGTTGGCGTCGTAGTAGGCGATCGACAGGCGGCCCACGTGCGCCTGTACTTTTCGGCGGAGCTCCGCGATCAGGCGTTGGGCCGACCGGGAGAGCAACTGCGTCAGCGTGAACGACGTTGCGCCTTGGAGCGCCGTGGCGGCCAGCACCGCGAGCACCAGCGGGACGAGCACGGCCACGTGATGCTTCAGCATCACGTCATCGATGAGGTACTTGGTCGAGGCAGGGAGCACCAGCCCGGCCGCGCGATTGATCCCGATCAGCACGAGGCCTACGGCGAGTTGCCAGCGCCGGGGGCGGATCAGCTCCCAGATATCGGGCCAGAGAGTTTTCAGACGGACCGAGGGCGTCGTCTCGGCCGATCCTCCGGACGAGGCGCCTCGGCCGCGGTGGCCGTGATTCATCGAGAGCTGTGCCCCAGGGTTCACTATCTTGATGGTCGCACGGGAGGTATGCTTCTCAGAACCGGACCAAGGCATCCGGTTCGGCCAGGAGGATACGTGCAGACCGTCACGCAGCTCCTAAACCCGAAGAAAGCAGCCTGCCACGAATCAACAGCCCAGAGGCTCTTTCTTATTCGTGTCCATTCGTGTTCATTCGTGGCCAGCAGTTTTTGAGCTTTCTACTTGCCGCCGAGGTGGTCCTGCATCCTCTTGATCCAGTCTTTCTGGAAGGCGGGCTCGATCGTCTGCGCGGACTCTAGCGCTTTCCGATACGCCGCGCGGGCTTCGTCCGTTCGCTTGAGCACCGACAGAACATCGCCCAGCGCAGCCTGCGCCTGCACCAGGTTCGGATCGGCCGCCACGGCTTCCTGCGCCGCCGCGAGCGCCGGTTCCACTTGCCTCTTGCGCAGGAACTGCCAGGCCTGCTCGGCATGGCTCATGGCCGACGCCCGCCCCACCTGGAAGCTTCCGTCAAAGACGAAAATGCCGTGATCGATGACCGCCGACGGGCGCAGGTTCTGAAACGACTGGTAAGGGTTCAGCGCGCCCGCCCAGCCCTCGCCTCCTGAAAGCGTGCCCAGGCTGATAAATACCGGTCCATCGATCACCGGAGGCACGTCGGTCGGCACGCCCATCCACGAGCCGTCGATCGTGGGAAGGGTTTTGCAGGGAATCCCGTAGGCGGCGGGCGGGACGACGCCCGATGCGAAATAGGCGAACCAGCAGTCCTTCACGCCGTGGGCGTCCACGTATTTCTTCATGCTCTTGAGCTGCTGCGCCCAGTCGGTGTTCGAATCGCTCAGGTACTTGTAGGTGTTCGACGGGCCGCCCCACAGCTCGTTCGCGTAGGCCATGTAGTTGGGGAAGCATGCCGCCGAGGAAACCACGTGGGCCGCGAGCAGCCCGCCCACCACGTACGCCCAGCGCCGGTTTTCGCGGATGAAGGTCCATGCTGCGCCAGCCACCAGCACCGAGAAAAACACGTACAGCGGTAAGATGTGCCGCAGCCCGATGTTCAGGCCGGAACTCATGGCGACCGCCAGGTGGAACAGCGGGGGAACGGTCAGGAAGAGGATCTCCCGCCCGTTCCTGAGCCTTCGCGTAACGATGGCGGCCACAGCAAGCAGGAGAAACGCGAACAGCGCCAACGTGGACTTTATCGCGAACGCGACCGGGAAGTAATACCAGACGCCGTTCGGGTAGACCTTTCCGAAAATGTAACTCGGGAACCAGGACGCGAGGCCACGCACGTCCGTCAGACCGTAGAGATAGGACTCCGGCAGCACGTGCCACTTGGCGAGCAGCGTGATGCCGTTGGCCTCCGTGAGCGATTTCAACTGTTCGGTGATGTATCCGGACAGCGGCGGCGCCAGCGCCAACCCGGCCGGCCGCGCGCTGTAGCGGAATCCGTAACAGGCCCACAGCACCACCAGCGCGATGAGGCCCGCCGCCACCAGAGGCAACACCAGCTTGAGTGCTCTCTTGCCGGCCAGCGCCGCCTGGGCGCCGGTGCCGCCTTCTCCGCGGCTCACCAGCGCGTCGCACACCAGGAGCAGCGTCAGGATGGGGAACACTAGAATGCCCGTGTGTTTGGATGCGAGTGCCACTCCCGCCGCCAGACCCGTCAGCGCCAGGCGCCAGAACGAAGGCGCTTTCACGTAGCGGTAGAACGCGTAGACCGTCGCGAACAACCCGAAGGAGAGCGCGGTGTCGGTAGTGACGTAAGCCGCGTGCGCCAGCAGGTTCGGTTCGAACGCCAGCAGCGCCAGAGCCAGGAACCCGGCGCCGGTTCCGAACATCTCGCGGGCTGCGAAGAACACTGTGAGCAGCAGCGCCACCACGAAAATGGAAGCCGCGGTGCGCGTGCGCGACAGGATCTGATCCGGATCGTTTCCGAACACGAATTCACGGCCGCCTTCGAATGCCTCCTCCTTGAAGAAGCGGTGGCCTATCTTCGGGACTTTGAGATTCAGGGGCAGCAGGGGCGCGGTCGCCACGAGTTTGAGCAGTGGCGGATGTTCCGGGTTCAGGCCGAAATCGCCGGTCGTCCACGACATGTAGCCGGAGAAGATGTGATCGCCCTCGTCCCACGATTGCGAGGTCCGCCGCATCGACAACCAGAGTTGAAGTAGGAAGACCGCTATCAGGCACGCCACGCCGGCCGCCATCAACAGGCGGCTGCGTCCTTCGGGTTTTTCGACCAAGGTTCCTCCGATCACACTTCGACTTTTTTGAGTATACGCGCCGTCGCCAGCCTTCGTTCCATTGAGGACCTGAAACCCCGTTTGTAAAAGCTCTGTTCCCATATCGTTCCGAGTGATAACGGATCGGCGCAGCGCGCGTATCACTCCATGTAAAGCAATTCAACAAGGAGGGGTTCAAATGAGTTTCCGATTGTCCGTTGCTCCCGTCATGCTTCTGGCAGTGGCGGCCCTGTCCGTTTACGCGCAGTCGCCGGCGGCGCTGCGCGTCTCTGTTCCGTT
>CAZBQQ010000001.1:51655-87015 GCA_964493965.1 uncultured Solibacteraceae bacterium
CGGCCCTGTCCGTTTACGCGCAGTCGCCGGCGGCGCTGCGCGTCTCTGTTCCGTTTCAGTTCAGCATCAACAACACGACCATGCCGGCCGGGAATTACTCGATCAGCCGCGCCAGCCTCGGCAACGCCCGGCTTCTTGCGCTGCGGAGCAGCGACAACCGGCATACGGTTCTGTTCGCCGGCAACGCTGCCGTGCTTGGCAGCGCGGCGCAGCAATCCAGCGTGGTGTTCAACCACGACAACAACAACTACGTCCTTGCCGGCATCTGGTTTGCCGGGTACACGTCCGGAGTGAAGCTAGCGGCGCACGAATCTGCCATGACGGCCAGCCAGCATCCGCCTGAAGTAATCGTTCTCGCGTCCCGCTGATCCGCATCCTGCCCGCCCTGTAACCTCAGTGAACCGTCGGCAGCGCGCTGCACACACGGCCGCATCCTGCCGATCGCGGCTCGGAACCCTTCTTGCTCCGAGCCGCGACCCGCGGCCTTCGCACCGCGGCTGTCCCCCGTGCCCGGCCCCCGGTGGTATATTAATTCTGCCTTGAGATTTCAGGCTCTTACGGCGGCTTTTGCCCTGCTTGCCGGGGCCGGCGCGGCGAGCGCCCAAAAAGTGGTTGCTGTCGATATCGACGCCATCGTTCACCCCATCACCGTCGAGGTTGTCGGACGGGCCATCGAGCAGGCCAAGCAGGAGAACGCCGCCATCGTTCTCGTACGCATCGATACGCCGGGCGGCCTGATGGACGCCATGCGCGAGATCATCCAGGAGATGGTCGCATCGCCGGTGCCGGTGGTGACCTATGTGACGCCCAGCGGCGGGCGCGCGGCCTCCGCGGGGTTCTTCATTCTGGAAGCGGCGGACGTGGCGGCGATGGCTCCGGCCACCAACACGGGCGCCTCCACGCCGGTCTCGATGTTCGGCGGCCAGATGGAGCCCACCATGGCGCGCAAGGTGCAGAACGATGCCGCGGCGCTGATCCGCAGCATCGCAACCAAGCGCGGGCGCAACGCCGAGCTGGCCGAGAAAACCGTCTACGACGCCAAATCCTTCACCGACAAAGAAGCGCTGGACAGCCATTTGATCGAGGTCGTCGCCCCCGGCGAAGCGGAGCTCTTCCGCCAGCTCGACGGCCGCGAGATTACGCGGTTCGACGGCAGGAAACAGACGCTGCACCTGGCCGCGCCGCGGGTGGTGGAATACAGCCCCACATTGCGCCAGCGGTTCATCGCCGCCATCGCCGATCCCAACCTGGCGTTCATTCTGCTGATTCTGGGCGCGCTGGGCATCTATGTGGAATTCACGCACCCGGGAATGATCGCGCCGGGCGTGTTCGGAGCGATTCTGGTAGTAGTCGCGCTCTCGGCGCTTTCGGTGCTGCCGATCAATTGGGGCGGGGCCGCGTTGATGGTGCTTGCGATGGTGCTGTTCGTGCTTGAAGCGAAGTTCGCCACGCACGGCGTGCTGACCGCGGCGGGCGCGCTGGCGATGGTGCTGGGCGCGCTGATGCTGGTGGAGAGTCCGGCACCGGAGCTCCGCATTCGCCTCGCGACGGCGCTGGCGGTGGCCCTGCCGTTCGCCCTGGTGACCAGCTTCCTTCTGACCCTGGCCCTGCGTGCGCGTCGCGGGAAGGTTCAGACCGGCGAGCAGGGGATGGTGGACGAGATCGGGTTAGCCTACACCGCCCTGGCGCCCGCGGGCAAAGTTTTCGTTTTGGGAACGTATTGGAACGCGGTGTCAAGCACGCCGGTCGAGGCCGGCGCGCGGGTCAGGGTGAAGGGTGTTGACCGGCTCACCTTGAAGGTGGAACCGGTATCTACCGCCGTCGGAGACCAACATGGACATTAACTATCTCTGGGTTGTCCTCGGAATCGTCGTTCTTTTCTCGCTCTCCTGGATACGCATCCTGGCAGAGTACGAGCGGGCCGTCATCTTCCGCCTGGGGCGTATTCAACCGCCGAGAGGTCCAGGCTTTACCCTGGTGTTCCGGCCCATCGAGCGGATGGTGCGACTCTCCCTGCGGACCGACGCCCTGGAAGTGCCGTCACAGGATGTGGTCACGCGCGACAACGTCACCGTCAAGGTGAACGCGGTGATCTACTTTCAGGTGCTCGATCCGAACCGCGCCGTGATGGCGGTCTCGAATTACCTGTATGCCACCTCGCAACTCGCCCAGACCACGCTGCGCAGCGTGCTGGGCGAAGTGGAGCTGGATGAGTTGCTGAGCCAGCGGGAAAGACTCAACGTCCGGCTGCAATCCGTGCTCGACGAACACACCGGGCCCTGGGGTGTGAAGGTGAGCATGGTCGAGGTCAAACAGGTGGATCTGGCGGAGTCCATGATCCGGGCGATCGCGCGGCAGGCCGAGGCGGAGCGCGAACGGCGCGCCAAGATCATCCACGCCGAGGGCGAGTACACGGCATCCGAGAAGCTGGCCATGGCGGCGGAAGTGATCCAGAAACAGCCGGCGGCCATCCAGTTGCGCTACCTGCAGACTCTGGTGGAGATTGGGACGGAGAAGAACACGACTATCGTGTTCCCACTCCCGCTCGATATAATCACGTCATTGGAGAGAGCGTTGGACAAGTATGCGCACGGTTGAGGTTTTTGTGGCGCAGGCACTGTTGCCTGCCGCCTCGACACTCATGTCGAGGGGCGTTCTTGCATCGAGAAGAGTCTCGACGCTGCAGACTGGGAGTCTGCGCCACGATCTGGCACCCGAAGGAGTGTAAAGCGGTCACATTATGCCGAGGAATGAGGACGGCGAATTCGAGTTGGTGGTGGGCAACAAGCAGCTGCTCAGCATTATCTTTATCCTGATGGTGGTGTTCGGGGTGGTTTTCTCGATGGGGTATTTCGTGGGCCGGGCCAACTCCGGGAGCGATACTCCGCTGCCGGCGGGGCAGCAGGCAGCCAACCAGCCGTCGGGACGCCCCCAGGCCGCCGGCGCCGAGGGTGCCGCAACGCCCACGCCCGAGGCGACCCCGGACGATACGCTTCCGGCGGGCGATGCGAAGGTGACGACGCCCGACGCGAGTTCGAGCACCACTCCCGTCGTTTCTGCCACGCCGGTGGCAGCGCACGTTTCGGCTGCAACGCCGAAGCCGATGGCCACGCCGCCTCCCGCCCCCAGGACGCCGGTTGCCGCGGTGCAGGCCGGACAGACCTTCCTGCAAGTGGCGGCCGTGAAGAAGCCGCAGGCGGAAATGCTGGTCGAGGTGCTCAAGGAGAAGGGCTTCCGCGCGGTGTCGTCGCAGACCTCGCCCGGCGCCGAGCTGTACCGCGCGCTGGTGGGCCCGCTCCGGGACGCGGCCGAGCTGGCGAAGACCAAGGCCGACCTCGAGAACGCGGGCTTCAAGCCCATCGTAAAGAGATTCTGAAACGTGTCCGCCGGCGCCCCTCCAGCAAAGCGGCTGCCCGAATGGCTGAGGAAGCCGCAGACGCACTTTGTCTCGGTCCACGATCTGAAGCGCGGGTTCCGTGCGCTTGACCTGCACACGGTGTGCGAATCGGCGCGCTGCCCAAACCTCCACGAGTGCTTCCATCGCGGCACGGCGACGTTCATGATCCTGGGCAACCTCTGCACGCGCGGCTGCGGGTTCTGTTCGGTTCCTAAAGGCTCTCCCGCGAAGCAGGTCTTCGCGCTCGATCCGGCCGAGCCCGCGAACGTCGCCCGCATGGCCGCCGGCATGGGCCTCCGCTACGTCGTGGTCACCAGCGTGAATCGCGACGATTTGCCGGATGGCGGCTCCACGCATTTCGCGGCCACGGTTCGCGAGCTGCGGCGCGAACTTCCCGCGGCCCGCATTGAAGTGCTGACGCCGGACTTCTGCGGCGACCTGGACGCCGTGGCGCGCGTGCTGGACGCCGCTCCCGACGTTTTCAACCACAACATGGAGACCGTTGCGCGCCTGTACCGCCGCGTGCGGCCGCAGGCGGATTACCGGCAGTCCCTGCGTGTGCTCGAGTTCGCGCGGGGTTATCGACCGGAGGCGCTGACGAAATCGGGCATGATGGCCGGCCTGGGCGAGCGGCCTGAGGAAGTTGAACGGCTTCTCGGTGATCTGCGCGGCGCGGGCGTGGATGTGGCGACGATTGGCCAGTATCTGCGGCCATCGCGGCGCAACCTGCCCGTTGCCGAATACGTGACGCCGGAGCAGTTCGAGGCCTGGCAGCGCTACGGGATGGGGATCGGCTTCAAGGCGGTTTTCAGCGGTCCGCTGGTGCGCAGTTCGTACATGGCAGACGCGGTCAGCGAGCAAGCCCGGTGCTCCTGAACCTGCTGCTGGCGGCGTCGACCGCGCTTCTGCTCATCCTGACGTTTCCGAAGTTCGATTTCGCTTTCCTGGCTCCGTTTGCGCTGGCGCCGCTGTTGATAGCGGTTGCCCGCACCCGCCCAGACCGGCGCCATTTTCTGCTCGGGTGGGTGGCGGGCATTCTCTACTGGGCGGGCGCTTGCTACTGGATCCATTTCGTCCTGGCCGTTCACGGAGACATGGCGGAGTGGGCCGCTTCGCTGGGCTTCGCCCTGTTCTGCCTGATCAAAGGGCTGCACCTGGGCGTGTTCGCTCTGCTGGCCGGATTCCTCATCGCCCGCCGCGGCGCTGCGTTGACCGTGCCCGCGCTGTGGGTGGCCATCGAGTGGAGCCACACGCACCTGGGATTCGCTTGGCTCGACCTGGGCAACGCGGGAATCGGCATGTCGGTCCTGGCGCGCCTGGCGCCCTGGACCGGGGTCTACGGCCTCTCGTTCGCCTTCGCGCTCGCAGGGACGGCGCTGGCGCTGGCGGCGCTCCGGCGGCCGCGCATCGAACTGGCGCCGCTGGTGGCGCTTCTCGGGGTCGCGCTGCTGCCCGCGCTGCCGGCGCCGCGGCCGGGAACGGAATCCGCGGTGCTGGTTCAGCCCAACGTCTCCGAGACGGCCGCCTGGACGCTGCCTTGGGTGCGTGCTATGCAGGCCCGCCTCGACGCGCTCACGTACGGCGCTGCATACAGGGATCCTCATCTAGGCCTGGTCGTGTGGCCCGAAGCGCCCATGCCGATCTACTACTACGAGGACCCGGAGACCGCCGCGTGGGTGAGTGAGGCGGCGCGCCGGGCCGGCGCCTACCTCATCGTCAACGTCGCCCCGCATGACTCCACGCGGGCGCCGCTCAATTCGGCGCTGCTGGTGTCGCCCCGGGGCGTGGCCCTGGGCCGCTACGACAAGATGAACCTGGTGCCCTTCGGCGAATTCGTGCCCTGGCCGTTCCACGCGCTGGTGGCGAAGGTGTCGACCGAGAGCGGCGATTTCGCGGCCGGATCGCAGCAGGTGACGCTCGCCGCCGGGCCGCACCGCATCGGGACTTTCATCTGCTACGAATCCGTGTTCCCCGATTTCGTGCGCCGCTTCGGGCGCGATGGCGCGGAACTGCTGGTCAACATTTCGAACGACGGCTGGTACGGCCACTCGGCTGCGCGCGAACAGCATCTCGAGATCGTGCGCATGCGCGCCGCGGAGAACCGCCGCTGGATCCTGCGCGCCACCAACGACGGAATCACCGCCACCATCGATCCCGCCGGCCGGCTCTCGCGCGACCTACCGCCGTACGTGCAGGGCGCGGTCAGGACGGGCTACTCGTGGATCGACGCGACCACGTTCTACTCGCGCCACGGGGATTGGTTCGTGCTGCTGTGTGGGCTGATTGCGGCGGCTGGGTTGGCGGGTGGCTTCAACGGGCGTAGGTCGCTAAAGCGAGCAACGGGAAGTAATCCCGATACAGTTTGTAGCTGATGTAGAAGACCTGGGGGAAGCCGGTCCCGGTGGTGATGGATTCCTCCCATGTGCCGTCGGCGCGCTGATGCTCGCGGAGCCAGCGGACGCCCTCGCTGACCGCATGGCTGTGTATGTCTCCGGCAGCAATCAGGCCCAGGATCGCCCACGCGGTCTGCGAAGGGGAACTCGCGGCCGGTTCAAACTGCTTCGTTTCGTAGCCATAGCAGCTCTCGCCCCAACCTCCGTCGGGATTCTGCACCACCCGCAGCCAGCCGGCGCCGCGCGAGATCGCAGCGGCGGCCTCCGGCGCTCCGGTCGCACTCAGGCCGCGAATGGCGAGAAAGGTGCCGTAGATGTAGTTCACTCCCCAGCGGCCGTACCAGCTCCCGTTGTCCTCCTGTTCGGCCAGAAGATACTTGACACCGGCCGCGATGGCGGGCTGGGCACGGGTGAAGCCGCGGCGGCAGAGCGACTCGAGACACCGCCCCGTGATGTCGGGGCAGGTCGGGTCGAGCATGGCGTTGTGATCTGCAAAGGGCACCTTGTTGAGGATGGCCCAGTTGTTGTCCACGTCGAAGGCGGCCCACCCTCCGTCGGAACTCTGCATGCCCAGCAGCCAGTCGATGGCGCGGCGCTCCACGCGGGCCTGCCTTTCGGGATCACTGGCCTTGGCATGGAGCAGGGCGAGCAGGACCATGGCCGTGTCGTCGATGTCGGGATAGTATTCGTTGGCGAACTCGAAGGCCCAACCGGAGGGATGCAGGTCCGGACGCTTGGCGGCCCAGTCGCCCTTGCGGCGGATTTCCTTGCTCAGCAGCCAGTCGGCGGCGGCGGTGAGGCGGGCAGGCTCGGTCTGGCCAAGCTCGCCGAGGGCGAACGCCGCGATGGCCGTGTCCCAGACCGGGGACTTGGCGGGTTGCAGGACCAGGCTCTCCTCGCCTTCGAGCATCAGATTGTTGAACTGTTTGAGGGCGAGTTCGAGGTCGGGGTGGTCGCGCTCGTAGCCAAGCGCGTCCATCGCCATGATGGCGTACATCATGGCCGGGTAGATGGCGCCGAGCCCCTCGGTGTGCTGCAGACGATCGAGCATCCAATGCTCGGCCTCGCGAACAGCGCGCCCGCGGATCTTCTTGACGCTCTGGCGTTCCCAGCGTTTGAAGAGCTTGTCGGCGGCCACGAAGAGGTTGGCGATCCGGTCCTGGCGGCGCAGGGCGAATTTGCGGTGGGGGTGCACCAACTCGTCGATGCTGAGACCGCCGGGGGTAGGCTTGGTTTCTCCGAGGGCTTGTACGAGCGAGAGAGGGACGATGATGCTGCGGGTCCAGGACGACATCTCATACAGGAAGTTGCCTGGAATCATCACGATTTCGGGCGGGATGGTGGGGCAATACTTGCGCGGGAACAGATCAAAGAAGCTGAGATTGATCTTGGTGTAGCTGTTGCATGACTGGATGCCACCGAGCTTGAGGATCAGCGCGCGTGCTTGTTTCATGCGCGGGTCGTCCACGTCCATGCCGGTCAGCTTGAGCATGGTGTAGGCGCGGACCGTGGCGTTGATTTCCGACTGGCCGGGTTCGTAGTTGTTCCAGCCGCCGTCGTCCCTCTGGGCGTCCAAAATGGCGCGAACGGCCTTGCGAATCTTCGGCATCGACGGGGGGTTCCAGCTTCCATCCGGGGCGGGAGGGTGGAGCCACATTTGGAGAAGAATGTAGTCGGACTCCAGGGTCGAGTCGCCGATGAGGTCGCCGCACCAGTAGCCGTCTGGGTATTGTCGGGCTGCCAGAGCCTGCTCCGCCAGCACTGCAGCGGCACGAGCATCCGCCGCCGATACTGGAACTGAGGCGGACTCCACCGCGATTGCCAGCTCACGCATTGGGATCCCTCCAAGCCAGCCAAAACCGTCACTTCGCGACAGGTTTTCTCAATTCTAGCACGTTCGGATCCGTGCGACGAGAAAACCGTCACTTCGTGACAGGTTTTGGAGGGCTTGGCCGCCCCACTATTCGACGGTCGTCTCCGCCTTCAGGCGGAGATCGCGGGAAGAAGCGCCGACGTGGACGATTCGCGTGCCGGTGGCCAGCGCCCACTTGTCTTGCGCCGTCGACCAATACTCCAGCCCGCGACGAGGCACGTGGAGCGTCACATCTTTGGTTTCTCCCGCCGGCACGCTCACGCGGTCGAAGGCAACCAGCGCGCGTGGTGCGAACTGGGCGCCCTGGGGAGCCTGGCCTGGCGCCGCCAGGTAGACCTGCGGAACCTCATCGCTCGCGACGCTGCCGGCATTCCGCAGACGGAAGCTCACGTCGAGGCCGCCGTCGGCCGCTCGCGCCACCTTGAGGTCCGAATACTCGAACTTCGTGTACGACAGGCCGTAGCCGAACGGGAACAGCGGCTCGAGGTTATTCTTGTCGAACCAGCGATAGCCGACGTTCACGCCCTCGCCGTAGGTGGTCTTGCCCTGGACGCCCTTCGCGGAGCGCTCCGGATGCTTCGGATCATTGGCCGGCGCCTGTTCCATCGCCTTCATCCAGGTGAACGGCAGCCGCCCGGCGGGACTGACACGTCCTAGCAGCACGTCCGCGGCCGCCCAACCGCCTTCATCGCCCGGGAACCACATCTGCAGCACGGCCTTCACTTTGCCCAACCAGGGCAGCGCCACGGGCTGGCTGACGTTCAGCACCACGATGGTGTTCGAGTTCACCGCGGCGATATCTTCGACCAACTGGTTCTGGTTCCCCGGAATCCCAAAGACGGGCCGGCCGCGCCCCCACACAAATACGACCGCGGTCTTGGCTGCCTTGGCGGCGGCGATGGCGCTCGCGTAAGCGGACTTCTGCCGTTCCGGCGTGGTCCAATTCAACCGGAGCTGAACGGGATCGCCGGAGATATCCGCGGTCGAGGTCAGCGCTATGGTGTGCGCTCCGGCGGTGAGTTCCACCCTGCGGCGGAGGTTATCGAGGCCGTCCGGGGTGGGCACGATGTTGTGCTCGCCCGCCATCACAATGTTGCCGTGGATATTCCCGGTGTGGCTTCCTACGCCGCCCACGCGCTTTCCATCGATGGTGATCGCCGCGGTGGTGCCGAGCATTTGCAGGTTGATCATGTAGGAGGCGGCGGAGGGGACGGTGAGCGTTCCGGTCCATTTCCAGGACGAGCCCGCGGGCAGCGCCTTCCCGTTCCCGTTGGTGAAATCGATTTCTGTCGAGACTTCGGTGGCGGTGGTTTTGGGGTCGGTGCGGAGCAGGCCTGGATGGCCGTCGTGAGACAAGGCGGAGGCCGGGATCGGGACGCCGGCCATGTCGTCCGCCACGGCGGCCGTCACATGCGCATCCGGCGCCAGTTTGCGCAGGGCGTCGAAGGCCCCGATCTGACGGGCGGGGAAGCCGAGGGACTTCTCACCCGGTTCGCCCACCGCGATCGTTTGCAGCGCACCCGGCCCGATCAGGGCCAGCGACTCGAGGTCGGACCCCTTGAGCGGTAGCGCGCCGCCTTCGTTCTTGAGCAGGACCGCGGCGTCATCCGCCGTCTTGCGCACGATGGGCGCGTTGGCTTCCGGGGAAACCGGCGTGAAGCCGTGCCGGTCCTGGCCGTCGAGCAAGCCGAACTTGTCCATCTCGAACAGGATGCGCCCCACCGCGCGCGTTATGGTCTCTTCCTTCACCAGGCCGCTCTCTACCGCCTTCAACATGCCGACCGGCGGCGCGGCCTTGGGGAAGTCGAAATGGAACGGTTCGGGCTTCGGCTCCTCGGGCACCGCTCCGCCGAATCCGGCGTCACCCATGTCGAAGCCGGCATTGCGGGCCGGGGGCTTGAAGGGCGGAGGAGGCTCGGGAAGGAAGTAGGGCGGAATGAAGCCGGTGGTGCCGGGCATCTCGAGGTCGAGGCCCTGGTTGACGAAGTCGGTGGCGTGGGTGGCGCCCCAGTCGGAAGTGACGAACCCCTGGAAACCGATTTCCTGCTTGAGAATCTTGTTGAGCGTGTCGGGATTGCCGCAGGCCCACGGCCCGTTAACCTTGTTATACGAGCACATGATGGAGGACACGCCCGCGGCCACGGCATCCGCGAACGGCGCGACATAGATCTCGTGCAGGGTCTGCGGATCGACGATGTTATCGTTGCCGCCGTCGTAGGCGACGTAGTGCTTGGCTTGCGCCATGGCGCCCTGGCTCTGGACGCCCCGAATCATGGCCGCGCCGATCTGCCCTGTAAGAACGGGATCCTCGCCGAAGGTGTTGTAGCCGCGCGCGAAGGTGATGTCGCGGTCGACGTTGATGAAGGGCTGCAGCACCACGTCGATACCGAGCGCGCGCGCGTCGCGGCCGATTACCATGCCGTTTTGCTCGGCGTCCTCGCGGCTGAAGGTGGCGGCCAGGCCCATGGTGGCGGTCTCGGCGGTAGATGGATGGCGGGTGAGCACGCCCGGCGGCCCGTCGGCCATGCGCAGCGCAGGGATGCCGAGCCGTGGGATGCCCGGAAGGTAGCCCGCCTGGCCCTGATCGGTGGCCGGCGGTTCCGCCGTGCCGTGGATCATGGCGATCTTCTCCGCGAGCGTCATCTGACTGAGGAGCTTGTCGACCTTGGGGTTTCCCGTCACTGCCGGGATGCCAGCGCCGGTTTGCGCGAAGGCAAGTGCCGCGCATAGAAACAAGAATGCGATTGCGGATTTCGTGATTTTCATTTGGGCCAATCCTGGACCCAGCTCGCGGGACGGACTACCGCCTCGCGCGCCAAGCCTGCGATTCCGGACCCCGACTCCGGCGTCCCGCGCTCCTCCACTCTACACCGAACCGCCGCCACAGGCTGCTGTGCCGATTCCGTGGCCAATTTGCCGGGGCCTGGTGGGCCGACGGCAGCGCATTCTTCCCCGGCCCTGGCGCCTCGGCTCGCGCAGTGGCGGATTCTGGTCGATAAGCAGGCCATGATCTCTATCAAGAAGTTCATCGAGCGGGCTGGGCAGGAACACTTAGAGGCAACCTTAGCGTCCTACCGCTCGGCGCTGAACGCAATGGGGGAGAGCGGCGTGCAAGCCTGCCCTCCAGTGGGCTTCCCGATGCGCCAGAGCCTGCTTCACCTCCAGGCGGCTCTCGCCGTGGAATCGCCGCCAAGCCTCCTCCAAGAGACGGGCCAAAAGGTGGAAGCCGAGCTCATCCAGTGGGGCTGCGGCGCCGCCGACTACTTCAAGCAGAGGGCCGCTGAAGTCAAGGAACTCATGATGGTGCTGGCGCGCACCGCCGAATTGACCGGAGAGCGCGATCAGCGATATAGCCGCCAGTTTCAGGAATTCACATGCCGTCTTCAGGCTATGGCGGACTTCCATGACCTGGCGTTGATCCGCGATTCGTTGTTGAAGAGCGCCCTCGAGCTGAGGACCTGCGCCGAGACGATGGCCGAGGAGAGCCAGAAATCACTGGCTCGCCTGCGCGAAGACATGGGCGTGTACCAGGCGCGCCTGGACGACGCCGAACGGCTGGCGGGCCAGGACCCGCTCACAGGTTTGGACAACCGCAGGCGGGTGGAGTCCTCAATCGAGTTCCGTATGGGGCGGCAGAAGGCGTTCGCGATCATGTTGTTGGATCTGAACGGGTTCAAGCAGTTAAACGACGCCTGCGGGCACCTGGCGGGCGATGAAATCCTCAAGCAGTTCAGTGCCGAGTTGAAGTCCGGCTTCCGGGCTACCGATGTAGTCGGCCGGTTGGGCGGGGACGAGTTCATCGTAGTGCTGGATGGAGGGCTCCAGGATGCCGAGGCACAGGTCGAACGGATCTCCCGCTGGGTGTTCGGCGACTACACCATACGCCTGGGGGACGCGAGCCGGAAAGTCGCCGTGAGCGCTGCGATCGGGACGGCGGCATGGCAGGCCGGCGACTCGCTGCAAACGTTGCTCGACCGCGCGGACGCCGCCATGTACAAGGCCAAGCGCGCCGCCAAGCCGCCCGAGCGTGACCGCCGATCGGCTGACCCGCAATAGCGATCCCGCGTCGAGTGGCTTCCCACTGTATTCCTCCGGATTCTGGGCGAAGGCCAGACTCTTAAAGGCTGTGCCCGAGCGCTTTGTCTGGACCTGGCACCGGCCGGGCAGAGTCAGGATCTGGCCGTCGCAGGTAGCGCGCGCTCTCTGGTCGGACCGATCCCCTTCGCCGAGCATAGGGGCGAGTCTCGGATTAGCGCGCTTGGACTATGCTGGGAACCCGCGAGATCGCGAACCGAAGGAGCGAATCTTTTGATTGCCACGCTCACAGGCCGGTTTCGTGGCGCTCAAGCGCTACCCGCACGAGCTGGCTGCGCGACCGGACTCCGGTCTTCGAGAACAGATGCTGAATCGTGTTCTTGACGACGCTTTCCGAGAGCTTCATGCGGACTGCGATTTCCTTGTTGGCCAGGCCCTGTACCACGAGATGCAGAACCTCCGCCTCTCTGGCGTTCAGAGGGGCCCTTCCCCGGTACCCCGGCGCTTCCGGGATCGGGAGATCGGCCACGGCCTCGGCTTCAATCTCGTCCTCTTTGTTGACCTCTGCAATGATCGCCGCCAACTTGTGAGACGGGCCTTCCTTATAGGTGGAGAACCAAACACTGGCCGTGAAAACCTCACCGCTGCCGCGGTGGGCAGAGCATTCCATCGATGCCCGGAACTGAGCCTCTTCCCAACGGAGCGCATGGTGAAGCTCCGGCAGGAATGCTGCTATGGGATTGCCAATCAAACGTCCACCGCGTGGCGCCATCAGTTCGACGGCTGAGCGGTTGGCCGATTCGATGAACCCGAGTTGATCGACGATCACAATCGCCGCTGGACTTGTCTCGACCAATGCCTCTAGCTTGGCCTGCGATTCCTGGCGATGACTTCGGGTGTTCCGGATTACTTCCCCGAAGAGCAGCCCACACCCGGCAAGAGCCAAAACCTCGAAGGTCAGCCGGATGAATGAGGGGGGCAGGTAGCCAAAAGCCTCGGCCAGCAAGGCGCAAGTGACGCCAAATACTGCAACCACCCAGCGGGGCAAGAACGCGGCAGCCAATATGATGGGGAACAGGTAGAGGAAACCAAAAGCCACGTACGGCTTCGTCCACCAGTCCACGGCGGCGATTAGCAAGGTAAACGCGAAGCCAATCGCCAGGGGCAACCCTCGGTGCCGCTCGTCCCAGAGCCACTCAAAAGTCCGCATGGGCATTTAGATGCCAGTATCGCCCTTTTGGCCGCACCTGGTTTGTGCCGACCAAAAAGATTGCGAGCCGGACTGCCCAAAGTCCGCGCCAAACATCGCAATCAGTCGATTGCAAGCGAACGGTTCGCCTCCAGCCTACAGATAGGCCGAACGCTTTGACTGCAAGCAAGGAGGTTCTGGGTGCCAGCCCCTATAACTGGCTTACCGACAAAAACACCACCGCCGAAAGACGCATGGCGGAAGCATGACGGAAAGAGGGGGACGCATGAGCAGAAACTTCGGGATTCCTGGGCTCCTGGTGGCACTGAGCGCCGTTGCGGTGACTTCCGCAAACGCCCAGTCGTTCAGGGTTCAATGTCCAACGACTACTATCACCCATCCGGCGGCGCGCACCAGCGCACAAGGGGAACCGGCCTACACCGGCCCCACCACTCTCACGGCGGGGACGAACGGCTATCTGGTCCCGGGCACGAACGTTAACGGCGCCATCAAGTGCCAGCAGATCTCGGGCGGAGACGGCTACGCGACCATGGGCGACGGCACCCAGACCTATATGTTCTCCTTTGGACCGTTGTCCGGTCTCGCGGACTTGGCTGCCGGCCAGCCCGGCACCGAGTACCCGGACGTATTCAACGGTCTGTACGCCGGATCGAAGCCGCTGCAGCCGGGCGATCCGGCCGCGACGGTCGATGCTGGCGGCACGTTTGGCTTCAACGGTGCCGTGGGGCTGGCTATGGACATAGCGAACCTCATCTCCATTTATGACATCGCCGAGTCTACGGCCACCGGGTCGCACCTGGTTGTCGTTCAAGGCAACGCGCCACTGGGCATCCACGTGGGAGATCACGTCATCATTTCGGGGACTGGGACCGGCTACGACGGCAATGTCGTCGTCACTGGAATCGGCATGCCGAGCCCGGTTCCCGCCGGCATCACGAACTACGGCTTCCCGAGCAGCTTCAATTTCACTTTCAACGCAACGACCACGGGGCTGGCGGATGTGAACGAATCGCAGACCGCCTCCGCGGCGACTCCTCCGGTAGTCGACGGACACGTCGACCCCCGCCAGATCATGGACGTCGGCGTGATGAACGGCAACATTCCGGCGCCACTGATGGCCATTGATGAGGATGACGAGTTCTTCCTCACCCTCACGAACGTGGGCATGATCATGCGGCCGGACCTGTTCGAGCAGCATACGGTCCACTTCCACGGCTATCCGAACGCCTCGGCCTTCTATGACGGTGTTCCGGACGCTTCGGTAGCGATCAACATCGGCGGCAGCTTCACCTATTACTACCTGGCGCCGGATGCCGGAACGTACTTCTGGCACTGCCACATCACGCCTCCCGAACACTTGCAGATGGGCATGGTGGGGCAACTCTATGTCCGGCCGCGGCAGAACCGGGTTCCCTCCACTACCGCCCTTTATGCTGCGCTTCAGGCACAACAGCTCGATCTGCGCACGGCCTGCAATTCCAGCACGGACGTTCTGTGCAGCAACCCTCTGCCGGCGGTAAATACCGGCGCGGTCGGTGGTGGCAAGTATGCTTACAACGACGGCGACGGCTCGACCCTATACAACGTTGAGTACCCCATCCAGATCCATGGTTTCGATCCCAACTTCCACTTTGTCGGCATGACGTTCAACCCGGAAGGCTTCGCGGACATGAAAGACAAGTACTTCCTGCTGAACGGCCGCAGCTACCCTGACACGGTCACGCCGGGGACGCTCGAGACGATGTCGTCGGACGGCCGCAGCCACTTCTCGCAGCCGCTGCCCTCGATCATCAACATTACGGCCGGCCAGAAGGCTCTGCTGCGCATTTCCTGCCTGGATGTTTCCGAGTATCAGACGCTCGCTTCGCTGGGGATTCCCATGAAGGTCGTCGGCTTCAACGCCAAGCTGCTCAGGGACCAGGCTGGGAACAACACGGCTTACACCACCAATTCGATCACGCTGGGCGGCGGCGAGTCGCTGGACGTGATTCTGGATGCCAGCGACACGACGAAGTACGTGGCCGGCCAGGTGTTCTATCTCTTCACGCCCAATCTGGATCACCTGTCCAACGACGCCGAGAACTTCGGCGGGCTGATGACTGAGGTTCACATCAATTAGGAGAGCGGCAATAGGAGCGACGAACATGAAGAACACCATCTTGAAGACACAACTGTTTCTGGCGCCGGTGGCGGCGCTGTTGCTCACGGCGACGGCCTACGCCGCGGCTCCTGGCATCACGGGTCCGACCTTCAACCTGACGGCGCAACCCGCGTACCTCACCCAGCCGGACGGCCAGGCGGTCTACTCCTGGGGCTACGGCTGCAGCGTCGCGCCGAGCGGCTACGCCCCGTCCACCATTTCCGGCGGCTTCTGCAACACGATGCAGGTGCCCGGCCCCACGCTGATCGTCACGGAAGGCCAGACGGTTATCGTACACCTGACGAACAATCTCCCCACCTCGGCCGGAA
Organism: uncultured Solibacteraceae bacterium; assembly: GCA_964493965.1. Classification (GTDB taxonomy): domain Bacteria; phylum Acidobacteriota; class Terriglobia; order Bryobacterales; family Bryobacteraceae; genus DASWZN01. The sequence goes on from CAZBQQ010000001.1 coordinate 67,033, forward strand.
ACACCTCGATTTTGTTCCCGGGCTTCCAGGTGACGGCGTCGGGCGGGGTCGCCGGGCTGCTGACGCAGGAAGCAGCGCCTGGCACCACGGTGACCTACACGTTCACCGCCACGACGCCGGGAACACGCGCTTACTACAGCGGCACGCAGGGCGACCTGCAGGTTGAAATGGGGCTGTACGGCGCGATCATCGTGCGGCCAGGCGCCGTCCCGACCGCCTGCACAAGCCCCGCCATTCGCACGAACCTATTCGGAATTGCCAACTATGCGAGCACGAACGGCCTCGGCACCGAATCGGACTTCCGCTTGGCAGCGGCCGCCTACGACCACGCCAAAACGTGCTACGACCGCGAATACCTGTTCCAATTCTCCGAGATGGATCCCAACGTTCACATACAGGCATTCCAGCAGGTCGTGGCGAAGGGAGCCTGCGTGGCTGGTGCGGCGGGATGCAGTCTCAATGTCCCGACCGAGCCCTACCATCCCGCGTATTTCATGATCAACGGACGCTCGATGCCCGATGACATGGACCCGAACTATGCGGCCCAATACCCGCATCAGCCATACAACGGCGATCCGCACATGCATCCCGGCGAGATCGTACTGTTGCGTGTCATCGGCCAGGGCCGGTGGCAGCATCCCTTCCACGAGCACGCCAACCACGTGCGCATTCTGGCGCGGGACGGGAACCTGATCCTGAGCGCGACCGATCCGAACAGCCTGGCGGGGCCGCTGCAATTCACCACCACGACGACTCCGGGCATGGCTTTCGACGGGCTGTTCTACTACACCGCCAAGGGCCTGAACTGGGACATGTACGGACACAATCCGGGCTCTACGGACCCGAGCGCGAAGCTGCCGTGCACGCCCGACGCCAACGGTTACAACACGAGTGCTGCGGCGCAGACCACGATCAACTATTTCGAGTGGTGCCAGGATCACAACAAGCCGCTCCAGGCCGCTCCCTTCGGCGATGTGGCCAGCGGCGGACCGGTGAGCCTGCCTGACGCGAACATTCTTACGAACGGCGCCTGGTACGGCGGCAGCCCCTACCTAGGCCCGAATGCGACAACCCGCGCGACCGGCCCCACCGGAACAACTCCCCCGTCGGGCACGATTGCGAACTCGCCCGGCGGCGAAGCCGGCTTTGCGTTTATGTGGCACTCGCACAACGAGCGCGAGATTACCACCAACAATATCTTCCCCGGCGGAATGCTGATGATGATGCTGGTCGATTCCCGGGAGTTCGTGATCGATGAGACCAACTGACGACGAGGACAGAACTACTTACAGCGAGGACAGAACGATGCCAAAGAACGAATTCACTATCCTGAAGGCCGCGGTGCGAGTAGCGAGTGTTCTTCTCGCCGGGGCGGTCGTGGCTCTTGGCCAACAGCAGGTCAATTTGACTGCTGGGCCTTCCACGGCGACTCTACCCGACGGCTCGGCCGTGCCGATGTGGGGCTATACGTGCGGGACGGCCGTTGCCGGCTCCACCGCAAGCTGCGCCGCACTGAAGAAGACGGCAGGCAGCTGGTCCCCCGTCATCATCACGGTCCCCACGGGCCAAACCCTGCAGATCAACCTGACGAACAGTCTGACGTTCGGCGCGAACACCGTGCCCACATCGCTGATGATCGTGGGCCAGTTGGGTGGCGGCCTGGGAACGACGGCGACGTCTACGCCGAGCCCGGACCACTCGAACGCCCAGGCGACCGTCACGTGGCCCATCGCGGGCGCCGCCGGGACGACGCCGCCTTCTCAGGGGAATCGTGTCCAGTCCTTCTCCACGGAAGTGGTGGCTGGCGCGACCAAGTCGCTGACCTGGACGGCGCCGCGGGCGGGCACGTATCTGCTGGAATCCGGCACGCACCCGTCCATCCAGGGCCCCATGGGCCTGTACGGGATGGTGGTGGTCACCACCGCTCCCGCGGGCGCCACGGCGGGCACGGCATATCCGGCCGCCGGTACCGTTCCCGCGGTGAGCTACAACGCGGAAGTACCGCTACTTTTCAGTGAAATTGACCCGATCCAGAACAACGCCGTGGCCGCTGCGGTCAGCACGACCGGTTTCAGCGAGACGATGGTGTGGTCCGGCCAGCCTGGCGGCTGCGGCAATCCCAGTTCGCCTAGCTACCATCAATGCTATCCGCCGGCGGTGAATTACACGCCGCTGTACTACCTCATAAATGGAACGGCGTTCGACAAAACAAACGCTTCGGTTTCTGTGTTTCCAAACCCGCCTGTCACAGGGGTATCGGCGACAGGGACCGTCCTGGTCCGGTTGGTGAATGCCGGCCTGCGTATGCACGTGCCGGCCATTGTCGGATCGCTAACCGTCGGTCATACGGCGGCGGGAGCGGCTGCCACGGTCTCGGGCTTCGATCTGATCGCGGAGGACGGCAATCCGTTGCCCGGCGTTCCGCGTGTACAGAGCGAAGTCTTCATGCCCGCGGGCAAGACCTACGACGTGATGATCAATACACCGGCGGGTACCACCGCTCTTCCGGTCTACGACCGGGAATTGAGCCTGTCGGGTAACGCCACGGCACGTGACACCGGGATGTTGGCGTACGTCTCCATCAACGGCTCCTTAGCGCCGGCGTCGGCCTCGCTGGGCGCCGCGGTAGCCAACGCCGACACTTACAACTCGCTGGTTGCGGGTCAGCCGTTCACAGTGGCGAGTCTGGCGAAGGGCGTAGTTGCCAATGACGTGAGGGTCTACGGCGTTGCGCTGCTCCAACCGCCAGCCCACGGCACGGTGGCTCTCGCCTCGAACGGCACCTTCACTTACACTCCCAGCGGTACGGCGACTTCAGACTCCTTCACCTATTGCGCCAACGGCACGGTCACGGCGTTGGTATGCTCCTCGGGATTAATCGCGACGGTGACACTGGGTCCAGCGGGAGTTGAGGCCAACACCGGTATCGCGATGGGCAACATCACTTACACGTCGAACGTTGCCACCGCCCTGAGCATCAAGTCCCCCGGTCCCCTGTCGGTTGACAGAGACACCGCGGGCTATCCGCTCACGATTGCGACGTCGACGGTCACGCCCAGCACGGGCCTGACGGTTACGGTGGACGCCGCCGGAGGGTTCAACGCCTCCGTTGCCACGGCGGGCACCTACACCTTCACTTACAAAGCTCAGAACTCGCAGGGGACGCAGAGCGCGACCGCTGCGACCGTTACGCTGGTCTTCCCGCTGGCCACCAATCTGGCGGTGACGGTTGTGGACGGCGCAGACAAAACGACGCAGATCACGGACTATCGTTGGATCATCGAAGAAGACCGCACCTTCTACGTCGACCCCACCAAAACGACCAACACCGGCACAACCATCGTTCCGACCTTCGGAACGAACTTCCACACCAGTTACATGCCGGTTGTGGCGACGGGCTGCGTAGGGACGACTGCCTGCGAATCGGGACAGAAGCTCCTCGGCCAGAACGCGGTATGCGACATCGGCAACGGTATTTGCCGGACTACTGCCACGCAACAGACCGCGGTAAATCCCAGCCAGGTGCACCTGGATCCGACCAAGCGCTACTACATCTCGGTTCTGCCGGGCGACGCGGCCACCCCGTTCAACACCTCGAACGCGCAGGGCGGGCACGGCATGGGCGGCGCGCCCATCGGCTTCGGGCAGACAAAGGTGACAGTGCTGACGCAACCCACTCCATTCCCGCCATCGAAGCTTTCGGTGTTCGTGTTCGAGGATGACTTCCCGCTCAATGGCGAGCAGGATGGCGGCGGCGGAATCGACGTGCTGTCTCCCAACGAGCCCGGCCTGGGCGGGTTCAACATCACCCTCTTCGACGATGCCGGCGGCTCGGGAGACGCGACCGGCCAGATGACGTACGACATGTTCAACCAGCCGCTGTCGAACAGCCTGGCGGGAACACCGGATCCGGCCAACAATGGCCAAGACGCGTGCCCGATTTCGAAGGAGTCGCGGATTGGCGTAGGCGACCCGACGCAGACGGGCATCACCGGCACGATCGTTACTTGCCCGAAGTACGAGGCGGACGGCACCACGCTGTCTCCGCTCGCGGGCCAGGCGGTTGTTGCCAACCTGATGCCGGGACGGTACGGCGTGGTGGCCACGCCCGCGGCCGACCGGATCGGGAGAGGCGAAGAGTGGCTCCAGACCAACACCCTGGACGGACAGAAGGCCCACGACTCGTTCCTGCGGATCGGCGAGCCGAGCTTCTTCCAGGAGTACGGGCCGGCCGGATACCACGTATCCATCGGCTTCGCGAACCCGAAGATCATCAACGCCCGCCGCGCGGCGGTCTGCAACGGCACCGACCCGAATATCACGGGCACCAACTGCACCAACAGCGTGACGGGTCTGGTCACGACCGAACGCATGAGCCGTACACCGGATGAGAGGCTTTACAGCAGCGGCACGAACGACAGCTTCTCGTTCACCCAGTGCTACGTGAGCTTCGGAGATCCGGACGGCGAGGACTTCGTCTTCACCAAGTGCAACCCCGACGGGACTTTCACGCTCTCAGGCCTTCCTGATGGCGACTGGAGAGTCACCGTCTTCGACCAGTGGAACGACATGCTGGTAGACGGTCTTTCGACGCCCGTCCGGCTGGCTGGTGGAGCCACCACCAACCTGGGCGACATCGCCATGAACCAGTGGCAGGCGAATATCTACACCACCACGTTCTTCGACGCGAACGGCAATGGCGTTCGGGATCCGGGTGAGGCCGGACTCACGCTGGTGCCCATCAACAACCGGTTCCGCGATGGCAGCTTCTCCAACTTCAACAGCACCGACCTCAGCGGCAACGCGGGCTTCAACGAGGTGTTCCCGCTGTTTAGCTGGTATGTAATGGAGTCGGACACCACCCGTTACAAGAACACGGGCACGCACGTGGTCTACGATGCTGGCGGCCCGGCCGACGGCACGTGCACCTCGACCACCGCGCCTTGCGGAAACTCCAGCATCGGCGCGAACATGGCGAACACGCATGAGCTGGTATCGTTGCCCACCGCCTTGCGGGTTCCGGGCGCCAGGTACTGCGCCTCCGCGGACTGCCCGACTGGCGACACGGCAGGCGGCTCTACCGGCCGCGTCGATCCTCCATGGGTACTGACCGAAGGCTGGCAGGGATTCTCGGGCCAGAACTCGTTCCTCGAGTTCGGCAAGAAGCCCTTCGCTGTCGGTGAGAACGGCGGTATCCGCGGCCACGTCGGTTATGCGTCGACTCGACCGTTTGACGACCCGCAACTGCTCCTGCAGACCAGCTGGCAGCCACTGGTTCCGAACGTCGTCATCAACCTGTACCAGGAGGGAACGACGTCGGACGGCGTCACCCCGACCCTCAAGCTGGTTGACACGACCAAGACCAGCAGCTGGGACGATTGGGCACAGGGCTTCCGGACCGATGGCGTTCCCAACATGAACTGCCCGGGCCAGGCGACCACTGACCTGTTCTACTTCACGCTGTTCAACCAGCCGATGTGGCTGGATGCGTACAACAACGGCGGTATTCCGCTGCACACCATTCCGAACAATTCTCAGTTCAAGTGCTTTGACGGCATGCACAACTGGAACCAGCTCCAGCCGGCGCCGTACGACGGCTACTACCAGTTCCCCAGCGTCATCGCCAGGAACCCCGGCACCGGCAACACCACGGGTACCAACTGCACGATTTGCGTGAAGGACCCCGACTCGACCGATCCCTTCCGGTTTGGCAAGGAAGACATGCTTCCTGCCGGCAAGTACGTCGTGGAAGTCGTTGTGCCTCCGGGCTATGAACTGGTGAAGGAAGAGGACAAGAACATTCTGATCGGCGACAACTACATTGCGCCGGTCACGCAGGAGTTCGGTGGCCTCGGCAACGTGTTCATTCTGCCGGACCAGGCCCAGGTTGGCTCCAGTTACAACGCCAACAACGCGCAGAATCCGACGCAGAGCCTGGGACGTATATCGAACCTGCCCAGCCACGAGGGTGACACGGGAAGCGTGGAATCCTACTGGCCGTGCGTGGGTGAGATGCGTGTCGTTCCCGACTACATCAGCCTGTTCCCGCTGTCCAATGAAGTCGCGCCGTTCGCCGGGGCTACGCGCCCGCTGTGCGACCGCAAGGAAGTTACGCTGGATGACCAGACCTCGGCCTTGGCGAAGTTCTACATCTTCACTTCGGCCCACGCCGCGGCCCACTTCACCGGTGTGATCACGGACGACTACACCTCGGAATTCGATCCGTTCTCGCCGCAGTTCGGTGAGAAGTTCTCGCCGGCCAACCTGCCGGTCTCCATCAAGGATTGGTCCGGGACCGAGACCCAGCGCGTGTATGCCGATCAGTGGGGTAGCTACAACGGCATCACGTACTCGACGTGGGAAGTGAACCCGCCCAACCCGACGGGCTATGCCCCCACGATGATGGTCACCTGCATGAACGATCCGGGCCCGATTCCTGGCCCCGGTAACACGATGATCACGGATCCGTTGTTCAACCCGCAGTACAGCCAGTTCTGCTACGAGATCCCGTTCATGCCGGGACAGACGCAGTACATGGATACGCCGGTTGTGCCGACGTCCGCCTTCGCGGGTGCGGGCTACAACAATCCCGACTGCTCCTACCCGGCTTTGACTCCGGCGATCAAGGAAGTGGACGGCGACGGCGTTGGACCCTGGGTGAGCGCGGCTGGTCACACCCTGACCATCACGGCGTTGGGCGACCAAGTGGTGCCCAATAACGCGTACTCCGGGCCTCAGACTATCGCGGCTCCTTACAACGCAAAGACCGTGACCCGCCACTACGGGTTCGGCGCTGCGAAGGGAACCGTGAGCATCGGCACGGTAAGCGTACCCGCGGCCAGCATCACGACGTGGAACGATACGACGATCGTTCTGACAGTGCCCACCGGCGTGCCGGCGTGCGGCATTACCCAGCAGACTCAGTACGGCGGCTCGGCCGCTCAGTGCGGCGAGCTTTCGATAAAGACGGCCAGCGGACTGCAGTCGATCGACACCGTGACCGTCACGATCGGCGGCAAGGCGCCCGTGCACGTCGCGGCCTCGGACTCGATCCAGACCGCGATTGACAAGGCCGCCCCGGGCGACCTGATCATCGTTGACCCGACTTGCACCAACGCCACCTCTCAGGTTGCGTGCACTCCCGTCGGGGTTACCGCGGGTGTGACCAATTCGCAGAGCACCCACAACGAACTGGTGCTGATGTGGAAGCCGGTCCGGCTGCAAGGCGTCGGCGCGGCGTCCAGCATCATCAACGCGAATACGCATCCGGCCGGCAAGGTGGACGCATGGCGCCAGAGGGTTAATTGCCTGTTCGGGTTGGCCCTCAACGGCACGCCCAACACCGGCACGTACGATCCGACCGGTGCGGTTTCCTGCCCCGGGGCTGGCTGGAGCTACTTCAAGCCGTTCGACGGCAAGAATCCGCAGGTGGATCGGCTGCCGCTCGAAGCGACGGTCGGTTGGGACGCCACGCTGAACGGCAACTTGGCCGAGCTATTGCAGGAGCCCACTCTGATGGGCGCCCTGGAAGGAGCCGCGATTACGGTGCTATCGAAGGGAGTCAACTTCCCGTCGAATCCGTTCGCAGCCGACACCTTCCCGGTCGGCACCGCGCTGCTGACCAACAGCACGACGGGTCCGAACGGCTGCGGGGCGAACACCGCCAGCGCCGTGAATCCGTTCCCCAGCAGCTTCTGGTGCAACCCGTCGAGCGTCGACGGCATGGGCATCACCAACGGTTCGCAGGGCGGCGGCGGTATCTTTGTGCACGGTTGGGGGCATAACATCCAGATCGCCAACAACCGGATCTACAACAATGCCGGCACGCTCTCGGGCGGCATCAACATAGGCCAGGGTGAACATCCTGACGCCTACCTCCAGGGCGCTGCGAATGCGGACCCTGGCTCGTGCCAGACGATCGCTTACGTGAATGCCGCGAACGCTCAGCTGCCGTACTGCTTCTACATGAACGTGAACGTGCACCACAACTCGATCACGTCGAACTCGTCGACCGGCGACGAGCTGTTCTCGGCCACGCCGGCTGGGGCAGGCGGTGTCAGCTTCTGCACGGGCGCCGACTACTACAAGTTCAACTTCAACTGGCTCTGCGGCAACCTGAGCAGCGGTGATGGGGGCGGCATCGCTCACATCGGCTTCAGCTACAACGGTGACATCGAGCACAACACCATCCTGTTCAACCAGAGCACCAACCCGACGATCTCGACCAACGGCGGTGGCCTGCTGATCATGGGGGCACCCGACGTCGATCCAACCTGCGGCGGCACGACCGACCAGGATTGCGTGTCGGCTCCCAATGTCATTACGCCCAGCGACGGAACGGGTCCCAACCTGTTCATCAACGCCAACCTGATTCAGGGCAACGCCGCTGAAAGCGGAAGTGGCGGCGGTCTGCGCCTCCAGGCGGTCAATGGCTCGGATGTCCTCGCGTTCCCGACTACTCCGTCGCGGTGGTATTCGGCGAACGTGACCAACAACATCATCGCCAACAACGTCGCCGGCTGGGATGGCGCTGGAATCTCCCTGCTGGACGCGCTGGCGGTGAACATCATCAACAACACGGTTGTTTCGAACGACACGACTGCTTCGGCGGGAGTGCTCTTCAACACGCTCGGCGCTCCGCTGGCCAGCGCGTCCGGGCCCACCTGCACCGTTAACTGCGGCACGACCTCGTTGCCTCAGGTTGCCGGTTTGGTGGCGGTCCAGAACAGCGCGGTCCTGGCGGCGAATTTGCCGGCAACGGTCACCTGCCTCGCGGGCCACGGGCCTGGAGGGACGGGGAGCGGCGGCCTCACGAACGGGGCCTGCAGGAAGTTCTCGTATCCGGTGCTGGATAACGACGTGTTCTGGCAGAACCGCTCGTACTACATCGGAGTGGGGGCGCTTGGCACGGGTAACCTGAGCCAGCAGAACGTGGTATCGCTGTACAACGCGTTCACCACGACGAGAGCTCCGAGCCAGCCGCAAGCGGATGCCACGACAGCCAACGGCGGCGGCGTGATCATCAGCGGAGGCACCGGAGCCTGCACCACCGCGAGCTACTGGGACATCGGCGTACGTGGCGACACGGGGCCGACCAACCACTCGGGTAGCGGGGCAACTATGCTGCTCGCTCCGATTTACTCGGTGCTGTCCAACATCACGGGCTACAACGGCGCGACCTTGCACAACACGCAAGCCAACCCGACCGTTGCCAGCCAGTACTGCAACGGCTCGCGGGTTCCTCCGGAGCTTGGATCGGCTGGCTACAATGTGCCCCCGGGCATCTCGGACGCCACCGTGCCCAACCCGATCTTCAACCTGACACCGGCCGCGACGGTGGACGAGGGCAACAACTGGGTCAACATCAGTTGGGGCCCGCTCGCGCTGAATCACCCGGTGACCGGCGCGAGACTCGGCAACTATGCGCTGGCGGCAGGATCGCCGGCCATCAACTACATCCCGGGCGGCAGTGCGGGCGCCACGGCGGCTCCGGCGACCGACTACTTCGGTAACGCGAGGCCCGCCGGAACGGGATATGACGTGGGTGCGGTCGAGTTCGGAGCGGTGCCTCCTGTCTTGAGCGCCTCTCTGACTCCGGCGACGTGGACCGTGGCGCAAACCCGGAACTGCCCGGGCACGACCGCGCTTCAGATACTGGCCTGCGCGCTCGATCCGTCCCAGGCCTTCACGCTCACAAACACTGGCAACTCGCCGCTGACGGGGATCACGAGTGGGGTACTCGGCGGAGCGAATCCGAACGAGTACGCCATCGTCCCGCTGCTTTCAACTTGCGGTGCCGGGGCCGGCCAGTTGCAGAGTATCACCACACTGGCGCCGGGCGCGACCTGCGTCGTCCGGGTGCAGTTCAAGCCGTTGACAGCGCCGCAAACTGCCGGCCTCAAGCCGGCGACCGTGTCCGTCACCGACGCTGCCGGTACGCAGACGTCGACGTTGAACGGAACGGCGAACTAGTTCGATGCAGTAACGGTTACCGGGACTGGGGGCTGGCTGATCGCTGGCCCCCAGAGACCCGGGAAACAGAGACGAGGACAGAGACACCATGTCGAGCCACACAATTTCGAATGGGAAAGCCATGCTGCTGGCGGGGATTCTCGCCAGCAGTTTTTTTGTTGTTCCGGCAGTGTCCCAAACCGCGGCGCCGGCCGCAAAGTCCGCGGTGAAAGCGACTCCGGTTCATTATCAGCCGAGCCGGTTTTCAAGACGGGCGGCTCTCTACTACGGACAGGTCTGGGGGGTTGACTCCCTCAGCGTGAAGGCGACGGAGCAGGGCGAACTCATTCGGTTTGCCTACCGCGTGGTGGACGCGGACCGAGCGCAGGTGCTCAACGACAAGAAGCTTGAGCCCGAATTGATCGACCTGCAGGCCGGGGTCAAGTTGGTGGTCCCGCAGTTGGAGAAAGTTGGGAAGCTGCGCCAGAACCCTACGCCCGAGGCGGGCAGGTCCTACTGGATGGCTTTCTCGAACAAGGGCAGGCGCGTGAGGCGCGGAGACCACGTCAGCGTGGTTATCGGACAATTTCGAGCAGACGGACTCGTGGTGGAATAGCATACCCTTCCGCCAGTTTGTGGCCGCGGCAAGTTTGCCTGGAGCTTGACGCGCGGTCCGGTCCTGTTGTTGCCCAGGCGGAGACAAAGACATTCCTAGCGAGGACGCATATATGTTCCGACAGTCACTGATGATCACCGCTTCCCTGGCGTTTTCCGTATCACTCGCCGCGGCAGCAGACGTTCCGGCATCGGGCACCAAGCTTTCCGCAGCCGAGATCGTAGAGAAGAATGTCGCGGCCCGAGGCGGGTTGCAGGCCTGGCGAGCGGTTCAAACCATGTCGTTGGAAGGGAAGTTGGGCGCCGGCGGCAATCAGCGTGCCGCGCTCCCCGTGCCGGGCGCGGAGCGGCGGTCGGGCCGGCCGAGCCAGCCGGGATTCTCCAGCCGGCCGGCCGAGGAGGTTCAACTCCCGTTTGTCATGGAACTGAAGCGCCCCCGCAAGCTGCGGTTTGAGATCCAATTCAACGGCCAGACGGCAGTCCAGGTGTTCAACGGGGCCCAGGGTTGGAAGCTGAGGCCGTTCCTCAACCGGCGGGAAGTGGAGCCGTACACGGCGGAAGAAACCAAGGTGGCCGCGATGCAGGCGGACCTGGACGGCCACCTGGTGGACTATGCGGCCAAGGGCACCAAAATCGACCTGGACGGCATGGAGAAGGTCGAGGACCGCGACACCTATAAGCTCAAACTGACCATGAAAAGCGGAGAGGCGATCCACGTGTGGATCGACGCGCACACCTTTCTGGAAACGAAGATTGAAGGCCAGCCCAGGCGGCTCGACGGCGTTTATCATCCGGTGGAAGTCTACTTCCGCGACTACCGGCTCGTGAGCGGCCTTCAGATTCCATTTGCCCTGGACACGAAGGTCCTCCCGGTCGGCCGTACGGCGCTGGGGCTCAAGGATCCTGCCGTTCCGGTAGAGAAGATCGTGGTCGAAAAAGTGGTGGTCAATCCGAAACTCGAGGAGTCGCATTTTTCGAAACCGGTTGTCGAAGTGGCATCGAACGCAAAGTAGGTCGAGGCGCACGTGGAGACGCCGGCCCGGGGAGTCTGCCGGGCCGGTGGAGGCGCCAATGGCACGAAACGCCCCGCAGTCAGGCCGGTCGTGGAGAGAGCGTTCGTGCCAGATCACATGGCTTTGAAGAGACTCTGGCATCCAGGCATGCAAGCCCGGAGTCATCAAATCCGCTCGTAGAGCCTCCCCTGACGAAGGGCCGGGCTGATCGAGGCGCTCCTAATGGCGCGCGTCACATTCAGGTGCCAGACCTTGTCACGCCACATGCCGGCAAACTGCGGGCCACAGAAGTTGCTGCTCGCGATGGCTAGCCACTGGCCAGACGACGCAGCCCGTTGCGCGCCAAGTGTACAGAGATCTTTGACCCAATCCCACTTCAGCAGCGGCCAGTCCTTGTAGTCGACTATTGCCCAGCATTCGGTGGTCACAAGAGGCTTGCTCAGCTTTGCCGATACAGCCGCCAGCCGATCGATCTTGCTGGCGAGAAGATCCTGCCAGTGCTGCGTGCCCGATCGATAGGTTGTCTCCGCCTTGAGGCTTAGATTCGTATAGCCCTTTGGATCGAAGCGTTCATAGGCATAGCCGACGATCTTGTAGAACTCTTCGCCATTTTCCTGGGTCATCCAAACATGCGGATCCAGCAGATCAAAGTCGCTGAGATCCTGTTCGAGATAGTTCTCAACCCGCTCCGAACTGCATGAGAAGAGCAAGGGCATCTTAGGATACTGGCCACGAACCAGGGAAATTGTCTGGTGCATGAATTCGAGCGACGCCGGGTGATCCCATTCGCCAAAGTTCAGATGGGGCTTCATGAACGGCGCCCACGCGTCGCCGGGCCACTCGTTGCACAGGTCGGTATAGAGAATTGTGTCCAGAAGGCCAGCGGCCGCGATCAGGTCAAGCGTCTTCATCCATTGCGCTGCCATCACCTCGGGGCCGGTAATGAGCATGCGGGTATTGTCTTCATCCTGCCTGTACCAGGTTGACAGCCCGACCATGATGCCCCTGTCGCGGCATTTGGAGATGAACTCGAAAAGGGCCGGCAAAAGCACGATGCGGTTGACATCGGGTGATCCCCAAAGCTGGGTGTTCCATTCGGGTAAGAGCGTCCAGGTCTTGTGAGCATCGGTAGTGAGCAAGTGCGGAAAAGGATCAATGCGCACCGCGTTGTAGCCCCGCTCCTGCAGTTCATCAAGCGCACGATCCCAGTCCTCATACCCCGCGCCGTCCCAGCGCCGCTCTATCCAGGAAAACTCCCACATGCTGATGGCCCGAGGAGTCTTTGGCCGATCGGGTGCATTTCGACCCGCCTTCCGGCTGGCCTTCTCCCCAGCAGTCAGGCTCGAAATGGAGACGCCTGAGAGTGCCGCACACGCCACACCCTGAAGAAACGTCTTGCGATTCATCTCTGTCCCCCGATAGATTCATAGCAGACCGCGAGGGCAAGTGCACATGGCTACCGGCAGGCTCCTTAACGCTGTCGCGCCGCTTACGTGTGCGGCCGGCTGGGATTCGCCGCCGCGGTCACCCTGGATGCGTGGCCCCGGCAAGGTCCGCGGCCATCGGCAACTCCTCTCGCAATGTCGCTTTGGCAGGGACATCGAGAAGTTGTGTGCTGCGTGGGCCTTCAACTCCCGCGCTGCCGGACCAGAAGGGCGGGATCGACCTTGCCCTTCACGGTGCGGCGGTCGAGGCCGAGCCGGGTTGCGGCGGCCTCGTAACTTCCCAACTGGCGGTAGGCCATGGTCGCATAGCGGGACAGCAACTCATCCGCGGTGAGGCGGACACCGCGCAGGTCCTGGGCAAGGTCGGCGGCGGGATCGGAAGTCGCCGCGCGCGAGGGGCGGTAGTCGCGGCGTATCAGCACATTCTTGACGCACTGCTCGAGCTCGCGGTAATTGCCGGGCCAGGGATAGTCCGGCTCGAGGTTTTGTTCGATCCAGGCGGTCACTTCGCGCGCCAGTTCCTCGCCTTCGACCCCAGCCACGCGGCGGGCCATGTAGATCACCAGTTCCCGCAGGACCTGCGGGGAATCGGCGAGCTGTTCGGCCAGCGACGGCGTGGCGATCTGGTCCGAGCAGAGCCGGTAGTAGAGGTCTTCGCGAAACTCCCCGCGGCGGATGGCCGCGCCCAGGTCGCGGTTGGTGGCGGCGATCAGCTTGCCCGCGAACTGCCGGCTCGCGGTGTCGCCCACGGGATGAAACGTACGCGTCTCGATCACGCGCAGGAGCTTCACCTGTATGGCGGGATCGAGGTCCCCCAACTCGTCCAGGAACACGGCGCCCAGCGCGGGACAGGTCTCGAGCCATCCCTTCCGATCGGAGATGGCGCCGGTGAACGAGCCGCGGCGGTGGCCAAACAGCTCGGATTCCACCAGCGCGGGCGAGAGCGCCGAAACGTTGATGGGGAAAAATGAAACCGCCTCGTCGTCGGCGAAAGCGAGCTTGTTCGCGTCGAAGGGAACGTAACGCGACTGGGCGATGGCCCGCGCCGCCAATTCCTTCCCGGTGCCGGAGGGGCCGGTGATGAGAGTGGCGAATTCGCCCATGCGCCCATAGAGGGTGCGCCGGTAGCGGCGCATGTCGTGGGTGAAGACCGACTGCCAGACGGCGGCCCGCAGGCGCGCCGCGGGCATGGAGGCGCCGATGATGTCGCGGAAGATCTGTTCGAATGCCCGCTGGATCTGGCGGAAGCACGCGAAGGTATGGCCAGGATCGTGACGGGTGGGAAACGTGACGCCGTCGATCGCCAGAAAGTGGTCCCAGCCCGCGAGGAATTCGCGATGGAAGCGCCAGCGGGCGGCGCCTGCGGAAGCTGCCGGGCCGATCCCGGCCTCGAAGAACTGGCGGTAGTGGCGCTGGTAGAGGACCTGAAGGATCGCGTCCTCGTAGAGCACCAGGTCCTCGGTCCGCGCACGGCTCCCCGCACGCAACCGCTCCCGTAGCTGCTCAACGAGTGGTTCGAGGCGCTCGAAAATCCGCCAGATGTTCACGCGTGAACCTTCCGGATCGTCGACCGGCAGGCTCCAGACCGGCTCCCCTTCGTGGAACGCGCTGCCCAGGGCGGTGCGCTCCAGTTCGGTGTGCTCGGGCAGGAAGGGATTGCTGTAGGCCAGTTCGGAAACGGCACGGAGGAAGGCGCGCTCGCCGGACGAGAGGAAAGTCATGGTCTGTACAGTGATTGTACGTGACTGTGCATTCAATGTACAGGCGATAGGCGGAATGACAGCAGCAGAGCGCTGATTCCATTGGGCATAGCGTTGGGGTCCTTCGTGCTCCTACCGTAAGCATGAACGACAAACAAGGCAGCTTCGGAGCCCTCCTGAAGAACACCGGCTTCCAGTCCTTCCTCTGGACTCAGTTTCTGGGCGCGCTCAACGACAACATCTACAAGATGATCGTCTCGATGCGCGCCGTCCACGTTGCGGCCAGGACCGGATCGGGCAGCGAATACCTGGCGCTCGCCGGCGCCGTGTTTGTGGTTCCGTTCCTACTGTTCTCCGGCTACTCCGGGCACCTCGCGGACGCCTTCAGCAAACGCAAGGTGCTCATCTCCGTGAAGGTCTTCGAGGTCTTCGTCATGGGATTGGGCCTCGCGGCGTTCTTCTCCACGCGCATCGAGCTGATGCTGGCCGTGCTGTTCCTCATGGCGCTGCACTCCACGTTGTTCAGCCCGGCCAAGTACGGCATCGTTCCCGAAATGCTGCCCGACCGCGATCTCTCGCGTGCCAACGCACTGCTCGAGATGAGCACCTTCGTGGCGATCGTCCTGGGAACTTCGCTGGGCTCGTTCCTGTTCATGACGTGGCGCGACCGGCCCTGGAACATGGGGCTCGCGACGGTGGGAGTGGCTCTGGCCGGCCTGGCGGTGAGCTTCAGGATCACCCACGTGCGGCCTGCAGGCGCACCGGGTCGCTTCGCAGCGAACCCGTTCGCAGAGGTGATCACCGGAACGAAGCACCTGCTCCGCGACCGTCCCCTGTGTCTGACGGTGGCGGCCATCTCTTACTTCTGGTTTCTGGGCGCCCTGTTCCAGATGGACCTTCTGCTGTTCGGCAGCGAAGTGCTGAAGGTCAGCGACCTGCGGGTGGGGCTGATGATCACTTCGCTCGCGGTGGGGATCGGCGCAGGCAGCATGCTGGCGGGAAAACTCTCCGGCGACAAGATTGAACTGGGCTTAGTGCCGCTCGGTTCGGTGCTGATGGGACTGCTCTCGTTCGCGCTGTACGCCAGCCGCGCATCCTACGGCTGGTCGGTGGCGGCGCTCTCGCTGTTGGGCATCGCCAGCGGCCTCTTCATCGTGCCGCTGAATGCGTATCTGCAGCAGCGCAGCGACGATCGCGAGAAGGGCCGCATCATCGCCACCAACAATTTCTACAACACGGTGGGCCTGCTCCTCGCGGCCGGCGCTTTGTGGCTGCTGCACGATTGGCTGCACGTTTCCGCGGCGAAGATCATCCTGCTGGCCGGCGTCGCGACGCTTGCGGTGACCGTCTACATCGTGAGCGTGGTCCCCGACTTCCTGATCCGCTTCCTGGCCTGGATGCTCACGCACACCTTCTTCCGGATCCGCATCGTGGGCGGGCAGAACGTCCCGTTCCGCGGACCGGCGCTGCTGGTGGCCAACCACATGTCGCACGTGGACGGCTTCCTCGTCGGCGCGTGCCTGCAACGTTTCGTCCGCTTTATGGTTTGGCGCCCCTACTACGAGATGAAATCGATGCACTGGTTCTTCCGGCTGACGAACTCCATTCCAGTGGGTGGCGGCGGCCCGCGGGAGCTGGCGGCCTCGATGCGGATGGCGCGCCAGGAACTGGCCGCCGGCCACGTGGTTTGCATCTTCGCCGAGGGCGCCATCAGCCGCACCGGCAACATGCTGCCGTTCAAACGCGGCTTCGAAAGAATCGTCCAGGGTCTGGACGTGCCGGTGATTCCGGTCCACCTGGACCGCCTGTGGGGCAGCATCTTCAGCTTCGAAGGTGGCCGGTTCTTCTGGAAATGGCCGCGCCGGATGCCGTATCCCGTCACGGTCTCGTTCGGCCGTCCGATGCCGGCGTCTTCAACCGCCGCCGAGGTGCGGCAGTCCATCCTGGAACTCGGCAGCGAGGCCGCCGTGTACCGCAAGACGGGCGGCGACCTGCTGCAGCTGCGATTCGTCCAGAGCGCGAAGACGAACTGGCGGAAGTTCGCGATGGCCGATTCGAACGGCCGCGAACTCAGTTACGGACGCGCGCTCGCGGCCAGCCTCGTGCTGGCTGGCTGGGCGCGGAAACACTGCGCGGCTGACCAGATGGTCGGCCTCCTGCTGCCGCCATCCACGGGAGGCGCACTCGCGAACCTGGGCATCACGCTGGCCGGCAAGGTTCCGGTGAACCTGAACTTCACGGCCGGGGCCGAGGCGATGAGCTCAGCCGTCGGGCAGTGCGGCATCCGAACCATCCTGACGTCCCGACTGCTCCTGGCGAAGCTACACATGCAGGAGGCCGACGGAATGGTGTTCCTGGAAGACATTGTGAAGGAAACCGGCGCGTTCGCGAGAATGCGGGCGCTCGTGGCGGCGCGACTGGTTCCCGCGCGTTTGCTAGTGGCGTGGTACGGCGGGCGCAAACGGACCCCGGAGTCGCTGGCTACGGTGATCTTTTCGAGCGGCAGCACCGGCGCTCCGAAAGGCGTCATGCTGTCGCACTACAACATCATCTCGAATATCGACGCGGTGACCCAGGTCTTCTGCATCGGCCCGCGAGATCGCATGATCGGCGTGCTGCCGTTCTTCCACTCCTTCGGGTTCACGGTTACCATCTGGCTGCCGCTGCTCGTCGGCTGCGGAGTCGCCTATCACCCGAACCCGACCGACGCGAGGGCCATCGGCGAACTGGTGGCGAAGTACAAGGGCACGTTCCTGCTCTCCACGCCGACTTTCTGCGCGAGCTATGCGCGCAAGTGCACGCGGGAGGAGTTCGCCAGCCTGCGCTACGTCCTGGTGGGCGCCGAGAAGCTGCGCGCATCGGTGGCGAAAGCGTTCGCGGATGCGTTTGGGAAAGAGCTCCTCGAAGGTTATGGCGCGACCGAGATGTCGCCTGCCGTGGCCGTGAACCGGCCCGACTTTCCCGCCGGCAGGGACACGCAGATCGGCAACAAGCCCGGCACGGTGGGCCATCCGCTGCCCGGAGTCGCGGTGCGAGTCGTGAACCCACTCAGCTTCGAGCCTCTGCCGCCCAATCAAGAGGGCTTGCTGCTGGTCAAAGGGCCGAACCACATGTTGGGCTACCTGGGCCAGCCGGAGCGGACCGCCGAGGTGCTGCGTGACGGCTGGTACGTCACCGGCGACATCGGAGCCATCGACGACGATGGATTCCTGCGAATCACCGACCGCCTGTCGCGCTTCAGCAAGATCGGCGGCGAAATGGTTCCGCATCTCAAGGTGGAAGAGGCCGTCTATCGCGTCCTCGGCGACGCCCCCTGCTGCGTCACCGGCATTCCGGACGAGCAGAAAGGCGAACGCCTGGCCGTCCTCTACACTCGCCCCGACGTTACGCCGGCCGATCTGTGGCGGCGTCTTTCGGAAACGGATCTGCCGCCGCTTTGGCGGCCGAAGCGCGAGAGCATCTTCCAGGTGGACGCCCTGCCGGCGCTAGGCACCGGCAAACTCGATCTGCGGCAGGTGAAAGCGACGGCGCAGGCACTGTCTCGCGGCGCCGCGGACGACGACGCGCTCTGCGCGTGAGTGAGGCTCACCATGTCAGACTCCGATGCTCGGTTCAGGACGAAGGTAGTTCTGATGGGTTCGCTCGCCGTAGCGGCCGTCGCCGTGGTGTTCGCATTCCGGCCGTTCGGGCAGGACCCGGGCTATCACAATTTCGCCGATCAACGGTCGTTCGCCGGCATCCCCAACCTGCTGAATGTCGCGTCGAACGTAGTCTTTGCCGCAGCCGGGCTGCTCGGACTCAAGCTCGTACGGAACAACGACCGCGCATTCGCGGAGCCATGGGAGCGCATTGCCGCCGCCCTGCTCTTCGGCTCCACGATTCTGGTAGCGGCGGGATCGGCCTACTATCACCTTTGCCCCACCAACCAGACTCTGCTGTGGGATCGCCTGCCAATGACCGTGGCATTTATGTCGCTGCTGGCTCTGTTGATCGGCGATCGAATCGGCCAGCGCGCGGGGCGATGGCTGCTTGCGCCGCTGATTGTCGTGGGCACCGGCAGCGTCCTCTGGTGGCGGGTCACGGAGGCTGCCGGCAGAGGCGACCTGAGGCTCTATGGGCTGGTGCAGTTCTTTCCCATGCTGGCCATCCCCCTGATGCTGGTCCTATTCCCGGGACGCCATCGCTGGACCGCAGGGTTCGGCTGGATGCTGGGCTGGTACGCTCTTGCCAAGGTCTTTGACCTGCTCGACCAGCAGATCTTCGCGCTCGGGGGCATGGTGAGCGGCCACACGCTCAAGCACGTGGCCGCCGGCATCGCGGTCCTGCAGTTGTGGCGGGCGATGCGCCGAAGAGCCAACCGGGCCGGGGGCGCATCGCACCTTCCTGATACAATTCCTGCTGGCCGAAAGGAAACGGCTCTCGGCGGCATTTCTTCGCTCAGGCCATTGGAGGCACCGTGGAACTGATCGTTTCTGTGCTGATCTTAGTGGTCTTCGGGCTCGCCAGGACTGTCTGGGGCAGTTACCGCCGGCGCCTGGAGGAGATTGAAAAGGCCTTCGACGATCTCAAGCAGATCGAACCGCGGTCCGACTCCCAGGCTCATGCGGTCCGCGATCTGACCGCCCGCGTATTCCTCCTCGAGAAGGCGTTGAAAGAGGCCTCCGCGAGCCCGGCGCCAGCGACCGCGATGCCGCCGCTACCGGCGGAAGCGAAACCCGTTCCGGCCCCACTGCCTTTGCCGCCACCCGTGCGGCTGCCACCCCCTGTGACGTTGCCGGAGCCGATCCGCGTCGCACCAGTTCCAGAGGAGCCGCCTCCACCGCCCAGGCCGCCGGTGCCCGTTGCGTTGCTGCCGGAGCCGAGGCCCGTTGCTGCAGCGCCTGCAGCGCCGCCGCCCGTCAGACTGCCGCCGCCGGTGCCCGTTGCGCCGCTGCCGGAGCCGGAGCCCGTTGCTGCAGCGCCCGCAGCGCCGCCGCCCGTCAGACTGGCGCCGCCGGTGCCCGTTGCGCCGCCACAGGAACTGACGCCCGTTGCAGCAGTTCCTCCAGCGCCGCCTCCACCTCCAAGGCCGCCCGTTCCCGCGGCGGCGCCTCCACGGCAGCCCGTGCCGGTTGCCGCACCGGCCGAACCCGACACCTGGCAGGACCGGCTGCGCGATAACGTCGGCGGCCGCGACTGGGAAGCCACCATCGGTGGAAATTGGCTGAACAAGATCGGCGCGACCATCCTCGTGATCGGCATTGCGTTGTTTTTGAGCTA
>CAZBQQ010000001.1:87115-88684 GCA_964493965.1 uncultured Solibacteraceae bacterium
TGAACAAGATCGGCGCGACCATCCTCGTGATCGGCATTGCGTTGTTTTTGAGCTACTCCATCACCCGGATGGGACCCACAGGCCGCGTGGCCCTTGCCCTGGGCGTCAGTGTCACCATGCTGGGCGCCGGTATATTCCTCGAGCGCCGCCCGAAGTACTCCGTCTTTGCGCGCGGCCTGCTCGGCGCCGGTTGGGCGGCCCTATATTCGACCGCGTACGCCATGCACGCCCTCGATGCCGCGCGCGTCATAGAGGACCCCGTCATCGGAGCTGTTCTCCTGCTTGCGGTCAGCGCCGGAATGATTGCCCACTCCCTGCGCTACCGCTCTCAGACGGTGACCGGCCTCGCCTACTTCGTCGCATTTCTCAGCCTGAATCTGACGCCGGTCACGAGCTTCGCGGTGCTCGCGCTCATTCCCCTGGCAGCGTCGCTTCTGTACCTGGCACAGCGGTTCTCCTGGTTCCGCATGGCGATCTTCGGCATCCTCGCCACCTACGGGACCGCCGTGCTGAAATCGACAGGAACCGCAACGCTTGCCGAGACACAGTCGCTGCTCGCGGTCTTCTGGCTGGTCTTCGAAGGATTCGACCTGATCCGCGTCTCGCGGCGCATGCCGGCGACGGCCGAAGCGCTTGCGATATTCCCTCTCAACGCGATCGGGGCCGTATCGCTGTCGCTGGCCAAGTGGCTCTCGGCGGCGCCGGCCCGCCTCCATGGGCTGTACGCGGGCGCCGCCGCGGCGTATCTCGCCAGCGCCGTGATTCGTGGCCTCCTCCGCCGTCCCTCGCGCTCTCCCGAGGATGCGGAACCTGCCGACACGTTCCTCAGCGGATATCAGGCAGCCGTCACGATCGCCGCGGCGGCCGCCGTTTTCGGCATCTTCGCACGGCTCACGGGAGCCTGGATCGTGGTCGCCCTCGCGGTCGAAGCAGAGCTCCTGTTCCTGTTCGGGACGGCCCTGAGCCAGCAATATCTGCGCGCGCTGGCGATGGGCGTCTTCGGCATCGGCGCCATGGACCTGATTGTTCAGCAAACGCCCGATCCGCGGCGCATCCCGCTCGCCGGCAGGAGTTGGCTTGCGTGGACGCCCGCGGCGCTTCTGATGATGGCGCTGTGCTATCTGAATCGCGTGCTGAAGCGGCCCGGGCTGATTTACAGTTGGGCTGGCTCGACGGCCCTGGTTGCGGTGGCCGGATTTGAGACCCCGGCCGAGTTCCGCGGGCTGGCCTGCCTGATCCTCGCATTCGCTCTTTTCCAACTCGGATTCTGGGCGCGCCTGCCGGAGTTCCGTCTGCAAGGCTACGCCGCAGCGGCTGTGAGCTGGGCCGCGCTGCTGGTCACGAATCTGCTGGACCAGGGTCTGGACGCTGGGCAGCACGCATGGAAATGGCTTGCCGTCGCAGCCGCGATCGGCTACGTGGTCGTCGCTCAGATGGTTCGACTCCGCCGACTCGAGGATGACGAGCAGCAGTGGGTGCGATACGCCGCTTCGTGGACTGGCGCGCTCCTGCTCGCCGGATTCATCTGGAGGTGGGTTCCGCCAGTGTGGCTGGGCACCGGCTGGCTGG
>CAZBQQ010000001.1:88784-120428 GCA_964493965.1 uncultured Solibacteraceae bacterium
TGGTGGTCACGAATCTGCTGGACCAGGGTGTGGACGCTGGCCAGCACGCATGGAAATGGCTTGCCGTCGCAGCGGCGATCGGCTACGTGGTCGTCGCTCAGATGGTTCGTATCCGCCGCCTCAAGGACGCCGAGCAGACCTGGGTGCGATACGTCGCTTCGTGGACAGGCGCGCTCCTGCTTGCCGGATTCATCTGGAGGTGGGTTCCGCCAGTGTGGCTGGGCACCGGCTGGCTGGTCCTGGCGTTTGCGCTTTTCCAGGTCGGCTTCTGGGCGCGGCTGCCGGAGTTCCGTCTGCAAGGCTACGCCGCGGCGGCCGGGAGCTGGGCCGCGCTGGTGGTCACGAATCTGCTGGACCAGGGTGTGGACGCTGGCCAGCACGCATGGAAGTGGCTTGCCGTCGCGGCCGCGATCGGCTACGTAGTCGTCGCTCAGATGGTTCGTATCCGCCGCCTCAAGGACGCCGAGCAGACTTGGGTGCGATACGCCGCTTCGTGGACTGGCGCGCTCCTGCTTGTTGGATTCATCTGGAGGTGGGTTCCGCCAGTGTGGCTGGGCACCGGCTGGCTGGTCCTGGCGTTTGCGCTTTTCCAGGTCGGCTTCTGGGCCAGGCTGCCGGAGTTCCGCTGGCAGGCCTATGCGGCGTGGACGCTGAGCTCGCTCACCCTGGCTGCGCTGAACCTTCTCGGCCCGGGCATCAGCGCCACGGAGAGCGCGTGGCACTGGCTGGCGCTCGGAGCCGCGATCAACTATCTCCTGGCTGCCCAGATGGTCGGCCTGCCCCGCCTGCGGGAGGGGGAGCAGAGCGTAGTCCGCGACGTGGTGTCCTGGGCCGGCACATCCTTCCTTTGGGCTGTTCTCTGGAAATGGCTGCCTGAGGCGTGGTTGGGCGCGGGCTGGCTGGCTCTGGGCGTAGCGCTGTTCGAACTCGGGCTTCTACTCCGAGTGCCCAGCTTCAGGAGGCAGGCTGCATCGGTGGGCGCGATTGCCTATGGCGCCCTGCTCTATGTGAACGTGATCGGCGGAAGCGCTCCGGCCGCGCGCAACATCGCCGTGCTCGCTGCGGCTGCGGCGCTGAGCTATCCACTCGCCCTGCAACTGAACCGCTTCGGAGCTGCGCGCCTCGGCACGCGGGAACGAAATCTGCACCGGGACATCGCATCTCTGGCTGGTACGGTCTTCCTGGGCGCGGTGGCGTGGTACGCGCTGCCGGCGCCGTTGGTGGCAGTCGGCTGGGCGGTCATGGCGCTGCTGCTGGTCGAGTGCGGTTTCGCGCTGCGGTGGTCTTTCCTGCGCTCGCAGGGACACGTCCTGGCCGCGGTCGCGGCCGGCCGCCTCTTCTTCTCGAACTTCACCACCATGGGCGCCACCGCCGGCATCTCCCACCGTCTGCTCACTGTGGCGCCGCTGATCCTCATGCTCTACTATCTGTGGTTGAGAACCGGCGATGAGGATGCGCGCCTGGAGCCTTCGGAGCGGGCCTTCCAGCGTTTCTATCTCTGGATGCCCGCCGTACTGGCCGTGGTGCTGGCCCGTTTCGAACTCGGCCACACGGTCGTGGTAGCCGGCTGGGCCTTGCTGGGCCTGGTGCTGCTCTTCTGCGGCACTCGTTACCGGAACAGCGAGCTCCGCCTGCAGAGCTACGGCCTGGCCGCGCTGACCTTCGTCCGAAGCTGGAACACAAACTTCTACATCCCGGAAAGCCTCGGAGGAGTGCGCAGCCGCATTCTCACCGGCGCCGCGGTGGTGGCGAGTTTCTTCGTCGCCGAGTTCGTCGCGAAGCGTCCCGAGGGCTACGAGGAAGGAGAGTCGCCCACGCTCATCGACCGCCACGCGCGGAAACTGTTCTCGCTGCTCGCCACGGCCCTGCTCGCGGTCCTGATTTTTTACGAAGTCTCCGGCAGCCTTCTGACGGTGGCCTGGGGCCTCGAGGGCCTGCTGGTCCTGATGATCGGTTTTCCGATGCGCGAGCGCGTGCTGCGCCTCTCGGGCCTGGCGCTGTTCACCTTCTGCGTCCTGAAGCTGTTCGCCTACGATCTGCGCGAGCTGGATACACCGAACCGCATTCTCTCCTTCGTTGTACTCGGTTTGCTGCTAGTGGGCGTGTCCTGGATTTACACGCGGTTCAGCGAGCGAATTCGCCGCTATTTGTAGGAGGACTACGATGCGCAAATGGCTTGGTCTGGCGACCTTGACTCTCCTGCTGGCAGGGGGCGCGACCGCATGGCTGGGCGATCTCGATCCCGACGTGAACCTCTCCTCCGCATCCGAGGTCTGGGCCGACGTGCTGCGAGACGCCGACCAGTTCGGCCTGCGCCTCACCCGCATGTCCGACGCGCACGAAATGGAGCTGGGCCACCGGCTGATCGCGGGCATGAACCTGACTGACCCTCCCGATCCCGCGCAGGAAGCCTACATCGCAGCGGTCGGCTCCGCGCTCGTGCCGTATCTCCGGCGGCCCGGAATCCGGTACAGCTTCCACGTGCTCCCGTCGCCCGAAGAAAACGCTTTTGCTCTTCCCGGCGGACAAGTGTTTATCTTCACGGGCCTCCTGGCGGACATCCACTCCGAGGCGGAGCTGGCCTACATCCTCGGTCACGAGATCTCGCACGTCGACCTCCGCCACGCCGTCGAACTCTACCAGAACGAGGCCGCCCTAGACAAAGCCGGTGCCCCGGCCATCGCCAGAATCCCCGAGCACGTGCGCCGCTTCGTGGCCCGCGGCTATTCCAAATACCAGGAGACCGAGGCCGACGCACAGGGGCTGCGTCTTTGCTCACAGGCAGGCTACGATCCGGAAGCAGGCGCCCGGCTGTATCGCCGCTTCAGGCCAAGCTCGCCACGCACGCCGGCCGCGAACCCGCTCGACGAGGTGGCGGGCGCGACGAGCGACCAGCTCACGTCGTACTTCAATACGCATCCTCCCGATGCGGAGCGAATCCGGATACTGGAAGAGCTGGCGAAACGCAACCGGAAGCGCCTGGCCGGCCGCGCGCTCAAGGAAGGCGTGGAGAACTACGAGCGCCAGGTCCCCGTAACCCGGTGACGCAACCTCCGACGTGACGCCCTTACCCCTGGCCGCACGTTCCGGATTGCGCTTGAATCGATCGGCCAGGGTACCCGAGGCGTAGGTCAGGCACTTGCACTTCTTCCAGCCGTAGCGAGGCGATTCCTGAGCTTCGCGGGTATGCATCCGCGGCGCTCTTTCTTGGGAGCACTCGCTGTTGTGCCCGCGGTGAAGGTTGAGGGCCACGACCGGAGCGTACACGGTCCATTGCTTCCGAGAGGGGCTTGTTTGATCTAAACTATTGATTCTAAGCTGGCGGTGAGGGTGGGATTCGAACCCACGGAGGAGTCACCCCCTCAACGGTTTTCGAGACCGCCCGATTCAACCACTCTCGCACCTCACCGGCTTGAATGCGGGTCTGCTTCTAGTATACAGAAGGGCGCCGCAGCCAGGACGCGGAAGACTGCACCGCCGACTGGTACCGTCCACTCACTGTGTCTCAATCCACGGGCTCGCCAAGCCGTCTCGCCGCCCTCGCAGCCGGCCGCTGGGCGGCGCGCATCGCGTTCACTGCCGCGAGCCCTGCGCTGTGAAATAATGCGAGTCGTGGTGCGAAGACTCGTGGAAGGCCGCCTG
This sequence comes from uncultured Solibacteraceae bacterium, assembly GCA_964493965.1. GTDB lineage: Bacteria > Acidobacteriota > Terriglobia > Bryobacterales > Bryobacteraceae > DASWZN01. The sequence continues at coordinate 92,427 of CAZBQQ010000001.1, forward strand.
CGGTGGGCGCTGATCTTGTGGATGTTCGTCATGAGCGCGATCGCGTTCCTGGATCGCGTCAATATCTCGATTGCCGGCCAGGCGCTGGCGCGGGAGTACAGGCTGTCGAACTTACAACTGGGCTGGGTGTTCAGCGCCTTCGTCTTGGGCTACGCGCTGTTTCAGGCTCCCGGCGGGCGGCTGGCCGATCGCTTCGGGCCACGGCGGGTGATTGCGCTGGGCGTGGTGTGGTGGGGGCTGTTTACCACGTTGACGGCGCTGGTCCCCGCCGCTCTCGCGCTGGCCCTGCCTCTGCTCCTGGTGGTGCGATTCGTGCTGGGCAACGGCGAGGCGGTGGTGTACCCGTCCTCGAACCGGCTGGTGGCGAGTTGGATTCCTACGGCGGAGCGCGGCATCGCCAACGGCCTGATCTTCGCGGGCGTCGGAGCCGGCGCCGGCATCACTCCTCCGCTCATCACTTACGTCATGGTGCACTGGGGCTGGCGTTGGTCGTTCTATGCCAGCGCGCTTATCGGCTTGGCGGCGGGGGCGATCTGGTACCTCATTGCGCGCGACTCCCCGCGAGATCACCCCTGGATCGGACAGCGCGAACTGGCGCACATCGAGGCCGGACTGCCCGTGCCGGTTGGGCCAGCCAGCGGACGCGAGGCTCCGCCCTGGAGACGCATTGTCGGCAACAGGAACGTGCGGGTGGTTACCCTCGCTTACTTCACGTTTGGTTATGCCTCTTACATTTTTTTTACATGGTTCTTCACTTACCTGAACAAAGTTCGCGGGCTGGATCTCAAGGCGAGCGCGATTTACTCGACCATCCCGTTTCTGGCCATGGCGATCTGCTCGCCGCTGGGAGGATGGGCGGCCGATGTCCTGGTCGGCCGCTACGGGCGGCGCGTGGGACGTTGCGGAGTGGCTGCATTCGGAATGGGACTGGCCGCGGTCTTCCTGGCGCTGGCGACCCAGGTAAAGAGCGCGCAACTGGCCAGCGTCGCGCTGGCGGGCGGCGCCGGCGCGCTGTACCTCTCGCAGAGTGCGTACTGGGCGGTTACGGCGGACATCGCAGGTCCCTGGGCGGGATTCACATCGGGCCTGATGAATATGGGGGGGCAGATCGGCGGGGCGGTAACTGCTTCGCTGACACCGTGGATTGCCCAACACTTCGGCTGGAGTGCTTCGTTCCTGGTGGCGGCGACGCTGGCTGCGGCCGGGTCGGCGGCCTGGTTGCTGGTGGATCCGGACGGTCGTGTTTGATATCCGCGCACGGTGGCGAGGCGCGGATCAAAAGCCGGCGAATCCGCCGCACAAGCCGGCTGCCCGGTCTCGCAGGTGAAAGTGCCGATCGATGAGTTCCGGTGTGCAAGGCAGGGGAAGGTCCCAGCACTGATCCGAGTCCACGGGTATCAGGACACGCAGATCGCCGTTGACCATGCTGGCTGCCCGCAACTCGGTCCAGTCGTCCGAGGCTCGATTGAAAACGTGTACGGAGAGGCCTGCCCGGTTGGGCATCGGCTGCGGGAGGAGCCAGCGAGGGCCTAATGCCTCGAGAGGCTGACCTTGGTGCGTGCGCAAGCCCGCGCCCAGGACCACCGCCGCGCAGATCGAGACCACCACCAGAGACAGGAAGAGCGGGCGCAGCGGCAGGACGCCGAACTGGCGGCGGCCGACCGCCAGGGCGAGCGCGGTGGCAGGAAAAAGCAGGAAGAAGCTCAGTCCGAACCTCGGATTCGGCGCGCCCCAAAACAGAAATGCAAGGCCAGCCAATCCGGTACCGAGCACCCACAGCAGAAACCGCGAACGCCCGGCGATCCACCGCCGGATCAAAATCACCGCCCCGATCGATGCCAGCCCGAGCAGACCGGCTTTGTCTTTTCGCTCCACCCAGGAGAGCAGCCACGCCGCGCCGCCGCGTTTGGAACGATCCTCAACGCCGCGCCAGCGAGCAAAGTCGGTGGTCTGCTGCGTCACCAAGCGAGCGAACGAGGCCGGCACCGCCCATCGCGTATCGACTCGGCCCAGGGGAGAGGGATAGAGGGGACAACCGCTGGTCTTGACGTTGGCCGCCACGGCCACCAGCACCGGGAGAAGACAGGCCGCCAGCACGGCCGTCCGCACCCAGCGGGCTGGTGCCCCAGGCTTGCGGGCGAGCACCAAGGGAAGAGGCAGGGTGAGCGGAAGTAGCGGCAGCATGCTGAGCTTGAACGAGCAGGCCAGGCTTGCCAGCAGGAACGGAAGCGACAGCGCCCCGAATTCCGCATCGACCGGGCGAAGAACGAGAACGATCCAGACCGTGAGCGAGCACAGAATCCAGGCCGGCAGGTCGGGCCCCAGCGAGGCGTCGTAGTGCCAGGACCACGCGGCGGCCAACAGGATCGGGTACGTGAACAGCAGGTACCAGTCGGCTGGCCGTGCGTCGCGGCGCGCCACCCGGTCCAGTGTCAGAAGCCAGTGCAGGGCGGACAGCGCCATCACGAAGCCACCCAGAATCGGGCTCACCCGGCCCGCCAGAATGCCGTGATTCAGAGTCGCACCCAGAGCGAACCAGGAGGAACTCCAGCCCAGCCGGAAATGGAGCCATGCGAGCCCCTTGACGACGCCGAAATGCGAAAGCCAGGACACGGCCTGTTGATGGTAGAGGGCGGTATCGTAGGCATCCACTTCGGCAACCGCGGAGGCGCAGGCGAAAGAGAGCATAAGGGCCACGCAGCACCCGGCCTGCAACGGAGATGGCCGGAAGGCGGCGACAACCTTGCGCCGCCTGGCGAGGGTCGCGGCCGATGCCAGCGCGGGCGCCAGAAAGATCCACGGCGTGACCGGCACGAACATGCCCGCGGCGAGCGAGAGCGCCGCTGCCGCCCCCAGGCCAAGCCACGCCGCAATGGCGATGCGGTCCAAAGGATCGCCGGGGGCCCGGTCCGCCCCAAGCGCCTGCAGGATCGCGAGACCCAGCGCGATCGCGCACGCCCCGAGCAGGCACCACGAGATCAGGATGACGGCCATGTTGGTCCTTTCGGCGGCGACTTGACTGGCGCGCCGGCGTCGGCCGCCAGCGCTCCCAAGAGAGCGAAGGTGAGGGCTGCCAGAACCGGCTTTTGGAGCGGATAGTCCACCAGGGCATGAGCGAACACCGCGGCCACGCCGATCCCCCAGCGCCGGCGGCCGGACCAGATCAGCGCGGCTGCGGCGAGCGCGGCTGCCCCGGCCAGAAACGGCAGTCCTCCTTCGGCCGCCCACTCCGCCCAGTCGCAGTGAGCGTGATTGGCGAACAGGCCCAGATCGAACGTGGCATAGGCGGGATAGGCGGTAGGCCAGGTGCCGAGGCCGAACCCCATCCAGGGCCTCTCCCGGAACATGGCGAGCGAGGACGCGACCAGCTCACGGCGCACCGCCAGCGGGTCGGTTTGGAAGCGGGCCCAAAGGAAGCCCGGGCCGGCGATGGCAACGAGAAGCGCTGTGGCCGCGGCCAGTTTCCAAACGGCACCGCGAGCGCGGCCGCGGGCGTCAAGGGCGAGGACCGCGAGCGTCTCGAGACCAATCAGGACCGTGCCCGCTCTGGAGCCGCTGGCCACTACCGAGGCAACCATCAGCGCGGCCGCGGATGCCCAGGCCAGAGTGGTGCGAGGACGCGCCAAGGCCTTGAGCAGCGCCAGCGGGAGCACCAGTTCGACGAATGCCGCATAGCTGTTGCGGTACACAAACGGCCCCAGGACCAGGTCTTTGTAGGGGGTAGGAAAGAGCCAGAAGATGCGGCCGCCCGACGTGAACAGTTGGACCAGCGACACCGCCGCGATCGCGGTGCCGAACCAGAGCAGGGCATCGAGGAAACGGCGCAGCCGGGCGGAGTCGCCGAAGAGCTGGAGCGCGAGCAGGAAGACGGTGAGGTGCGCCGCCCACGCGAGCGCGGCATTCCAGGTTTCGAAGCGGTAGACGCTCGAGCCGGCGGCGAGCTGCGCCAACGGCCAGACGGCCGTCACTGCCAGAGCCGCCGCGAGTGGACTCCAGCGGAAAGCGAACGGCCGCGCGACCAGGCGCGCTGCCCAGACCGCTCCCAGCGCGAACAGGCCGGCGTCGAAGATGGCGACCGGCCAGCGGGCCGGCGCGGAGATCGTCAGGATCCCGAACGCCAGCAGCACGGCCAGGGCCGCCTCCGAGAAGCGGGCCAGGGGCGGGGGCGCCTGGTTTAGTAGGCTCCGCTGCGTGCCAGCACCGCCTTGACGGTGCGCGCCAGGATGTATGCGTCCAGCCATAGCGACCAGTTACGGATGTAGTAGGTATCGAGCTTCTCCTGCACGGCCAGGTCGCCGTCGCTGCGCGCCTCCACCTGCCACAGTCCGGTGAGTCCGGGCGGCGCCTGTCCGCGCAGGCGGCGGAATTCGGGGTCGAACTGGTCGAGGTGGTAGAAGGGGAAGGGCCGCGGGCCCACCAGGCTCATCTCGCCCCGCAGGACGTTCCATAACTGCGGCAGCTCGTCCAGGCTGGTGCGGCGCAGCAGACTGCCCACCAGCGGCAGCACGCGAGGATCGTTCTTCAGCTTGAAATGCCGGCGCCACTCCAGGCGCGCGGCCGGGTTGCGGTCCAGGTGCTCCCGGAGCAAGGCGTCCGCATCGAGGTACATGGTGCGCAGCTTGTGCACGCGGATCGTCGATCCGCCTTCGCCTTCCCGCTCCTGTGTGTAGAACGCGGGCCCCGGATTGACGCGCTTGATCAGGACCGCCGCCAGCGCCACCAGGGGCGCCGCCACCAGGCCGATCACCGCGCAAAGCGTCAGATCGAGCCCGCGCTTCAGCCGCCGGTTGAGCGGCATCAGGAGATTCTGGCGCAGCTCCAGGCCCAGCACGCCGCCCAGGTCGCGCGCCGTCACCCACAGGCTGGCCATCCCCAGCAGGTCGGGAACGATGATGACGTGCGGGAACGCGGCCGCCCGGCGTTCGAGGACCTCGATCAACTGCTTGGCAGAAAGCGACGGCATCGCGACCAGCGCATGCCGTATCCCATAGGCGCGCCCGATCGCGGGCGCATCCGGCAAGCTCCCGGCGATCTCGACGCCCGCGCAATCGGCGCGGTCGCGATGTTCGCCGTCGTCCAGGCAGGCAACGGGCTTCAGTCCCAGCGCGGGCTGGCTTTTGAGCGCTGTGATGACCAGCTGAGCGGCCCGGCCCACACCGAAAATCAGAATCGGCACACCCCACCACGGCCGCCGGGCGAACAGGGTCCGCGCAGCGGCCCGGGCCAGCGGCACCAGCGCCGTCGAGAGCACCCACTTCGCGAGAAAGATGCCTCGCGAGAAGGTAGCGACCTCTTTGTGGAGGAATATGGCGCTCGCCAGCGCCAGGAAAACGATGGCGTTTGCAGCCGTCAGACGCCTCAGTTCTTCGACCGGACTCAGTCCCACGCCGGGGTACAGTCCCAGGACGGCATACGTGACCAGGAACAGCGGCGCCGTGGACCACATCCCGTAGTAGCCGCCCGCCGCGGGGTTCACAAGCAGCCAGAGCGAGGTGGAGAGAACGGCCGACGCCATCAGACCGGCCGCGTCGGCGCCAGCCAGGACCAGACCGGTCGCGATCGGGCGGGCGCGGGTGTCGACACGGGCCTGGCCGCGAACACGCGTGCTACACAGATCGAGTGTTGGATTCATCGGAATCTTCGCCAGCCGCATAGCTGCGTCAGGAACAGGATCAGGAAGCGGGGATTGTGCTTCAGATACCGGAGCGCCAGTCGCCGCGGTTCGCTGGCCAGCCGGAACAGCCATTCCAAACCCGCGCGCATCATCCAGCGCGGCGCCTGGCGCTTGGTTCCCGCCAGGAAGTCGAAGGCCGCTCCGACCCCGAGCATGACGGCCTCGACCCGGCCCCGGTGCGCCGCCATCCAGCGTTCCTGCTTGGGAGTGCTCAGCCCGACGAACAGGATGCGGGCGCCGGAATCGTTGATGCGTTCGGTCGTGGCCAGGTCCTCCTCAGCGCTCAGCGCGCGGAACGGAGGCGCCCACGCGTAGGCGACGCGGAGGCTGGGGTAGCGTCTCCGGACGGCGCGGAGGAGCTTTCCAAGAACCGCATCCGTCGCGCCGTAGAAGCCGACCGGAATTCGCGCCCGCGCGGCCGCCTTGAGCAGGCACGGGGTCAAGTCCGGCCCGTAGACCCGCGCGGCGGCCCGTATGCCCAGCAGGCGCAGGCCCCACACCAGCGGCATCCCGTCGGGTGTGACCAGATCGGCTGCGTTCATGATGGCGCGAAAAGCGGGTGAATCGTAGGCCTCCATGACGTTGTTCACGGTGGCGACCGCGACGTAACGCGATTCGTGCGCTCGCGCCCAGGCCAGCACCTGCGAGGATGCGGCCGGGTAAGAAGTGGCGTCGGCTCGCATTCCCAGAATGGATCGGGACTCGACAGCGCAGGATGGCTCCATGGTTCAACTCCTGGAGGACCGGGCCCGCTCGTAGACTTCGATCAGGGCCTGGTAGTTGAGCCCGGCCGTGTAGCGGCTTTCGAACTCGGCGCGCGCCTCGCGCCGCATGCGGCTCAGTTCGGTCGGGTGCGTGGCGGCCCACGCGACCGTGGCTGCCAGATCGCCCGCGTCCGAGGGGCGGAAGAGCAGGCCCGTGCGCCCGTCCTCGATGACCTCGGCCATCGCGCCCCTGCGCGAGGCGATCACCGGCAGCCCGCAGGCAAAGGCCTCCAGAATAGCCATGGGCAGTCCCTCGTAGCAAAGCGACGGGAAGACCAGGAAGGACGCTTCTTGCATCAGGCCTAGAACTTCCTCCCGGGTGCGCCGGCCCAGCCACTCGACACCGGGAACGCCGTCGAGAATTCCGGCCAGCGGTCCGTCGCCCGCGACCTTGAGGGCCAAGGCGCCGTCGAGGAGCTTCCACGCCGCGGCCAGGGTTGCCAGGCCCTTCTCCTCCGACATGCGGCCGGCGAACAGAGCGTATCCGCCGCGTCCCGGTCCCCAGCCCGGGTCCGGCCAGACGAAGTTGGGCTTGACCACGATCTTGGCGGCGGGCAGTCCTCCCTCGACGAAACGCGCTCGCGCGAACCGGGTGAGCGCCACGTAGACGTCCACGGCGCGGCTCCAGGTGCCGGCCGCCGCGTGCACGGCCGTCATCCCGGCCAGGGCAGCCGTCGCGGCGCGGCTCGAGCGGTAACATCCATGGAGGATCCCGGGCCAGGCTAGCCGGCGGCCGACGCAAGACTCGCAGGGACTGCTGCCCCGTTCAAGAAGCGCGCCTGGACACAGAAGCCGGTAGTTGTGAAGAGTCTGGATTACGGCGGCGCCTCCCTCCCTGGCGGCGTCGTAGCAGGCTGGCGAGAGCAGTGGAAAGGTGTTGTGAAAGTGGACCACATCGGGCCGATGCGCGGTCATCAACGACCGGAGCTCGCGGCCGGAGGAGCGGTTCCAAACCGCAGAGGCGGCGACCCGCAGGCGACTCATTCCGGTGGCCCGGCGGTTGTCGACTGAGTGCTGTAGCACGGTGTGACCCCGGTCTTCGAGCAGGCTCGCCTCCGAGAGGAACACCTGGTCTTCCCCGCCGGGTTCGAGATAGTAGTTGTGAGCGGTCAGGATCCGCATGTTGCTAAACGGCCCGCGGCTGCCCGGGACACCGGCCGCCCGGCACCCGCACGGAGCGTAGATCGGCGACCGGGCACCGCATGATCCCGGTGGCCGATTTGGTCGACGACGGATAGCCAACATCCGCTCGACTGCCGCGCGATCGCGCAGGGCCGGCCTGGATGGTGCGGCTGGTCATCAAGCGCCCCCTGTCGCCCCGGCTGGCGGAGCCCACCTCCCCGGCAAGGCGCGAGCGAGGGGTTGGACCGGCACGGATTCGAGCGTCTGGGCGTATCGGTCAGCCGAGGCCGCTCCGGCAGCCGCTCCGACCAGGACGCCGAGCGGCGCCATGACGAAGATGTAAGTCATGGGGTTGTCGGTAATCATCATTTGGCACGTCCCCAACACAGCCAGGAAGGCCGCGAACTGGAGCTGAGCGTCCAGCTTGCCCCATCTTTCGCTGAACCTGGCCTGCGTCCAGAGTTGCTTGAGGACTCTGAACCAGCCCAGCATCCACAGGCTGAACCCGACGATTCCGTAGTCGTGCAGGACCCGCAGGTAATCGTTGTGCGGATGCCCGATCGTCCGGAAGCGGTCCCGCACGAGATAAGCCGCCGAGCCCGCACCCTTGCCCACCCAGGGCGAGTCGAGGAACGAATCATAAGTGACTCGCCAGAGACTGGATCGCCCGGAAACGTTGATCGCGACATCGCCCACGCGCAACTTCACATCGCCCAGAAGAAAGCGCTCCCGTAGCGGCTCGATGTTGTTGAACATCCACCAGAATGCGACCATTGCCAGTCCCAGGGACAACAATCCCCACAGCCAGCCCTTGACTGTGGCCGACACGCGCCCCAGAGTCAGCATCACCAGGCTCGCTACCAGCGCCACGCGCGAGAGGCTCGCGCCGATTTCCACCAGGAGAAGGGCTGCCAAGACAAAGGCTCCGGGCTTTCCGAAGCGCCACCTGGATGCGTACCAGGCGACTCCGAAAAGGGCGGCGATGCCGAAACTGCGCGGGCCGATGATCTCGTACGCGCCAAGACCGGAATTGAACAGGCACCACCCGTACGCGGCCGCGGCGCACCAGATGCCGTACCGAAAGAACGTCTGAATGGAGAGCTGGACTTCCCAGGTCTGGGCCAGGCCGGTTGCGAGCAGTGCCAGACCGATGAAGCTCGCCAGGCAAAGAACGTTCTGAATGCCGCTGATGCTGGGCGTGTACCAGAACATCGTAGTCAGGGCCCAGATCACCAGCGCGATGAAGGGCCACACCGTCTTGAGGCCGGCTTTGGGGATCTTGCCGGAGCCGAGCAGAAGTCCCCAGGCGGCGATGGTGTAGAGGATGGTGAGCAGTCCCTGGCCCGAGAAACGCGTGCCCAAATCGATGGAGCCGAGTGCGTCCACGCACCCCAGCAGCAGCAGAACCAGTATGATGAACCGTCGCGCCATAGCACCCCCGTGACTGGGCGCCCGTTACGCCGGGCACCAGGCGTTGCGCTTCCGTTGCCGCCGGATCCAGGAGCGCGGCAACAGGAGCCCGTAGGCTAACTTCGTCGCTTGCAGCAAGGCGAGCCGTGCGCTGCCTTCCCTTGCCAGCCGGCTTGCGCTGGCCAGGCCGCCCGCGCAGAGGGCCAGCCGCCGCCGATCGAGAACGCGGCCCGACCGCATGTAGGCAGCGATCATCTCGTGTTTGTAGAGATGGGTGGGGACATAGCCTTGGCACGGCTCGACAGAGAGAAACGCGCGCGTCATCCCGATCTCACCTTCCAGCGCGGCCTGGAAATCGCCCCCGCCTGCGGAGACCTGCGCGGAGTGACGGCGGTAGAATCCCAGTTCCTCGTCGAGCGAGTATCCGGTCGCCTCCAACAAGCCGCACATGAAATCGAGATACAGGTCCGGCCCCCTTCTAAAAGCGTGTTCCGGAATCGGAAAGAGCCGGTCCGCTAACTCTCGGCGCAGTGACAGCGCCGCGTTGAAGGTCACGGTCTTCTCCAGGTGGGCATACTTACCCCGCACCTTCCGGGACCCGCGGAACGCGGGGAGCACGGCTTCTAACGGCGTCAGCGACTCGTCGGCCAGGCGCAGCTTGTGACGCACCCAGCCGACCTCAGGCATGGCGGAGAAGAGTTCGATCACGTGGGCGACCTTGTGCTCCGCCATGACGTCATCGGAATCGAGCAGACATAGGATCTGCCCGCTGCTGGCCGCAAAAGCGGTATTGAATGCCGACCCCTGTCCGCCGTTCGTTTTTCGGAGAAGCCTGACGCGGGCGTGTCGTGCTGCGTACCGCTCAGCCACCAGGAAGGAATCGTCCGTCGAACCGTCGTCGCAGACCAGAATCTCCTGGACCGGGCGGGACTGGGCCAGGACGCTCTCGATGGCCGCGCCGAGAAACCGGCCGTAATTGAAGTTAGCGATCAACACGGAGACCGTCAAATCGTTTGCGCTTGCTTGGATCATGTGGATGCCTTATTCCCGACCGGGCCGAAGCGGCGATACAACCAGAACGTCACCACCGTCGAAGCCGCCAGGTTCGACACCATGCTTGCCGCCGCACCGGCGAGGCCAGCCCAGGCGGTGAAGAGCAGAGCCGAGGCAACGCCTAATGGCCCTACTACAGCGCCCCGAATCAGGTAATGCTGCGGTTTTTGCACTGATTGCAGGACCAGAGACCAGCCTGATGCCAGCGCTGAGAACACCGGCATCAAACCCATGACCGAGATCAGCCAGGTGTAGCTTCGAAACCTGCCGCCGTAAGCGATCTCCTCGATTCGCGGGCCGAAGCCCAGCAGCACCAGTTCATAGAGCAGCGAGACGCTCAACAGGCCGGCACCGATCAGCGCGCCTTTGACGCGGAGGCTCCCGATCCGCCCCGCGCCAAAATCGGCGCTCAGATTGGGCAAGAACAGGAGACCGGCAGCCGCTGTCAGCTGACTCATCGGCTGCACCAGGTTGAGCACGGCCCGGAACGCTCCCGCAGCCGCGAGGCCCAGGTAGCCCGCGATCAGGAATGTCTGGAGTTGCGTCACGCCGAAGCTCAACAACGAGGTCGCGCCGAGCCATTTCCCGTACTGCCAGTGCGTGCGCGCCAGCTCCAGGCACTCGCCGGAGAGGATTCCGCGCCAAGCGCCGTCGAGGCCCAGCTTTCTCCAGGCGGTGGCTGAAGCCGCCGCGGAGGCTACGGCCATGACCAGGAAAGCGCCAAACGGAGACGGCCCCGCACAGTGCCGGAGCGCGTACATGCCTCCGATCAGGAACGCTGCGTAGGTGGCGCTCGAGATCAGAGCCGGCGCCGGGCCCGCGGCGACATAGCATAGACGGCGCAATAGCCAAAGCAAGAGCAGGAATGGCAGCGAGATCGCCAGCCCGTAGAAGGTCCGGCGAAGGGAAGCATCCCTGGTCGCCAGCGCCACCGCGGCGACTACCAGCGACGCCGCCGCACTCCAGGCGCCGTGCAGAAGCACCACCCTCTTCAAGTAGCGCGGCAAGTCGTTCGAGAAACGAGCCGGGCCCAGGACGCAGGCCGGATCGAGAAGCAGGGCGTTGTGAGACCCGGACAAGAACAGAAACAGAGCGAATCCGACCGCGAAGGCGCCGTATTCGGAGGAGGGCAGCCATCTTGCCAGCAGCACGTTGGCCGTGAAATTCACCGCCGAGACCGATCCCTGGTCCAGGCAACTGGTCAGGCCGCGGCTCGCCCAACGGGCCAGAGGCCGCGGCCTGCCGCAGGCCGGGGCGCAAGCGTACCGCACTGTCTGCCACACTTCCGTCATGGCGGCTGCCGGGCCTAGACGTTCGTCTCCGATTCGCGATAGTGGTAGTACTTGCCGTAGTAACCGTAGTAGTGATAGGTGTCGGCCATGTTCTTCTGGATCTGGTTGAGCACCACGCCGACAATGTTGGCGCGCAAGCGCTGGAGCGAAACGAGGACCGAGCTTACGGCCTTGCGCTCGGTTTCCCCGGCCCGGGCCACGACAATCACGCCGTCGACGATCGTGGCGATCTCGAGCGGCTCGGCGAACCCCAGAGTGGGGGGCGCGTCTACGATCACCAGGTCATAGGTCTGGACGGCTTCATCGAGCAGAGGCACCAGCCCTTTGCCGATCAGATCGGTGGCGCGGCGGGAGGGCGCGCCGGCTGGAAGAATGGAGAGTTCCGGCACCCCCTCGGCCGACGTGATCGCGGTGCGCCAGTCGGCGCCATCGAGCAACACGCTCGCCAGGCCGCCCGCGGCTGGGATCTGGAAGCGCTTGTGCAGCGAGGGGCGGCGCAGGTCGGCGTCAATGAGTAGCGTCTTACGCCCCTGGCGGGCGTGAGCCAGTGCCAGGTTGGCCGCCACCGTCGACTTGCCTTCCGCCGGGGAGGCGCTGGTGACGAGCAGCGAGTGCAGGTTGCGTTCGAAATCCGCCAGCAGGATCGAATTGCGCAGGCTCCGAATGGCGTCCTCGTATCCGTGGCGACTCTGCTCAGCTCCGGACGTGGAGGCGAGCACCAGTTCCTGATGTCCGTTGCCGTTTCCTTTGTCGCCGCCCGCGATCAGGGCCAGACGGCCGCGCCACGACTTCACGGTTGGCAGGTTGCCGATGACTTCGGCCTTCAGCGTGCGGGCGACCTGCTCGGGATCGCGGATGGTAGTATCCAGCACGTCGGTGAGAACCGCGACTCCGACCGCCAGCAGACTGGAGAGGGCGAACGCCAGCGCGACGTTCAGCGGAATGATGGGAAAGACCGGCTGGACGGACGGCCGGGCCGGGTCCGCGACACGGATGGCGCTGTTCTGGAAGCCGGCATTGATGCCAGCTTCTTTGATCTTGCGTACCAGTTCCTCGTAGAGCTTCTTGTCGGCCTCGGCTTCGCGCTTGAGAGACTGGTACTCGAAGGACCTCGCGTTGAGGCGATCGAATTCCGCCTTGGTCTGGTTGACGGCGCTTTCGAGCATCCGCTCCCGCGCGACGGCCTGGTGGTATTCCACTTCGACCCGCTGCGCGATGTTCTGGCGCGCGCTGTCCAGCAGCCGGCGCGCTTCGGCCAGTTGGGCCGCCGCCTTGCGGTACTCGGGATGGTTCGGCCCGTAGTGCTCCCCAACGTCGGCGAAACGGGCCTGCGCTTCGTCCACGCGCTCGGACATCCTCTTGAGCGATTCGCCCTGGGCGGAGACCTGCGCCGCCTCCAGGCTGCCGCCACGCACCGAGTTCTCCGTGGCCTCTTTGCGGACGCGGTCGCCCTGCGCGCTGGTGTACTCGGTATTAAGCTGGAGCAGGCGCGCCGAAAGGATGCTGGTCTTCTCTTCCGGGTTGATGACGTTCAGCTCGCGCTCGAACCGTACCAGGGCGGCGCTCGACTGCTCCATCTTGGCCTTCAACTCCTCGAGTTGCCTCTCCATGAACGCCGAGAGGCTGGAGGAGGAGCGGTAGCGGATGCTGTAGGTATGGTCGATGTAGGACTGGGCAACGGCATTCGAGACCCCGGCCGCCAGATGCGGGTCGGTGGAACGGTAACTGATCAGCAGCAGGTAGGTGTTGGCGGGCCGCGTGACTTTCAGCTTCTTGAGCCGGATGGGAGCTTCCGCCGCGTCGGCTGGCTTCACGTCATCCGGAAAGCTGGCGTCGCCGTTGTCGAGCAGCTTAAAGCGGTCGGCCACCGGGCGCAGCACCGAGTCCGACTGGACCAGCTTCACCTGGGTGGCGAGGAACTGGTCGGCGTCATTGGTGCCGGATTGCATGGCCTCCTCTCCCAGCACGCCGGCAGGCATGCGCCGGTCGATATCAATGGTGGCCGTCGATTCGTACACCGGCGTGATCCGCGAGGAGACAACCAGCGTAGCGGCTACCGCGGCAATCACGAAGGTCAGGATTTTCCAACGGTGGCGCTTGATGATCCAGAGATACTCGGAGAGCGAAATCGAAGATGCCGGCTCGGGCAGAGGGCTGGAAATGCGCCAGCTTTCCGCCGCCGGCTGGATCTGCCAGGAGGCTGGGGCCGCTAATGGCCGTAGGGCGAGTGGTTCGGGCATTTTCTTTTCCTCGATGCGAACGCGATTGAGTGGGCGGACCGGGCGCCCGGTTGGGCTAGACTAGTGCCGCCAGACCAGAACGCCGGAGGCGGTGGCGGAGCCGAAGCCTAGAATGCGATCGAGCGCGGTCATGGTGGTCCGCCGCCCGGAGTTGTCGGGAATGTAAAAGACATCGTTGGCAAGCAGCGGGACGTCGGGCGACTTGCGCTCCATAATCTTGCGCAGGGGAATCGGAATCTCGTGCTTCGTCACCGAATCGGCGTCCCGGCGGTAGATGTAAGCCACGGAGGTGGAAAAAGCAGTCAGGCCCTCTGCCAGCGCCAGCACCTTCAGCACGCTGGTTTCCGCCCCGTCCTGAAGGACGAAGGCGCCCGGCTTCTTGACGTTGCCCACGACGAACACCTTGCCCGCCTCGGGCACGCGGATCTCCTCGCCGCCTGTCAGGCGGAGGTTGAGTTCCGGATCCGCCGCATCGATGAGACCTTTGACGGGGATCCGCTGTACCAAGGCCGTAGCGGAGCCGCTGGCGGACGGTTGGGTACAACTCACCAGGATTTCGGGTCCGGCCTCCGCACTGAGGCCGCCGGCGCGGGTCAGCGCGTCAAGCAGCGTCACGGTCCCCACGGCCTGGAAGGTCACCGGAGTCTTGACGGCCCCGGCGACGCTGATCGGCCGGCTGTGATACTCGACCACGGTGACCGCGACCACGGGCTCGACCACCAACCCGCCCGAGCGCAGCGCCTCGGCAATCGCGGTTTCCAGATCGGCTGGCAGCAGGCCCTGCGCCTTGATGCGGCGGTCGATCATGGGCAGGCGAATCAGACCGTCGGGACCCACGCGCACCGTACGCGTGAACTCCGGAGCGTCATAGACGCTGACGGCGATCAAATCGTCCGGGCCGATTCTCTGGGCCGGCAGGTTGGGCGCGTTAAGGTCCGCGAAGGCGCCGCGCGTCTGAGCCGTCGCGGCTGCGCACGCTATCAGGAGCAGAAGGAAGCGAATCATGACTGGATCCTTACCTTTGTGGATTGCACCGGGCGACATCTCCGGCCGGTTCGGCCTGATTTCGAAAGTTGCGCTCCAGGTCGCTAAGCCGCTCGCCGAGTTTGGCCAGCAGCGTATCAAGCGGCCCTTCGTGACCGGCTTCGGCCTCGACCGAGCGTAGGATGGCGGCGCGAGCGAAGTCCGAGATGCTGGGAGATCCCTTACGCGCGCAAACCGCGGCCAGCCTGCCGTATTCTTCTTCCGTCAGCCGGAAATTCACCAAACGGTTGCGAGGTTTTAACCCGGACATGTCGGCGATTTGAAGCGGCGCTTGTCCACGCGGCGCCAGCAAGGCTACCGGGCATAGCTCACGCTTCGTGAGTCCCGAAGCTCTTCTGGAACACAGGCTGCCGCCAGGCGCCATCCGCGTCTCGTTCGAGCGGATCTCCCCGGCCCGTCTGCGTGCCGGATGCTGCGGCGCTGTGGTACAGCCAGCTTACAGCCAGTAGATCGTCGCCAGGCGCCAGATCTTTAGGGTTGTCGCCGGAGAAAGAAATGAGGGGTCTCACGAAGCCGCCGTCCGCATGCTCTGGCGATGTGGATTGCGTTTGGCCGCGAGCTGGCGCGCCGAACTGTCGTCGGGTACCAGGATACGGGAGTGGCCGGACCGCCGGCCTCAGTCTTTGGTTTGCCTGAAGTCCGCGGAAACGTGCCAAACGAACAGCGCGGCCACCAGCAGGCCAGGCAGGACGAACGACTCCGCCGGAGGATCGGTGACGAGCCAGAAGATAACGCAGAGGAGGGTGGCAGCCCAGATGACGAACCACTGCAGCTTGTTCGGATACCACATGGGGACGCCTCGGTCGGGCCTGCGCCGACGAGAACTGTCATGCTAGCACGAAGCGGCGCGCGCACCACTGAAAGAACCTTCACGTCATCGTGACACGGTCCGTGCCTGGGGATAGGCTCAGCTAGTTTACCCCCGTGGCTTGCAGGCGAACGGTCTCTCCGCTGGTTGAGCTAAGTCTCGGACCGGGAAGCAGAATCCCGGTCAGGTTGAGCGGGTCGGCGGCCGAAACCTCGAGTGTGTCGGCCGAAGCGTTCTGGCGTCGCATCGCCCGCAGCAGATCGAGCGCCTCGGGCAGCGCGAATTGCTCGCCCACGAAAGCTCCGGCGAAGCGGCCGCCGCGGATCTCCCCGCGCGCCTCCATACGGCGCAGAGCCACCAGCATCTCGCGCCACGGCGGAGCGAGCGTCTCCCGCGCCACCAGTTCCCTCAGGACGACGCCCCAGCGCCGGAGCAGCTGTCGGGCGAACGACTCGGCTGCCGTCTCGGAGGCGGGAGCGGGGACCGGGACCAGCGGCCGCAGCAGCGCCCAGCGTCCGGCGGCGTGTCTCGGCCGCGCCTTTCTTCCTCGGCCCTGCCCGCGACGCCGTTTAGGATCGACCAGGGACCGCAGGTTTTCGAAACCGTCCGCGGTCACGAGACCAGCGGCCACCAGCTCCCACAGCGCATCTTCCGCCTCGCTCGCCAGGCGGCCGGTGGCGCGCTGCAGGTCGGTGAAAAACGATGCTCCGCGGCGCTCGAGCTGCTCCATCACCTCTTGCGCCGCCGGCGAAAGGCTCGCCTCCTTTTGGGCGGCGCCGGGCGGAGGACGGAAAGCCACCAGCGTCTCCGCATCCTCGCGCAGGAACAGCGTCAGGGGTGCGGCGCGCGTTGGCCGGACGCGATGTACGCCGCCCGGCTCCTCGAAGGCGGGATGCGGCGAGAGCCGTCCCCACATCACCTCGCCCGACAGGCACAGGCGGTCGAGAAACTCCGGGTCGTAGCGGGCGATGCGGCGCGGCAGCACCACGGACTCCCAGGCGCCCGCCGGGACCTCGTATCCCTGCAACTGGCTGATGACGGCCAGCGTGCCATCGACGCCGTGCATTTGTGAACCGCGCGCCAGGTGCTGCCAGCGCGCCAGGAAGCGCACGAAATCGGCGGTGGTCGCGGGTTCGATCTCGCCGCGCAGCCGGCCCAGCGTGAGGCGATGGATACGCGCCAGCAGGCGCCGGTTCGCCCATTCCGGCTCGCCCGTCCGTTCCGCCGTGAACTGGCCGCGCAGAACCTGCCCTTCGACTTCCAGGCGCGCCAGAGCGCTTTCCACCAGCCAATCCGGCAGGCACAGCCGCGCGGCCAACGCGGAGGCTTTGACCGGGCCGGTGGATTCGAGCCAGCCGCGCAGGATCTCCGCTGCGGCGCTTTCTTCGGAGACCTCGTACGCCCGTCGCGCCAGATCGAGCCGCTCGGCGGCCACCCAGAACACGCGGCCGTCCACCGGCAGGATGGCGGCACGCCGCGCGCACACCAGCTCCTCGAACAGCGCGGTCCACTCGGTGACCGGCGCGAGCACCACCAGCGTGAGCAGAGCGTCGTGCAGCTCGTCGGGATCGCGCACCAGCGGCCAGGCTTCGGCGGCCACCTGCGCGATGGCCTGGGGATCGAGCGCCCCGGCGCCGGCGGCCAGATCGGGCGAGAGCGTGCGGCGCAACTGCACGGCCCGGGCGCGGCGCTCTTCGAGGGGAGCATCGTCGAGGAAGGCGTACGGGTTTGCGTTCAGGATCTCGTGCGAGAACGGCGAGGGCTCGGCGGTATCGATGGCCACCGTCTCGATGGCGCCCGCCTGAATCCCCGCGAGCACGGCGCGCAAGCCGTCCAGGTCCATGGCTTCGTGCAGGCAGTTCGCAATGGTCTCTTCGACGTAGGGATGATCGGGGATGCGAATCTCGCCCACCAGGTTCTCGGCGCAGGCCGCCTGGTCCGGAAAGACGGCCGCCAGCAGGTCGTCCGAGCGCATACGCTGCAGGGGCGCGGGCACCTTGCGCCCGCCGGAGAAGCGCAGAATGGCGAGCGCCCGGGAAACGTTCCAACGCCAGCGGGCCGTGAACATCGGGGAATCGAGCAGCGCCTGCGTGAGCAGGTGCTCGACCGTCTCCGGCCTGAGGAACTCGAAGACGATTTCGAGCGGAAAAGAATGCTGCTCGGCGAGAGAAATGACGATGCCGTTGTCGGTGGCCGCTGCCTGCAATTCGAAATTGAAGCTGCGGCAGAAGCGCTTGCGCAGCGCCAGTCCCCAGGCGCGGTTGATGCGGGCGCCGAAGGGAGCGTGAAGAACGAGCTGCATGCCGCCAGCCTCGTCGAAGAAACGCTCCGCGACAATGCGGCCCGCCGATGGCAGCGCGACGAGCGCGGCCTTCCCGGCACGTACGTAGAAAACGGCCTGGCTGGCGCCGGCGCGATCGAGGCCGCACTCCGCCACCAGGAACGCTTCGGCATCGCGCGGCTCGCGGCCGGCAATCTCCTCGCGCAGACGCGAGAACTCGCGCGAGAGTTCGGCGGTGCGGCCGGGCGCCTCCCCGCGCCAGAAGGGAAAGTTGGGCGGCGCGCCCTGGGCGTCCTCGACGCGCAGCCGTCCCGGCTCGATCCGGCGAATCCGCCACGAGCTGGTGCCCAGCAGGAAAATATCGCCGGCCATGCTCTCGACCGCGAAATCCTCGTCCACCGTGCCCACCACGGTGCCCTCGGGCTCCAGAACCACCTGGTAGTTGGCGTTGTCCGGGATGGCGCCGCCGGAGGTGATGGCGGCCAGGCGCGCGCCACGGCGCCCGCGCAGACGGCCGTTGATCGCGTCGTGGTGCAGGAGCGCGCCGGCGCGGCCGCGCGAGGTCGCGATGCCGTCCGAGAGGATCTCAACCACCTTGTCGAACGCGGTGCGCTCGAGGCGACGATAGGGATACGCCCGCCGCACCAGGGCGAACAGGTCGTCCTCGCTCCAGTCCTCCGTCGCGGCCGCGGCGACGATCTGCTGCGCCAGAATATCGAGCGGAGCTTCGGGAATGGCCAGGCGGTCGAGCTCGCCCGAGCGTATGGCGCGCACCAGCGCGGCGCACTCCAGCAGCTCGTCGCGCGTGGTGACGAAGATGCGGCCCTTGGGCGTTGCGCCCATCCAGTGGCCCGAGCGCCCGATGCGCTGGAGCCCGACCGCAATCGAGCGCGGCGATCCGATCTGGCACACCAGATCGACCGAACCGATATCGATGCCTAACTCGAGCGAGGCTGTCGCCACCACCGCTTTCAGCTCGCCCTTCTTGAGCCGTTCCTCGGCGTTGAGCCGCAGGCGGCGGGCCAGGCTGCCGTGGTGCGGCAGCACGGCGTCCGGTCCCAGGCGCTGGCCCAGGTGGTGCGAGACGCGCTCGGCGAGGCGCCGCGTATTGACGAAGACGAGCGTGGTGCGGTGCTGGCGGATCAGGTCGGCCAGGCGGTCGTAGATCTCCTCCCACATCTCGTTGCTCGCCACCGGGCCAAGCTCGTCGCGCGGCACCTCGATGGCCAGATCCATTTCGCGACGATGGCCGACATCGATGACAACGGCCGCCGGGCTGAGGAATTGCGCCACCTCTTCGACCGGCTTCACCGTCGCCGAGAGGCCGATCCGCTGGGGTCGCGCGCGGCCGCCACCTTCGACCAGGGCGTCCATGCGGGCCAGCGTGAGCGCCAGGTGCGACCCGCGCTTGTCGTCGACCACGGCGTGAATCTCGTCGACGATCAGGGTGCGCGTCGTGCGCAACGCCTGCCGGCTCTTCTCGGCCGTGAGCAGGATGTAGAGCGATTCGGGCGTCGTGACCAGGATGTGCGGCGGCCGCTCCAGCATCTGGCGGCGCTCCCAGGCGGTGGTGTCCCCGGTGCGCAGGGCGGTGCGTATAGGCGCCAGCGGAATGCCGCGCTCGGCGGCCAGTGCTGCGATTTCAGCCAGCGGGATTTCGAGATTCTTGCGGACGTCGTTGCTCAGCGCCTTGAGTGGCGAGACGTAAACCACTTCGACCTCGTCCGCGAGTGGGCCGTTGCGCGCGGCGCGCACCAGGCCATCCAGACAGATGAGGAACGCCGCCAGCGTCTTGCCGGAGCCGGTGGGTGCGGAGATGAGCACGTCGCGGCCCGCCCGGATCTCAGGCCAGCCGAGCCGCTGGGGCTCGGTGGCGCGGCCGAAACGGGCCAGGAACCACTCGCGAACGAGAGGGTCGAAATCGCGCAACGGCATGGGGCTGATCCCATTGTCGCAAGGGTTGTGGGTGGTTACGGCGGGGGAACTTCGGTGGTGGGAGTGGCGCACGCTTCAGCGTGGGGCCTCGGGTTTCAGGCCGCGGCACGCCGAAGCGCGCGCCACAAGAGCGGTGCTACTTGATGGTCAGGGTGAGCGGCTGGGTTTTGGTTTGTCCTCCCCCGCTAGCCGTCACTGTCAGGTTGTAGGTGCCGGATTTCGCGGCGGTCGTGGACGCCAGCGTCAGGGTGCCGGTGCCCGTGCCCGGAGCCGGGATGCTGGTGGGTGAGAACTTCCCCGTGGCGCCCGTGGGCAGCCCGCTGATGGACAACGCGATAGCTGCGTTAAAGGTGCCGGTCTTGGCCGTGGACACGCCGATCGGCATCGACCCGCCTCTATTGAGAACCACCGAGTTTCCGCCCAATGTCAGCGTGAAGCTCGGCGCCGCCACCGTCAGAACGAATCCCGCGAGTTTGGTCACGCCGGCCCCGGTGGCCGTAACAATCAGGTTGTAAGTGCCGACCACAGGCGCCGCTCCCGCCGTCAGCGTCAGCGTGGTAGTGCCATTGCCCGGCGACGCGATGCTCGTGGGAGAGAAGCTGGCGGTGACCCCGGAGGGCATGCCGCTGGCCGAAAACGAAATGGCCGACTTGAAACCGTTGACGGCAGCCGTCGTCAGCGTGTTTTTGATCGAGCTGTTCGGTGTCAGGCTGTTGGCCGTAAGGTTCAAGGTCAGGTCGAAGCTGGCCGGCAGCACGGTCAACGTGAGCGGCTGGGTCCTGGTCACGCCGCCGCCGGTGACCGTCACGGTCACCGTGTAGACGCCGCCGGCCACGGTGGAAGCCGCGGTGAAGGTCAGAGAACTGCTGCCGTTGCCGGGCGCGCTGATGCTCGCCGGCACGAACTTCGCCGTGACTCCCGATGGCAGCACGCTCAGGGACAGCGCTACCGCCGAGTTGAATCCGCTCACTGCGGCGGTCGTGAACGTTATGGCCACCGAACCCCCCGCCGCCACGCTGGCACCGGTGGCGCTGGGCGTCAGCGTGAAGGTGGGCGCGATCACGGTCAGCGCGATCCGGGCGGTCCGCGTCAGACCCCCGCCCGTCCCGGTCAGCGTCAGCGTGTAGCTGCCTGCCGGAGCGGTGGACGCGGCTGTGACCGTGACCGTCGAGGTTGTGGTCAGGCTCGCCGGAGAGAAGGTCACAGTGACTCCCGTTGGCGCGCCGCTGGCCAAAAGAGTCACGGCCGCGCTGAATCCCCCTTGCCTGGTGAGAGCCAGGCTCGCCGTTGTCGACTTGCCTGCCGCGACCGTCACCGTGGCGGGGGTCGGCGTCAGCACGAAGTTGCTGGCCGAAGCGTCGCTCCAATGGTTCACCAGCAGGTTGGCGTCCACCGAACCGAGTCCGGTTGCCAGGTCGTATCCGGTGCCGGCGGTGTAGCCCGTGACGCCGGGAACGCTGTTGTTGCCGCTGGTTATGTCGTGGAAGATGGCAGAACCGCCGCTGCTTAGTTGCCGCTTGGCCAGCGCGTACAGAGCGGGGTTCGCATTTCCCAGCGGAGCGCCGGCGTTCTGGAGTACCAGCGCCAGCACGCTGGCCAGGGACGGAGCGGCTGCGGAAGTGCCCCCCACACCCCACAGCCCGTTTTGAAACTCGATCAGGTAGGCGTCGTGGATGGCAGCCGCCATCGAAACGTCAGGGACGTCGCGAGCCCCATCGGCCGGGACTCCGGGCGCGCTTTGCCATGCGGGCTTCGCGTACACGATGCTGGCACCGCCGCCGGCCGCCCAGATCGCCCCGCTTGCCGCTCCGCTTTCGTTCCAGGGCAGCTCCGGGATGTAGCTGAGCACGGAAGCCATGCCCGACCGGTTCGTTGCCGACCAGTACAGGCTCGGATTGTAGGCGTCATTGAACATCGTGCCGCCCACGCAGGTACTGTAGGGAGTGGAACAGAGAGCATTGACCGCCCGCCCGTGTGTGGCACTGGTCGCGCTGGAGGCATCACAACCCGCGGCCCCGCTATCGCCCGAGGAGACCAGGACCGTGATCCCATACGAGGCGGCCTGGCTCCACAGACTGTTCCAGAAGGCGTTGCCCGAGGAGCCGGACGACGCCTCGCACAGGCCGTAGCTCAAGGTCAGGATCGGCGCCACCTGGTGGGTCACCGCGTATTGCGCGGAAAGAGCGACGCCGTCCGAGGTGCCCGATTTCGAGGTGACGAACTTGACCGTGGCGTTTCTGGCGATGGCGCCCGCCCATTCCACGTCCAGGGTGGATTCGAGCTCGTCGTCGCAGCCCGGGAACCCCGGGTCGGGACCGTTCACGATGATCTGCGGGTCGTTGGGCGCGAGGCCGGAATTGCTGCGAAACGTCCGCACATCCGAAAGAGTGATGTC
Organism: uncultured Solibacteraceae bacterium; assembly: GCA_964493965.1. Taxonomy (GTDB): domain Bacteria; phylum Acidobacteriota; class Terriglobia; order Bryobacterales; family Bryobacteraceae; genus DASWZN01. Next base: position 114,445 of record CAZBQQ010000001.1, read on the forward strand.
CGCGCGTCCCACTACCGCGATACTCTGGTTCGTGCCATCGATGCCCTGGCCATACAGCGGGGCCACGTCGTAGATGGTGACCCAGTCCAGCGGCGCCAGAGAATGCGCGCCATTGCTGTTGGTATAGCTGGGCGAGGCCATGTTCATCGGGGCGCTGCGGAAATCGTGCAACGAGACGACGCCGCCGACCACCCCTGCCAGCGCTTGCGGAATCTCGGGATCGCCCGCGTTGGCATAGTGGGCCTTTCCATTGGCCAGGTAGTGCCGGATGCGCGTGTCGAAGGCCGCTTCCACCTGCGCTGCCGTCCCGCTGAAGACCAGCGAGGTCCTGCCCGCGGGAACCTCATCCACTGTCAGGCCGTGCCCTTCGAGCCAGCGCTCGACCGAGCGCAGGTCGTTGTCCGAGACGCCAAAGTGCTGCCCGTATTCCTCGGGTGTTAGCCAGCGGTGATAGTAAGGCGACTCCGGGTCCTGCTGGGCTCGGAGCAGCTCTTCGAGTGCTGCCTGCTGCCGTCCATCCGGCTGCAGGACCAGAATCATGCGGTCCATTCTTTGTTCGGCCGGCGCCGCGCCAGTGTCGAGTTCGGCCTTGGCGAAGGGGTGCACATTGCCGCGCAAGGCTACGCGTCGGCTGAGGTCCAAAGGACCCGCTGCCCGGTCCATCGGTTGGGTAGTCAATGGACTCCGGGAGTCGGGAAACATCTGCGCAGAAACAGTCAGGCACATTAAGACGGTGGAGAACGGTAGTACTCCAACCCGCATAGCGATAAACCTCCTACTGCGCTTATCGCCAGCGACTCGGAAAACAAGAGCGAAAACTCGTCACGCCAGCCGGTCTACGGCTTATACCCGATTCGTCACCTACGCCTCCGTGCGTGCCCGCGGCGGGCGCAGCGCCAGCGAGAGCAGGGCGCACACCAGCGCCATGCCGGCCAGGATCAGATACACCTGGTTGTATCCGGAGGCGATGTTGCCCGCGGCTTTCGCCCGGTCCACCAAGTGCGCGAAATACTTGGGCACCAGGAATCCCGAAGCCCCGAATGCGGTGAACACCAGCCCGTAGTTGGCGCCCATGTTCTTAGGACCGTAGTAGTCCGCGGTCAGGGAGGGCATGAGCGCGAGGTAGCCGCCGAAGGCAAACACACCGAGGCACAGGCCCGGCAGGAGTTGCCCCAGACCGGTGGCTCCCCGCACCACGAAGGCACAGGCGATCGCCGCCGAGAGACCCATCGTCAGCATGGTGCGCACGCGTCCCAGGCGGTCCGAGACGCTGCCCCAGACCAGCCGGCCGACACCGTTGAAGACGGCGACGATACCTACCGCCGCGCCCGCCGAAACCGCCGTCTTTGGCATGGTCCCGGCCAGCGGCGCCACCTGGCTGATCGCGGTCAGCCCGACCGAAGCGCCGAGGAAATAGACCACCCACAGCGCATAGAATTGCCACGTCGCGAGCATCGCGCCGGGCGGCGTGTTCTCGCGCGCCGACACCGCCGCCGAGCGCGGCTGCCAGCCTGCCGGGCGCCATCCCGCCGGTGGCGCCTTCGAGAACTGCGCCGCGGTTACAACCCCAATCACCGAGATGACGGCGATTATGACAAATGTGCTGGGGATTGTAGATGCGAAGTGAGCGGGATCCTTTCCGATCAACCTTTCGATGAGCGGCGCGAACACCAGCGGACTTACTCCGATACCCATGACCGCCAGGCCGACCATCATTCCGCGCTTGTCCGGAAACCACTTCACCAGTGTCGCGATTGGGGCCACGTAGCCGAACCCGGTGCCAAGTCCCACCACGCAGCCATAAGTTACGATGAGCGCGGTGGGGTTCCTGCCGAACACGGCCGACAGCACCCAGCCCACGCCGATCAGCACGCCTCCGACGCTCGCCACCAGGCGCGGCCCCGAGCGGTCCTGCCACAGGCCGCCTAAGATAGTCCCCGCAACCAGGGCCAGAATGGAGTAACTGAACGGGTCGCTGGTCTGCACATTGGTCCAGCCGTAAGCCCGTGCCAGCGGCCCGCGGAATACGGACCACGAATAGAGCATGCCCAGCAGCACCTGCATGAGGATAGGCGCCACGGCGTACTTAGTGCGCGAAACAGCCAGTTGGGTCGCCGGCGTAGCCATAGGTTCTCCCGTCTCCACGGGTCGTCACAGGCTGACCTGGTGGATCAGGGTAGTATGGCACGAGACGGCGGGGCTTGTAAAAGCGGTTGTGGGCAGGGCGCTGGGTTGAATCCCAGCGCCCTTATCGTCCGAGCGAGGCTACATCCCCGACGTGCGAGCTCTGTGTTCGCTCGATTCCTGCTGCAGGTTGAGAAATTCGTCAAGCTGTCGGTGCGCCTCTTCCTTGGTGATACCGTAGCGCTCCTGGATCTTGCCGACAAGCTGATCGCGCTTCCCCTGGATCTGAGTAAGGTCGCTGTCCGTCAGCTTGCCCCATCGCTCCTTTACTTTGCCAGTGTATTGTTTCCACTGTCCTGCGAATTGATCCCAGTTCATAAATAGGAACATCCTGGGATGCGAAAGCAATCACCCGGCCAAAACGCAAGCCATAGAAAACGCGCGAACACGGCAATCGGAATCGAGCGAAGAACGAATGTGCTGGATAGAAATTTCCTATTGGCGTCGCTGCGCGGCAGCCCTCAGGCCTCGCCTGGCGCCGTGGCGGATGTGAAGCACAACCACATGCTTCTGTTGCTCCAGAACTCGGAATATCACGCGGTAGACGTGCGGCTTGTGGCCGTACAACAGATGCCTGAGTTGGGCCCTCTCGGGCGTCACCGGGCAACGTCCTGGCCGTTTCTCGAGGCTGAGGATGGCATCCTTGAGCCCCGGGTACCATTCCCGGGCCGCTCCCGAATACTCGGCGTCAATGTCGTCGTACAGGCGGGCAAGGTCGCGCTCGGCGCGGGAGGTGAGATTAACGAGGTATGCCATGCCTGGCTTCGAAGTAGTCGAAGAACTCCCTCGCCGGCCTGACCCTACCCTTTTTCGCGTCCTCGAGACCTTGACGAATGCCTTCCTGCGCATCGGACCGAGCAGCGATGTCGAGCAGGCGCTGATAGGCCGCGGCATCCTGCACGACCGCCGCCGCCTTTCCCTTAACCGTGAGCACCACGGGGCGCTGGCTCTTCTTCAGCTGCTTCATGAAGTCGCCTGAGCGGCGCCGAAAGGTTGTTAGCGACTGAATATCTTTCGCGATGTCAAGCATGGGCGTTCTCATCTCGGAGCACCTTTTTAGGTGCTCCCATCTTACCACGCCGTCAGAGCAGACTCAGCGGGTCCACGTCGATCACCACCGCCGTGGCGGGCCAGCGACGGCTCTCGGCATAGCGGCGCACGGTCTCGAGCGTCTCCTTGAGCGCGGTGCGGCTGGCGGCCTTGATGAGCAACTGGTAGCGGTACTCGCTCTTCAGGCGCGGCACCGGCGCCTCGGCCGGGCCCAGCATCTTGATGTGATCGGGCGGAGGCGTGAGCAGCACGCCTAACTCGCCGCTCATGCGCAGCGCGTCCTCTTTGCTCTCGCTTCGAACCAGCAGGTTGGCCAGCGCGCTGAACGGCGGGTAGCGCATCAGCCGGCGGAACTGCAGCTCCTTTTCGTAGAAGCCGTCGTAGTTCTGCGCGGCCGCAAAGCGCACGGCGTAGTGATCGGGGTTGATGGTCTGCACCAGCACCTCACCCTTAATGTCGCCCCGGCCGGCGCGTCCCGCCACCTGAGTTAGTAACTGGAAAGTGCGCTCGGCGGCGCGGAAATCCGGCATGCCCAGGCCGACGTCGGCGGAGATCACCCCCACCAGCGTGACGTTCGGGATATCGTGCCCCTTGGCGATCATCTGGGTGCCTACCAGGATGTCGAACGCGCCCTCGCGGAAGCCGTCCAGAATAGTTTCGTACTGCCGCTTGCCGGTCACGGTGTCGCGGTCCATGCGGGCCACGCGCGCCTCGGGCAGGATGCGGTGCAGTTCCTCCTCAACGCGCTCGCTTCCGATTCCCAGAAAGTAAATGTGCTCGCTGTGGCACTTGGGGCAATGGCTCGGCACGCGCTCGGCGTAGTTGCAGTAATGGCACAGCAGGCGCTGGTCGCGGCGGTGGTAAGTCAGCGTGACCGAGCAGTTCACGCACTGGATGCGCTCGCCGCAGGAGCGGCAGGCGACGAAGCTCGAGAAGCCGCGCCGGTTGAGCAGCAGCATGGTCTGCTCGCCCGCGGCCAGCCGCAATCGGATCTCCTCGATCAGCCGCCGCGAGAACGTGCTCTGCTTGCGCGTGGCCAGGAACTCGACGCGCATGTCGATCAGCTCCACTAGCGGCAGCGGGCGCTGCTCGATGCGCTCCGGCAGCAGCAGCAGCGTGTACTTGCCCCGCTCGGCGTTGTACCGGCTTTCGAGGCTCGGCGTGGCCGACCCGAGCACCACGCAGGCGCCGGCCGCACGCGCGCGCACGATGGCGACGTCGCGGCCGTTGTAGCGCGGCGTCTCCTCCTGCTTGTAGCTGGAATCGTGCTCCTCGTCCACCACCACCAGTCCCAGGTCCTGCACCGGCGCGAAGACGCCCGAACGCGTCCCCACCACCACCCCCGCGGCGCCGGAGCGGATGCGCCGCCACTGCTCGCCTCGTTCGGCGTCGCCGAAGGCCGAATGCAGGATCGCCACCCGGTCCCCGAAGCGGTGAAAGAACTGGCCCGCCATAGCGGGCGTGAGCGCGATCTCCGGGACCAGCAGCAGCGCCCCGCGGCCCGCCGCCAGCGTGGCGTCGATAGCGTTCAGGTAGACCTCGGTCTTTCCCGAGCCCGTGACGCCCTGCAACAGGAAAGTGCGGAATTGTTTGGCCTCGATGGCCGCGCGGATGTGGTCGAAGGCGGCCTGCTGATGGGGATTGAGCAGGTGGGGCGCGCGGTTGTAAGCGCTGGAGATGGGCGAGAGCTCCGGCCGCACGGTCAGGAGGCCCCGCCGTCCCAGGGCGCGCGCGGCCTCGCCCGCGTTCTTCACCGCGGCCTCGACGTCTTTCAGGTTGTGCGAGCCGGGGTGCAGATCCAGATAGGCCAGCAGCTCGCGCTCAGCCTTCTTGTACTTGCCCTCGGGAGCCGGGGCTGCCGCCTCGACGCGCAGCCGCGCGGAGGGCGAGCGGAACGGATCGCGCTGCGCCTCCACGTCCTCGATCTGGACGAAGGCGCGCTTCTCGAGGCCGCGCAGCAGGCGCGCCGCGTCGGGCAACTTGCGGGCCAGTTGCGTGATCGAGACCGATCGGAATTCCAGCGCGCGCATGAGCTGAACCGCCGGATCCTCGGCCGAGTCCGTGAGCGAGAGCTGGCGCAGGGCGTCGCGGCCTGCATCGGTGAGCGTGTAGACCTTGCCGTGCCGGATCTCGCCGCCCACCGGCGCCATGGCGCGCAACACCTCGCCCAATGGGGCGCAGTAGTAGTCCGCGATCCACCGGCCGAGCGCCAGCATGTCGCTGGTGAGCGCGGGCTCCGCGTCCAGAAGCCGCAGCGCGTCGCGCGTCTCGCTCTCGGGCGGCTCGGAATGCACGCGTACCACGAAGCCGGTCATCTTGCGCGTCCCGAAAGGCACCAGCAGCCGGCAGCCCGGCTTCACGCGATGCCGCAGCGTCTCGGGCAGCCCATAGGTGAACGCCCGCTCCAAAGGCACGGGCAGGCTGACATCGCAGTAGACCGGTAATGTTTCAGGCGCCGCCAAGTCTTCCGCCATCAATGCGAGCTCACACCCCATATAAGGAGATAGTGAGGTGGAGGAGCAAGCATTCTCTATCGTAGCTTTACACGGCCGCCCCCGACGCGCTCAAAATGGACCCAGGAGGGGCGCTATGCCGCAACGGCCCAAGCGTGAAACCGTGGATCTTTCGCAGTATCCCGATATGGTGGTGGTCTACCTGGGGATGCGGGTGAACACACTGACCGGAATCAAGACCGTGTTGGGCTTCAATGGGCAGATCTCGAAGGCGGTCGAAGCGAAACCCGATGGCCT
>CAZBQQ010000002.1:0-41381 GCA_964493965.1 uncultured Solibacteraceae bacterium
GGACTCATAATCCGTTGGTCGTAGGTTCAAATCCTACAGGGCCCACCAACCCCGTGGTTGTCCGGACCGGAGTACCTCAAGCGGCGATGACGGTTCCCCCTCGAACGGGCCATGCGGCAGAGTCTGCGCGCCCGCGAACCCACCGGCTGAGCCGGCCGGGGCGGTCGCGCCGGCATGTTGTGGCGCCTCGGGTGGATGGGGCCGGGAGGTGCCGGCCGCGATCATCGCCGTTGCGGGTGCGCCAGGCTCCTGCCAGTGCGGTGGAACACATGCCAGGAGAGGCCACGGCATGTCGAACGCTTTGCCGATGTCTTTCAACCGGCGCGCCGCGACTTGCTCGGCCTTGACCGGAGTGCCCACCCGAGAAATGGGTACGGAGTCAGGCGGGCCGCCGGAGCCATTCGGACCGACACAATAAGACCAAAAGAGGTGGTTGGATGTATAATCGATCCCGGCCGGGATGGCGAGACGGCGCCACCCTCAAGCCGCCTGCCTGGGCTGCTGGCCGGCAGGCTCCCGCTCGGGACGAAGGGCCTTATGATCGCCACCTACACCGAAAAAAACCACCTGCTGCTTCTGGATACTCCGCTGGGAGCCGATAAGCTCCTGCTGCATGCATACTCGGGGATCGAAGCCCTGTCCGAACCATTCCGTTTCATCCTCACCATACGTTCGGAGGATTACAACGTCAACTTCGACGACATCGTCGGCCAGAAGGTGACCTTCGGCGTCAAGACGTATGAGGCAGGTCAGCCGCGCTATCTCAACGGCTACGTCAGGACCTTCGTTCAGCTCCCCGGCGACGAGCGGCTGGCCAGATACCAGGCCGAGATCGTCCCGTGGCTGTGGTTCCTGAAGCGCACGACCGATTGCCGGATTTTCCAGAACATGACGGTGCCGGCCATCGTGCAGCAGGTCTTCGACGACCTTGGCTTCAAGGACTACCAGTTCCGCCTGCAAGGGCATTACGATCCCTGAGAATACTGCGTGCAATACCGCGAGACCGCCTTCAACTTCGTTTCGCGGTTGAAGAAATAGAAGATCCCCTCCTGGTGGTAGCCGCAGTCAGCGACGTTTCGGATCGCATCCAGCAGGCACAGGCCGCAGGCGGGTCGCCACTGACGATGGAGGTCATGCTGGGACGCACGCCGTGGTGGCTGACGCACATGACGCGCAACGTGGTGTTCCCGATCTGGGACCTGCTAGTCAACAAAATCCTGGGGAGCGTCCTGGGGCCGCTGGGCGGCATGGTGAGTTCCGCGGAGGGTGCCATCGGCGACATCAACAGCACTGCCGATAAGGTCAGCGGCGCGGCTGATAAGATCAGTAAATTCGCCGGGGAGAACCATCAACTGGGAGCGGGCAGCCTCTCCGACGCGAAGAACTTCGCGGACGACCCGATGGGGGCTTTGAAGAAGCAGCTCTGGGATGACGACAGCCCTCCGCCGGCGCCCAAGTTTCCCGGGGCGGCGCGGGTTCCTGACGGCGAGGGGGAGCCCGTTACCCTGGACGATATCAACGCGGCCGATAAGAAGTGGGAGTCGGCTGAGAGGGAGGTGTAGTCATGCCACTGGCAGCCACCCTCGGCTCGCTGCACACGTGCCCGGCGTCGGACGGGCCAAAGGCTCACGTCGGCGGTCCGGTTCTTCCGCCGTGCTGCCCGACGGTTAAGATCGGCGGAAGGCCTGCTGCCCGCGTGGGTGACAAGGCCACTTGTGTTGGTGGGCCAGACACCATCGCTAAGGGCTCGGCCAAGGTACGCATCGGCGGAATGAACGCCGCGAGGCTGGGCGACGCAACGCTGCATGGCGGGAAGATCACGAGCGGGATCCCGATCGTACTGATTGGGGGATAGGGCAGCGCGGTTCGGTGCTGGCTGGGTGCGGTAGGATGGGCCATGCTTAAGTTGGCGGCATTGGTCCTCACGGTGGTGACTATGGCATCCGCAACCGATTTTCCGACCAGGAAAGTGCTGAATCTTGCGGCCATCAAGACGATGGTCGCCGCGGCAGAGGCCGAAGCGCAGAAACGCAACGTGCAGGTTACGATCTGCGTTGTCGACGACAGCGGGAACCTGCTGTTCCTTCAGAAGGGGGATGGCGCGGGGCTGAACACGCTCCAGTTCTGCCAGAAGAAGGCGCGGCACTCGGCGTTCTACAAGAGCCCGTCGAAGGCGGGGGCCGACGAACTCAAGAAGGGCAACCTCGAGGTTCTGGCCTTCCCCGATTTCTTCCCCAACCAGGGCGGGCTGCCAATCAAGGTTGACGGCGAGACGATCGGTGCGATCGCGGTGAGCGGCGCGGCCTCCGAGGTGGATGAGGCGATCGGGCAGGTCGCGCTCGACGCGCTGCTGAAGAAGTAGGTCCCGCTCCCTCGCGGTCGCGGCTCGGTTCTCTAAGGGCGAAGCTCGATGCGCAGCCGCGCGGACGGGCGGACCGTCAACAGGCGCTCGCGGGTCACGGGGCCGAAATCCGCACCGATGCGGTAGAGCCCGGGCACCAGGGAGAGTTCGGCCGGGGATTGCGCTGCAACCGGCGTCCCGTTGATCCTGAGCGCGGCCGGCGTTGGCGTCTCGACGATCACGCTGCCGCGTATCGCCGAAAGCTGGACGTTCAGGTCCTGCGTCCTCGACACCACTCGCACGCTTCGCTCTTCGTCGCGGTATCCGGGGAAAGTCAGGCGCATGGGATACGTTCCCGCGGCAATGCTGATGTTGCATGGGGTGGCGCAGACGGAATCGGTCGCCGTGCCGATGAACACCTTGGCGCCCGCGGGTTCGCTGGTCAGCGAGACGCTGTGGGGCGTGCGCGTGGTGCCGACGAGGTCGACGGACCACACGGGGCGCGCGGACTGGGCCCCTGCATCGGAGCCCGGCGTGGCGCTCGTTTGCGATGCCTCGCGCCAGGGATGGTCGCCTGCGATTGCGGGCGCGGGCAGGGACGGGAGCGTCACGGCCAGGGCGGAGGCGGCCGGGTCGGCCGTCAGGGATGCGAGCAGCACTACTGGCTCGGGATCTTCGACCAGCTTCGGCAGCGGCCGCGTGTAGATCTCCAACGGCCTGGGGTCGATGGGCGGAATGAGCGCCGCGATCCTCACCGGCTCCGCTGAGCCCGGATCCCTGTAAAACTGCGCCGCGTCGGCGGCGGGTGCTTTCGCCGCCGGCTCGATGGGCTCCAGTTCCTTGAGCATTGCCGCGGCCCGGTCGGCGGCCGGTCCGTCGCGGCCCTGGCGGAGCCGGGCGAGGAGGGCGGAGGCGCGCGCGGTGTCGTCGTTCAACAGCAGCGTCGAGGCGGCGTCCAGACCACTGCCGGAACGGGCTGGGATGGCGGTCCACGCGGCTTCATACAACTCCGCGGCCTTGGAATACTCGCCACGGGCGGCTTCCGCGTCGGCACCGGCGCGGGCGGAGACATAGCGGAGTTCCCGCTCGGTGGCCTTGAGCGCGGCATCAAGGGAGGCGCGGATTGCAGGGCCGGGCGCGTTCTCGATCGCGATCTGGAGGAACTTCGCCGCGACGTCGTAGCCGTGGCCGTCTCCGTTCAGGCCGGCCAGAAGCGCGGGCGCCTCCCAGCGCTTGGGATCGATGCGGCCCACGTCGGCGAGCGCGGTCATCGCCTCTGCCGGGGGCATTTTCGGCAGCTTCTCGAGGACCGCCAGGAGAGCCTCGTCGTAACTGCGCTTACGGCGGCCGTCGGGTGTCTTCTCAAGCGACGCGATCAGGTGCAGGCGCTCGATTTGCGGCGCGGCGATGGGCGCGAGGCCGGCCGGGTCGAGGCGCGCGGCTTCTTCGAGCGCGGCCAGCGCATCGTCCCACTTCTCGGCGATCGCGGCGAGGATGCCGAGATTGAAAGCCGCCGCCGCGTAGGTGCGGTCTTCCATAAACGCTTGGCCGAATCCGCGAATCGCATCGGGCACACTGCGGTTGGCGGCGAGATCCGCGAGGGTGGCCTGGAAGCGGTGGCGCGCGGCGTCGCGCGGGCAGGCGTAGGGTGAGGTAAGATCCGGCGGGGCCAGGGGCGGCACCGCAACCGTCACGATGGGAACCGCGGGCGCCGGTGCGGGCTGCGGCGCGGGCGTCGGTGCGGGCGCGGACTCCGTTGCCTGGGGCTGAGGCGTGGGCTCCGCTGGCGCCGGCTGAGGCGTGGGAGCGGGTGGCGCGGACGGTTCCTGGCAGAGCGCCATTCCTGCGGCGCACACGAGGGCCAGGCAGATGCGCGCGATCCTCAAGGCTTCGCTCCCGGACATGCCACCGACAGGTGCTCCAACTCGGCCTTGAGGGCGGCCACGTCCTGCTCCAGCGCCTTGCGCTTGTCCGCGGACAGCGGAGGTCTCGATGCGGACGCGGGCTTGGAGGCGCCGCCCGGCAGCACCGAGTCCACGAGACCCTTCGGCCCGTTTTGCCGGGGGTTCGATGCGAGCGGCGCAGGCTCCTCCTTCTTGAACCAGTCACTCGCGATCGCCTGCGCGGAACCTTGCGGCGCGGAGGGCGATGCCTTGTCCGGCGCGGAGGAGGGCGGCTCCTCTCCATTCAACTGCGCTTCGGCGGACCGTAGCCGGCCTTGGACTTCCGCCGTTCGCGACGAGATCTCCGGTGGGCAGCCGTCTTTCGTAAGCTTGCGCAGGTTGGCGTCGCGAATGACGTTCAGGTCATCCGTGGAGGAGCTGAGCGCATCGAGAGCATGCGGATTCGCGGCACGCCCGGCTTCCTCGGGACCCGATGTGTTCGAGGTCCTGGCGCCTGACGCGGCGTGGACCGTGCGCTGCGGCGTGTCCCTGGAATCCGCGGGGCGGGCGGTCTGCGCCTGCGCACAGAGGCTCGCGACGGCGAAAACGGCGAGAATTGCGGCTCTCATTTCAGCCCTTTCCCTTGTCGTCCACCACGAAGTGGACCTTGCGGGAGCGGCCGTCGAGCGAGTGATCCGCGTCGCAATCGGCTTCGACCAGGCGCCCCTGCTTGTCGTACTTGTATTCGATGCGCGAGCTGCCGCCCTGGTGCGTGATCACCTCGCCGGTCAGCCGCTCGCCGTTGTAATTCAGCGTGCGCGAATAAACCACCGCACCCGAGCTGTCGTGGCCGGAGACCTGCACCAGCCGCTTGCCCTCCCAGCTCAGGTCCAGCCGCGGAGCGCCGGGGTCTCCGATCTCCCAGGCGTGCTGCACGCGTCCCTGGTCGTCGTAATCGAGCTCGAACAGGTGGATGCCGTCCCAGACGAACGGGTGGAAGTAGCGGTTGCCGGAGAAGCCCACGGCCGCGCGTTTGCCGGTGGCCTTGTAGGCGAGGCGCGGGTCGAGGCGGGGGCTGTTCCAGAGCGTCAGGAAGCCCGCCGAGGAACCGCCTTGAGGATCCCGTAGAACGGAGTAGTTCTGCGACGGAGCGATCTGGCGCATCGCGGTGAGGGACGAGAAGCCGCCGAGCCCGGACATACGGCCGGAGCCCGCCAGGCGGCTCAGAATTCCGGATCCGCCGAAGCCGCCGAGCCCGGGCATCGCTCCCATGCCTCCGACGGGGCTGAGTCGTGCCATGGCGCCGACCTTGCTGATGGCGCCAATGCTACTAATGCTGCTGCCGATACTGCCCATGCTGCCGAGGGCGCCCAGCGCTCCGAAGCCGCCCATGGCGATGGGGACGCCGGGAATGGTGATCGGGATGCGCGTGCTCTTGGTGACGACGTTGTCGCGGCTCACCTTCAGGACCTGCTGGACGTCGTCGTAGTAGTTGAAGTAGAAGTCATTCGTTTCGCGGTCCGGCGTCCGCCAGCCGACGGTGGAGGACACGCCGGCGCCTGCCGACATGGCGGCCGCGCCGGCCACGCGGAGAATGTTGGATCCGGTCTTCTTCGCCTCGTACTTGGCGTGGACCGAGTGGAGCGCGTTGCCGGCCCACTCGTAGTTGATGTTGAGATGATCGGAAGCTTCGATGTGCGCGACCTTGGGCTGAAACGCCAGACTGATGGGATCGTAGAGGACGCCGCGTCCGAGCGGTGCGCCAGAGAACCAACTCAACTCGGTACGGTCGCGCGGCTTGTCGCCGGCGGGATCGGGCTGCTCCTGCTCGGCTTCGCGCAGCAGTTGCACAGCGGCGACTCGCCGCTGGCGATTGGCCTCGGTGGAATCCGTTAGGTCCAGGTACCGGCGCAGCAGCGGCGCGCCCTTGTCGCAGTGGCGCAGCACACAGGCGTCGAGGCCGGCGAAGTAGAGGAAATCGGCATTCTCGTTGTCCAGTTTCAGACCGTCCGCCGAGGTTTCGAGCGCGGTGGCAAAGCGCTGCTGATCCAGATCGCCATCCAGCTCCGAGCGCTTCTTGGCCAGCGAGGTCTCGATGTTGTACTGCACTTGGGCCCGAAGCTTTTCGCCGTCGGTGAAGTCCTGCGGCGTGACCGCGATGCCGTCGTAGTTGTCCAGGAGCGCGAGCGCCATGCCGAGGTCACCGCGCGCCACGGCGAGGCGGGCTTGAAGCAGCAAGACCCGCGGCTCATCCTTGTCGGCGGCCGCGGCGTCCTGGATTGCCTTCTCGCCTTCCGCCAGCTTGCCGTCGTTGAGGTACTGCTCGGCGAGCAGTAACCTGCGCTGCAACTGGACCTGGGCGGGCGAGCGGGGGTCGATGCCGCGGCGGCTCTCGGCGAATTTCTGCGACGACAGACGGGCGGCCTCCAGGCGCACCTGCTCGAGCATCTCGTCCGCGTCGGGCGCCTTCGGATCGCGCCATTTCGCGATCAGCAGGTGGCGGACGGCGCCGGCGTAGTCGCCCTCGGTGCGGAGCCGCCGCGCCGTCTCGATGTGGCTTTTGGCGCTGAGGCGCAGGTGCGACTGGCGGGCTGCCGATAGCTGCGAAAACGACTTGTCGTAGATCTCGAACGCACGATACTCCACCAGGAAGGCGTCGGACTGCTCGCCCGCATCGAGCGCACGGAGAATGGCCAGTCGGCGGTCGAGCCACTTCCGCACATCGCGCGCCTCGGTGGCCTCGGCGGCCAGCGTCTTGTCGTTCGGGAACGCGGTCTGCGCGGCTCCGGCGAGCGCCAGAGACTCGTCCAGGACGGAGAGCATGGCTCCGCCCTCCTGCCACTGGGTGAGGCGCCCGGAAATGGCGGTGCGTAGGAAGTCGCGTATGCGGTCCGCGGCGGGCCCGGCCGGATAGGCCTTCACAGCGGCTGGAATGAGGGCGAGCATCGAGCGAAACGCGTCCTCGTCGCTGACGCCGGGAGTCTTGTGCGGGGCAAGTTCGGTGGCGAGCACTGCCGCGGAGACGGCGGCGTCCTGGCCCGGCACGATAGCGTACAATTCCTCGAGACGGATGGCCGAGGGGGACTTATCCTTGCGGTCCTTCTTCAGGGCGAGTGTCGATTCGCTCCACATGTGGGCGGCAGAGTCGGAGGTCTTTGACTTCAGGCCGTCCGGCAGCAGCAACTGCCAGTCGGGGGAGGCGTTGCGGCCCAGCAGCGCGCCGTCGGCGCCGCGGCGCACGATGGTGAGGGTGGAGAACTGAGTCTCCGGCAGGTGCCCGACCGCTTTCGGATCCCAGGAGGGAGGCGCGGACCCGAGTGGTGCGATCCGCACCTTGTCCTTGCCATTCACCGAAATCGATTCGACGTCCTGGAAGGACCACACGCCGGAGGACGAGCGCGTGACCACGAGGAACTCTCCCGCGCGCAGTCCGGGCGCAAGCGCGGCGGCAATCCCCAGTAACAAGAAGGTTCGGACGGAGTTGCCCATCTCCCAGCCCCCCTCGATCGTCCCAATTTCACTGCCCGGATGCTTTCGATTATACAACCGGGCGGGGCTGCTGCAACCTCTTTTAGCGCAGGAATGACTCGGCCGGGTGCCATCCTATATATACTCGGAGCATGTTACGACTGACTGGCTCGTTTCGTCCGCTTGCTTACGCGCGCGGTTCGGTGCTGGTGGCCCTCAGCCTGCTGGCTGTGGCGGCATGGGGACAGGATAATCGCGGGTATTATCGGTTCCCTGCCCTTTATGAAAACACGGTGGTGTTCACGGCCGAGGGCGACCTGTGGGAGGTCGGGGTGGAGGGCGGCCCGGCGCGGCGGCTGACAACTCATCCGGGCGACGAGACGCACGCCGCATTCTCACCCGACGGGCGGACGATCGCGTTCGCCGCCAATTACGAAGGACCGACCGAGGTCTATACGATGCCCGCTTCGGGCGGGCTGCCCACGCGGCGCACTTACGAGGGCAGCAATTCGCGAGTCGAGGGCTGGACGCCGGATGGAAGGGTGCTCTACAGCACGGGGCGTTACTCGACGCTGCCGGACCGCCAGCTTGCCACCATCGACAGGGACAATCACGTCGAGCTAGTCCCATTGAGCCAGGCCGCGCAGGGTGTGTTTACTCCGGACGGCAAGACGCTGTTCTTCACGCGTGTGGATTTCCAGGGCAGCCAGACGAAGCATTACCAGGGCGGGACGGCGGAGAGGCTTTGGAAGTTTGTCCCGGGCGAGGAAGCGATCGCGCTGACGGCGGACTTCGCGGGCACCAGCAAGAACGCGATGTACTGGAACCGGCGCGTCTATTTCCTCAGCGACCGCGACGGGACCATGAATATCTGGTCGATGGACGAGAACGGGAAGGGGCTGAAGCAGCACACGAAGAACAAGGGCTGGGACGCGAAATCGGCGTCGCTCTCGAAGGGCCGCATCGTTTACCAGAGCGGGGCGGACCTGCACTTGTTCGAGATCGCCAGCGGATCGGACCGCGTGATTCCGATCGAGCTGGTGTCGGACTTCGACCATCTGCGCGAGCGCTGGGTGAAGGAGCCCAACGAATACGGCATCGCGGCGCACTTCTCGCAGGATGGAAAACAGTTGGTCCTGATTTCGCGCGGCAAGGTGTTCGTGGCTCCGGCCAAGCAGGGACGCTTCGTCGAGGTCACGGCGCGCAAACCGGCGCGGTTCCGCGACGCGCGGCTGATGGCCGACGGCAAGTCGCTGGTGGCGCTTTCGGCCGAGAGCGGAGAGGTGGAGATCTGGAAGATCCCCGCCAACGGCGTGGGCGACGGCGAGCGGCTCACCACGGACGGCCACGTGCTGCGCTGGGAGGCGATCCCTTCGCCCGACGGCAAGTGGATCGCGCACCAGGACAAGGACAAGCAGCTCTGGCTGCTCGATACCGCCACCAAGGCGGAGAAGAAGATCATGGCGGCGGACGATGCAACCGGGGATTCATTCCCGGCGTTCGAGGGCGTGCGGTGGTCGCCGGACAGCCGCTGGCTCAGTTTCTCGCGCGACACGGGGAATGGGTATTCGGTCATTTACCTGCACGGGATCGAGAAGGGAACTCTGACGCCACTCACGACGGACCGCTACAACAGCACGTCCGCATCCTGGGCGCCGAAGGGCGACTGGTTGTATTTCGTTTCGGACCGCTCTCTGCGGAGCGTGGTGAGAGGGCCGTGGGGCCCGCGACAGCCGGAACCGTTCTTCGATCACACGGACAAGATCTACCAGCTTGCGCTGCGCAAGGGGCTGCGGTCGCCTTTCGAGCCGGCCGATGAACTGCATCCCGAGAAGAGCGACGAGGCCAAGGCGGCCGAGGAAAAGAAGGACAAGGCCGCAGACGCCGCGGGGAAGAAGGCCGAGGCGGCGGCCGAGAAGAAGGCGGAACCTGCCGTGAAGGTCGAGATCGATCTGGACGGCATCGCGGCGCGCATCGAGGAAGTGCCGGCGCCCGCGGGCAACTATGCGGGCTTGGCGGCGCTCGAGAAACGGCTGTGCTGGCTCAGCGCGGAGCGAGGGGAGCCGGAGAAGACCGGGCTCGAGTGCCTGGACATCGCGAACAAGGGAGACAAGCCGGAAAAGCTGATGGAGGGCGTCAACGGCTTCGAGGTATCGGGCGATGGCAAGAAGATGCTGGTGCGCAAGAAGGACGACTTTTTCGTGATCGACAGCGGAGCCAAGGCCGATGCCCTGAAGACACCCAAGGCGATGGAGGATGCCAAAGTCGATTTGAAGGACTGGACGTTCACGGTCATTCCGGCGGAGGAATATCGAGAGCTGTATCTGGACGCGTGGAGGCTGCACCGCGACTATTTCTACGATCCCCACATGCATGGCGTCGATTGGCCGGCCATGCGAGACAAGTACCTGCCGCTGGTAGAGCGCGTGCGCGATCGTGAGGAGCTGAACGATGTGATCGCCCAGATGGTGGGCGGGTTGGGGGCCTTGCACACGTTCGTCTACGGCGGCGATCTTCGCAAGGGGCCAGACCAGGTGCAGCTGGCATCTCTAGGGGCGCGGCTGGAGCGGACCACGGGCGGATACGTGGTGAAGCACATCTACCGGTCGGATCCGGACCGTCCGGAGAAGCGCGCGCCGCTGGCGCGGCCGGGAGTCGAGGTTGCCGAGGGGGACGTGATCGTGTCAGTGAACGGTCGGCCGGCGCTTTCGGCGGCGGACATGGGCGAGCTGCTGCGCACCCGCGCGGGCAAGCAGGTGCTGCTGAGCGTGCTGCCGGGCGGCAAGGGACAGGCTCGCGATGTGGTGGTGAAGCCCATCTCGATCCAGCAGGAGAACGACCTGCGCTACCACGAATGGGAATACACGCGGCGGCTGATGGTGGAGCAGGCCGCGGGCGGCCAGATCGGGTACGTGCACCTGCGGGCTATGGTCGGCGACGATATCGCGCAATGGGCGCAGGAATACTACCCGGTGTTCCAGCGCCAGGGGCTGATTATCGACGTGCGTCACAACGGCGGGGGCAACATCGACGGTTGGGTGCTGGGGAAGTTGCTGCGGCGGGCGTGGTTCTACTGGAAGCCGCGGGTCGGGCCGCCCACGTGGAACATGCAAGGGGCGTTCCGCGGCTACATGGTGGTTCTGTGCGACGAGCATTCCGCCTCCGACGCGGAGGCCTTTTCGGAGGGATTCAAACGGCTGGGGCTGGGTAAGCTGATCGGCACGCGGACCTGGGGCGGCGAGATCTGGCTGACGGGGAGCAACGTTCTCGCAGACCACGGAATCGCGACAGCGGCCGAGATCGGGGTCTACGGTCCGGAGGGGAAGTGGCTGATTGAAGGGCACGGCGTGGAGCCGGATATCACGGTGGACAACCTGCCGAACGCGACGTTCAACGGCAAGGACGCACAGCTCGAAGAGGCGGTCGGCTACTTACAAGGGCTGATCAAGGCGAAGCCGGTGACGGTGCCCGCGGCGCCGCCGTATCCGAAGAAGTAGCGTGCTAGCGCGGCGGCCAGCGGAACTCGGCTGCCGCCTGGCCGCGGCCGGCGGCGTCCCAGATCAGAAGAACCGGCTTGCGGAAGCGCATGCGCATCGCCGACTCGTACACCATTTGTGGATCGGGGTACGAGCGCATGTAGATCGGGCCGCTGGTTTTCTGCGCAAGGGCGACGAGGGCTTCGACCGGTGCGGCTCGGTCGATGAACTGCTGGCGCTTTTTGGTCCATATGTAGCCGATGTTCGTAGCCAGCACTACCACCACCGCGGCGGCGACCACGGCCGAGCGGTGCAGTCGCATGCGCGATTGAAGGGCCCAGAAGCCGGCCGCCACGATCCACGCCAGTCCCAGGCTCGCCAGGTAGGTTTGCCGGCTGGGGATGCGGTGCATGTAAGTCAGGAAGCTGTAGGGCACGAACGAGAGCACGATCCACAGCGCCGCCACGCGCACCACCTGGCGATGCTGCTTGGCGCGCAGGATGAACAGGACCAGGAGGGCGAGCAATCCCCACGGCCACAGCAGGCGGGCGCAGCTTACGGGCAGCGTGATATAGAATGGCGCGGTGAGAGAGAAACTCCCGTCGTGAAAGCGGAAGGAGTAAGCGCGACTGGAGAAGATGAGCCACTGGTCCGCAGCCGCCAGGGCTCCGAACGGCAACCACCACAGGAGCGCGCGCCGCGCGGCCCGCGAGCCCAGCATCGGCAACACCAGGAGCGCCGCGAAGATCACCGCCGACTCTTTCGATAGCAGCGCCGCGGCGAACGATAACAGCGAGGCCGCGTACCACTTCCAGTTGCCCTTCTTGTCCACCACGCGGGCCCAGCAGAGCAGGCTCAGGGTGCCGAAGAGGAACATCAGCAGCTCAGCGTTTCCGGAATACCACATCACGGCTTCCTGGTGACCCTCGTGAACGGCGAAGAATCCCGCAGCCACCGCCGAGATCCTCCAGCCGATCAGGCGCCACGCGCCCAGGGCGTAGACCAGCCACACGCACAGAATGTGCAGAGCCAGGCTGACCGCGTAGAATGCCGCGGGCGATTCGAACCAGCGGTCCACCCAGTAGGTCAGAACGTACCAGGTGGCACGATAGCGAAAGACGCCGTTCGAGAGCAGGGACGGCCAGCCCGAGGCGGGGCCGAACTCGCGCGCCTGCTCGATGTTCGGATAGTCGTCCTGGATGAGCGGCTGCTGAAAGATGGGCAGGTAGGCTAAAACGGCCAGAGCCGCGAGGGCTAGGAGGATGCCGGCGTGGTTTCTACGCATGAGCCGATACCCGAGCGTCGAGACGAGTCTCGACGCGGCAGGCAGGAGTGCCTGCGCCACGAAAATGCGCGCGCATATGCTATGACCTCAACCCGGCGACCAGGGCGTCCAGGGCGATGTTCTTTTGGATGTTGCGGCGGACCAGTTCCGCTAGCTCGTCCACCTTCGCTACGGCCCTGCGGATCCAGTCGAAGTTTACTCTGCCGGCTAGCGCTTCCAGCTGCGGGCGGACGTCGGCGTTGCGGATGTCGCTTCCTCCTCGCTCCAGCACCAGCACGTCTTCGAGCAGGCCGTACAGGATACGCAACAAGGTGTCGAGCTTCTCCTGCCGGTTCGCGGGCGATTCCGCGTATTTCACCCAGGCGCTGAAGGGCGCGAGGCCGGCGGCCACTTCGAGCAACGCCAGCATCGATTCGCGGCGGCGGTCGTAGACTTCCAGATCGAGCGACATCGCGAGGCCGGGGCTGCCGCAAGCGAGGGCGATGCGGCGGTCGGCGTCCACCAGGCGGCGCACGTCCGCGAACTCGCGCATCTCCTCCTCGGAGAGCGGCGCCAGTTGGACCGACACGGCGCGGGAGCGGATGGTGGGGAGCAGGTCGTAGGGATTGGCGGCTGTGGCGAGCAGGACCAGATGCTCGGGCGGCTCCTCGAGCGTCTTCAGCAGCGAGTTGGCCGCCTGCTCGTTGGCGCGGTCGATCTGATCGATCAGGAAAACGCGCCAGCTGCCCTTGAGCGGCTTGAACTGGGCCCGCTCCTTGAGAAGGCGCATCTGCGGGATGGAGAGCTGCCGCAGCGGGCCGTCCGGCGCGAAGGTCACGAAATCGGGGTGGGAGGAGAACAGCAGCGGGTCCTCGTTGCGCTTGTCGGCGGGCCACCTCTCGCGGTCGGCGATGACCTCCAGGTTGTGCGGGAGGCTGAGATCGTCTTTCTCGATGCGGTCGCCGTCGCCGAGCAGGCGCGCCGCGAACCGCCGCGCCAGCGTCGCCTTTCCCACGCCCTCCGGACCCGCCAGCAGGATGGTCTGCGAGATGCGGTGACCCGTGATCATCCGCTCGAGTTCTTCCGCAGCGGCGCGGTTGCCGTAGAAATTCTCAAACACGCAGCTTCTCCAGAGCGGGCGCGAACGCGTCCCAGACGGCTTCGGCGACGCTCTCGACATCGCCGCGCCCGTCCACCACACGGAAGCGCTGCGGCTCTCGCGCGGCCATCGCGAGGTAGGCCTCGCGGACGCGGCGGTGGAACTCGACGGCCTGCTCGTCCATGCGGCTCTCTACCGGGTCCAGGTTGCGCTGGCGCGCGCGAGAGAGGCTGGTCTCCAGGTCGATATCGATCAGCAGCGTCACGTCCGGAGTCAGGCCGCGGCAGGCGATGCGCGCTAGGTCGGTCACCACCTGCTCTCCCAGGCCGCGCCCGTAGCCCTGGTAGGCTAGCGTGGAATCGGTGAAGCGATCCGTGAGCACGATCTTGCCTTCGGCCAGGGCGGGGAGGATCACCTCCTCAACGTTCTGCGCGCGGGAGGCGAAATAGAGCAGTAGCTCGGCGGTGGGGCGGAGTTCCTGGTTCGCAGAATCGAGCAGGATGCGGCGGATCTGCGCGCCGATGCGCGTGCCGCCCGGCTCGGTGGTTTCGAGGACCGCGCATCCGAGCGACTTGAGGCGCGCCGACAGGATCCGCATCTCGGTGGTCTTGCCGCAGCCGTCGCCGCCCTCGAAGTTCACGAACAGGCCGCGGTGGGGCTGGGCACCGCTCCCTGGCGGTCGCGGCTCGGTAGACGGTGCTTTAGTCGTAGACATAGTGCAGCACCTTCTTGAGATCCTCCCACGCTTCGCGCTTGGCGTCCTGGTTGTAGGCCCGCAGGAGGTAGGAAGGATGATACGTCACCATGACGGGAATGCCGCGCCAGTCGAACCAGTTGCCGCGCAGGCGGGTGACGCCTTCCTTACGGTTGAGCAGCGCCTTGGCCGCGGTCCCTCCGAGCACGCAGATCGCTTTGGGCCGGATGGCCTCGAGTTGCTGGAACAGGAATTGGCCGCAGGTTTCCATCTCGTCTGGCTCCGGCGCGCGATTTTCGGGCGGCCTGCATTTCACGACGTTGCAGATATAGACATCCTTGCGCAGAAGCGGAACGCCTTCCTTGCGGGCCGTGTTCTCGATCATCTGGGTGAGCAGTTGGCCCGCGCGGCCGACGAACGGAATGCCCTGCGCGTCCTCATCCGCACCGGGGCCCTCGCCCACGAACACCAGCCGCGCGGCGGGATCGCCGACTCCGAAGACGATCTGGGTGCGGCCTTCGCTGAGACGGCAGCGGTGGCAATCGCCAATCTCCTCGCGGATGCGCAAGAGGGCTTCGGCGGCGGGAGGAGGGACAGAGGGCAAAACGGGGGAAAGGCTACCCTGTTCACGAGGGGACAGAGTGTCCTGTCCCCGGTTTTGCAGAGTGTCCTGGGCCCGGCTTTCGACCCGGTACAGGGTCTTGAAGCCGAGGTCCTGGTAATAGCTCAGGTAGCGGCGCAGGAGATCCGGATTCATCGCAGCTTCAGCAACTCGTCGAAAATGCGGCCGGCGATGGCCTTCTTGGGAGCGCGCGGGAGGTCAATGGTCTGGCCGTCGCGCAGCACCAGCACGGCCTCGTTGTCGTCTGCGCCAAAGCCGGTCCCTTCGACGCCCACACGATTCCCCACCACCATGTCGCAGTTCTTCGCGGCAAGCTTACGCCGTGCCTCGGCGGCGACGTCGCCGGTCTCGGCGGCAAACCCGACCAGGAGGCGCTGGCCCTTGTTGCAGCCCACCTCGGCCAGGATGTCCACCGTCGGCTCGAGCGCGAGCGAAATTGGGCCGCCGGTCTTCTTGATCTTCTGCGCGGCGGGCTCGGCGACGCTGTAGTCGGCTACCGCGGCCGCCTTGACGACGATGGTCGCCTCCGCCAGGCGGTCGAGCACGGCGGTGCGCATCTCGGCCGCCGTCCGAACCGGGACCAGCGTGACACCAGACGGAGCGGCAAGGCTGACGGGTCCGGTAACGAGGATGACCCGAGCGCCGCGCTCCACCGCTTCCTCGGCGATGGCGTATCCCATCTTGCCGCTCGAGCGGTTCGAGATAAACCGCACGGGGTCGATCGGCTCCTCGGTCGGTCCGGCGGTCACCAGTACGGTCTCTCCCTCGAGATCGCGCCGGGGATGCAGGACGCCCATCACTACTTCGGCGATCCGCTCCGGCTCCGCAAGCCGGCCCGGACCCACCGTTCCGCATGCAAGCAGACCGTCGTCCGGCTCCACGATGGTGTGGCCGCGCCCCCGCAGCGTCTCCGTGTTGCGCCGCGTGGCCGGGTGCTGCCACATGCGCGTGTTCATTGCGGGCGCGAGCACCACGGGTCCGGGAAACGCGAGGTAGAGGGTGGAAAGGAAGTCGTCGGCCAGGCCGTTGGCGAATTTGGCCAGCAGGTCCGCGGTCGCGGGGGCAACCACCAGCAGGTCGGCGTTGTCGGCCACGCCGATGTGCTCGACCGCGCTCGCCAGCGTGTCCTCGCCCGCTTGGGATGCGAACAGGCCGGTGATCACCTTGCGGCCGGTGAGGGCGGCGAAGGTCAGCGGCCTGACGAACTCCTGCGCCGCCGCGGTCATCACCACCTGGACGGAAACGCCGCGCTCCATGAGGGCGCGAGCGAGCTCCGCAGCCTTATAGGCCGCGATGCCGCCGCCGATGCCGAGCACGACGTTCATCGACGGAAGGCCTCAGATGTTTTCCGGCGGCAGATCCGGCAACGGCAGCTCAATGCCCGGGTCGTCGTACTTCACCAGGCCGCGGCGCACCTCTTCTACCGCCGTGATGGTCGGTTTCTTCGAAGTGGTCGGAAGGAACGGGCGGGCGCCGCTCTGGAGCTGGCGGGCGCGCTTGGCGGCCACGATGATGAAACGGTAGGTGCTCTGCTCCGGATCGTCAGGAATCGAAGCGTTGATGTTGTTGCGCGGTGCAGGCGAATCAGTCATGCGGAAAACCTCTCTCACTTCTCGAACGTTCCCAGGATGGCGCGAACTTCGCCTTCCATCCTGGCGCGGCGGAGGCGCTCGGCCTTCACGATCGAAGCCAGCGCATCCACGGACTTCTCCAGGTCCCGGTTCACGACGACGTAATCATACGCGCCGTAATTGCGAATCTCGGCCGCGGCCCCATCCAGCCGCCGGGCGATAACTTCTTCGGAATCTTCGGAGCGTGCTCGCAGGCGCTTCTCGAGCTCCGCACGAGACGGGGCAAGCACAAAAATAGTAACGGTCTCCGGAACCCTACCCTTCAATTGTCGCGCACCCTGGACGTCGATGTCGAGCAGCAAGTCCCGCCCCTCCGCCTTGGCGCGCTCGAGCATGCCCTGGTGCGTTCCGTAGTAGTTGCCGAAGACCTCGGCGTGCTCCAGAAACTCATCGCGGACCAGCGCCGCCTCGAACTCCTCGCGGGACAGGAAGTGGTAGGCCTGATCCGGGACCTCCTGGCCCCGCGGCGCGCGCGTGGTGTACGAAATCGAGAACAGCAGGCTCGGGTCCTGTTTCAGGAGGCGGTGTACGAGCGTGGATTTCCCGGACCCCGATGGGGCCGAGATGATGAAGACGATGCTCATTCGAGGTTTAGTCCCTGTTCCCGGATCTTTTCGATCTCGGCCTTGGCGTTGAGGGCCAGTTCAGTGATCTCCAGGCCGGTTTCGCCCACGCCGGTCGATTTGGAGAGGATGGTGTTGGTTTCCCGGTGCATCTCCTGGAGCATGAAGTCGATCTTCTTCCCGACTTCGCCACCCTCGCTCAGCAGGTCGTCGAGTTGCACCGCGTGAACCTTGAGGCGAGTCAGTTCTTCGCTGATATCGGTCCGGTCCACCAGGTAGGCCACTTCCTGGGCCAGGCGCTGCGGATCCAGTTCCACGCCGCGGAGCAACTCGCCGAGCCTGGCGGCGAGCCGCGCCTGAAACTCAGGCACCGCTTTGGAACGGAATTCGTCCATCCGCCGGGCACAGTCCAGCACCGTGGCATTGCGGGCACGCATCTCCGCGGCGGTCTCCGCGCCTTCGCGCTCGCGGAACTCGTTCAATTGCTGGAGCGCCTCTTCGAGCGTCTCCACCAGCAGACGTTCCGTGTCCGGCTCGGGCTCCGCGTCATCGGGCGCGAACATGCCCGGCATCTGGAGAGTCACGTTCAAGTCCGGCTCGCCGTGCAGGCCGTGGATCGCCGACATTCGATGGAACGCCCGCAGGTAGGCCTCGAGCAGAGGCTGGTTGACCTCGGGTGACGCGGCGGAGACTCCCTCGGCGTGGCTCATCTGCACCTGGACATGCCCGCGCGACAGGTGGCGCTTTACGGCGGCGCGTAGCGCGGCCTCGAACGGATCGAACGCCGGCGGCATGCGGAAATGGATGTCCAACCCGCGGTGGTTGACGGTCTTTACCATCGCGATCGCTTCGCGGTCGCCTTGGGCTTTGCGGACGCGGGCAAAGCCGGTCATGCTGCGCGGGCTCATGGGCGCTCCCCCTGGGCGGCTCGTCGCTCGTCGCTCGTCGCCCGTCGATAGCACATCTCACCAGCCTCTGTCTTTGAACTGAGCACTTCGTGTGTATTCGTCATCCATTCACGACCGGATCCGGCTCGAGATATTGCAGCGCGTGCAGGCGCTGGTAAATGCCGCCGCCGCTGACCAGCTCTTCGTGCGTGCCGATCTCGGAGATGCCTCCGCGGTCGAGCACCACGATCTTGTCGGCGCGGCGGATGGTGGAAAGCCGGTGAGCGATCACGATCACGGTACGGCCCGCCATCAGGTTGGCCAGCGCCTTCTGCACCATCATTTCCGATTCCGTGTCCAGGTGGGAGGTGGCCTCGTCCAGGATCAGGATCGGCGCGTTCTTGAGCAGCGCGCGCGCGATGGCGATGCGCTGGCGCTGGCCGCCGCTGAGCTTGACGCCGCGCTCTCCGATCACCGTGTCGTACCCCTCGGGAAGAGCGCCGATAAACTCCTCGGCCAGCGAATTGCCCGCCGCCGCCGTGACCGACTGCATGCTCGCGTCCGGCTTGCCGTAGCGGATATTGTTGGCCACCGTGTCGTTGAACAGGAAGGTGTCCTGCGCCACGATGCTCACCTTCTCGCGCAGAGAAGTCAGTTCCAGGTCGCGCACGTCCGTGCCGTCGATGAGCACACGGCCCTCCGAGACATCGTAGAAGCGCGGCACCAGGTTCACCAGCGTGGTCTTCCCCGCCCCGCTCGGCCCCACCAGCGCCACCACCTCTCCGGCCTTGACGTCGAGGTCGATGGACTTCAGCAGGAAACCGTTCTCGGCGGTGGGATAACGGAAGCTGACTCCGGCGAACACAATCCCCTGCTTGAATTCGGTCAGCCGCCGCGCGCCCGGTTTGCTGCGGATGTCATCGGGCCGCACGAGGTACTCGAAGACCCGCTCGGAGGCGCCCAGCGCCTGTTGGAAGATGTTGTGAATCCCGGTGAGGCGCTTGACCGGCTCGTACAGCAGCAGGAGGGCAAAGATGAACGTCATGAAGCCATCGGCGGTCATGGTGTGCGCCTTGATCTGGTCGCGCGCATACGCGAGCAGGCCGACGATGGTCACCGCGGCAAGAAACTCGATCAGCGGCGACGACAGCGCCTGCTGCAAGGTGTACTTGAGGTTGGCCCTCTTAAGCCGTCGCGCCGTATCGAAAAAGCGGCGGGATTCGTATGGTTCGGCGCAGAACGATTTCACTACCTGGTGCCCGCTGAGCGTCTCCTGCAGGATCTGGTTCACTTCCGCCTGGTGATCCTGCGCCTTCCGCGTGGTTTTGCGGATGCGCCTTCCGATGCGCGCCGTGGGAACCAGCACGAAGGGGAACAGCGTAAGGCTGATCAGTGCCAGGCGCCAGTCCTTGGACACCACGACAAACAGCAGGAATGTCGCCGAGAAGAACTGCCGCAGCAGGTCCGCCAGCATTTGCGAGCTGGCGAGTTGCATCTTGTCGACGTCGTTCATCATGGAGGACATCAGGCGGCCGGTGGAATGCGTCTCGAAGAATTGTGACCCCTGCCTGAGGACCTTATCGAAGACTTTCTGCCGCAGGTCCGTCATCGCGGAGAGGCCGGCGTAGTTGATCAGAAAATTGCCGACGTAATCGCAGAAGCCCTTGGTCAGAAACGTGGCCAGGATGGCCCAGGCGATCATGGTCCACACATTATGGATGAGGCCCGGCGTCAGTTGCTCGAGATAGAGCGGTCTTCCCAGCAGCGGGACCTTATCCAGCAGCAGGACGGGAGACTCGGCGGAGGCAGGATTCAACACCCGCTTCAGGACCGGGCCGATCAGCAGCGGCACCATGCCGTTCATCGCACCGGCGACTATCATCAGCACGGTGCCGCCGAGAATGGCGAGCCAATGCGGCGCCACGAAACGAAGGAGGAACAGGCGCTCTTTCACACCGCCACCTTCAGCCGGTCAAGGGCGGCGATCACCGTCCCGGGCCGCACTTCCGCGATGGGGCCGGGCGCGGCCACCACTTCGGCCTGCGCCTTCCACGGCCTCCACAGCTCGAGATCGGAGTTCCCGAAAACTACCACGGACGGGATGCCGAAGGCTGCGGCCATGTGCGCCGGGCCGGAGTCGTTGCCGACGAAAGCCGAAGCGCGCGCCATCAGCGTTTTGAGGCGGGAGAGCGGCGCTCCGGTTACGACCCGGTAGCCGCGGAATGCGGCCATGTCGTCCTCGGCGGCGCCGATGAAGACGGGCTCGAGTCCCCACTTCTCCTCGAAATGGCGCGCCACCTCCAAGAAGCCAGCCACCGGCCAGGTCTTGTCCTGAGCCGACGCCACCGGGTGCAGCACGGCGTAGGGCTGCTCTTCGCCGTTGGGTTGGGCGAACAGCTTCGCGCGCGGGATCTCGCACAGCCGGGCGCCCAGGTAGAAGACTGCCGATGCCAGGTGCTCCGCCGTGTGCGCGCGCCGCGAGAAGCCGAGAATTTCCTGGGGCGGCGGGATAGGGACGTTGTATACGAACGCGTAGCGGTGGTGGCCGAACCCTGCGCGAAATCGGGCGCCCGAGGCGAACGAGAACGCCATGCTACGCGGCCCGCCGTGGAGGTTGATCGTTAGCGCCGGGGCCCACTTCCGCAGGGCGCTCAGGCGCGGCGGCAGGATCCGGTCGACATCGGGATTGCCTTCGAAGACGCCCGCGAAGCGGTCTTCGACCATCACGGCCACATCGAGGTCCGGGCGGCTCCGCTTGAGGATTTCCAAAGCCGGCGTCGTCAGGACACAGTCCCCGAGTGAGCGCAGGCGGATTACCGCCGCTCGCGCCCCGGAGGGTAGCTGATCAAGTATGCTCTCCATGCCCGCAGGCTACTCTTCGATTTTAGCCTCGTCGACGAGCATGACTGGAATGTCGTCCCGGATGGGGTACACGCGCTTGCATTCGGCGCACTTCAGTCCGCCCTGGTCCGGTGTGAGGTGCACCGGCGCTTTGCAGAGCGGGCACACCAGAATTTCGAGCAAGTCCTTACTAATGGGCATATCATCAACCGGAGTAACAGTTTACCAGTTTCGCGCCCGCGGCTGGCCCGGCGCGGCCAGTACCTCACCGGAGAGCGCGCTGCGGTAGATCGGGCGGAGAGCCCGCTTCGTCGCGGGTGAGCGACCGTGACGCGGCGCGGTAACAGTGGCGGCGAACCGAAGGCCCAGGATCAGGACGGCCGCGATGCGGATCGGAACTTCATTTCCGCCCTCGCTCCGCGGGCTTCCGCGCGGCGCTGGCCGCCGGGATATTCAGCGTCAGGAAGACCAGCAGAAGGACGCTGGGCCAGAGTTGTCCGTACAGCCGCGGAAGCGAAGTCTGCAGGTGCCAGGCGAGGTCGCTGGGCGTGACCAGGTAGACGCCGCAGTCAGCCATAAAAACCAGTGCAAGCGCTACGGTTGTAGTCCGCAGGGCACGCGCCTGATTCGCGTCGATGCGAAACCGGAGCGTCAGCGCCAGGATCGCCAGCAGCAGGAGAGGATGCGACCACGGAAGGCCGAAATGGTACAACTCCGCGATCATGGCCTTCCCGATCTGCGCGTATCGGGCGGGATCGGCGAGCTTGTGGGTCAACCCAGCGGCGCCCTGCTGGAAGAGCGGTTCGGACGCCGGCGCCAGGAACAGCTTAAAGCAGATGACCAGCAGGAGGACTGGCGCGGCGCCCGTCAGGAAGCGCCTTGAACGATCGATCGCGTTCCGGAGGCCCGCGGCGCGCCACTCCACCGCCAGGGTGGCCAGCGTCAGCAAGACCGCGAAGGCCAGGCCTTCGTTCTTGGTCCACGCCGCGAACGACGCAAAGGCGCCGGACAGCGCGAGGCCGGCGGGCACGGACTCCGCGAGCAGCAGCAGCGCGATCGAGGCGAGGCAATAGAAGCTGAGCGGGAGGTCGGCATACTGCATCGTCGCCAGGAACAAGAAGGACGTGCTCGAAAGCAGGACCAGGCCGGCAGTCAGCCCGCTTGTCAAACTCCGCAGAGCCGTGAGCGCGCTCCCCAGCAAGGCCGCCACCAGCGCCAGGAACAGGAACCCGGTGAGTTGCGGCACCCATGGCGACGTGTCACCCGCGCTTTTCCAGACCATAGCGACGAAGCCGGAAAGGAGTAGTGGGTAGTCGGGATGCATCCCGGCTTTTTCGGCAAGCGGCGAAAGCGCGCCTCTCCATGCGTCGCCGGGAGCAGCAAGGAACTTCGCGCGCAGGTTCCAGATGCTCCAGGCATCCCATTCGCCGTGAGGGTTGGCGGCGCTGACGGAAACGAGGCCGTAGAGGACCAGTACAGAACCCGCCGCGAGCGCCAGCGCGAGCAGCCAGTTCCAGCGAAAGAGCGGGGGCGCGGCGGGTTCGGCAGGCCCGCCTGCGGTCCGGCGGGTCCGCCAGAAAGCGAACAGGCCGGCTGCGAGCAGCGCCGCGTCGAGAGCCAGGATTACGGCGGGCAGCGCGGCTCCGGCCAGCGTCAGCAGAAAGAATGCGATTGACGAGATCGCGATCCCGGCGCCCAAGCCGAGGGCAGCTTCGAACATGAGCCCGGCCCAGTCCGGCCGGATCCGACGTCCCGCCAGAGCCGCGTGGGCCAGAAACCAGCCCGCGAGCAAGGGGACGAAAAACGCCAGCAGGCCGGTCACCGGCGCGGCTCCCTACGGAAAAGAACGACCCCGTTCGCGTAGTCGGAGACAATGCTGAGGCCACGTTCCGCCGCCACGCGGGGGGCCTCATCCGGCCGGGCGAAGCTGCCGACCACCCAATCGGCTTTGTCCCCGCTCTTCAGGGGCACCACGATGCGCGGCGCGAGGGCGTATTGAGCGGCGCCCAGCATGGCCTGGGCCTGCGGGTCGCCGGCCGGGACATCGGAAACATATCCCACGATGCCGGCCGCGGGCAGCGCGGCGAGCGCCTCGCGGAAGCGCGTCTCCTGTGCTGCTATCTGAAACTGGTCAGCGGAGCGGCTGTATTCGGAGAGGAACTGCGCATAGTCGAGCGCGCCGAAGATGGCCAGTGCAGCGACGACGCCAATTCCGGCCAAAACACGAATCGGGATGGAAGGCGCCGCTGTTGGCACCTTCGCATTTTAGCGTGCGGCTGAGGCGCCGGGTCAACGGCGGGTCTGGAGACCCGCTGCAGGACTGGAATCCTGCCCCACGTCAATAAGACAGGACTTTTTCGGCTTCGCGGACTATGGTGTCCACCTGGGGCAGGATCTCGGCTTCGAGCTGAGGATGGTAGCCGACCCAGGTGTCGAGGGCACCGACGCGGCCGATCGGAGCGTCCAGACGGTCGAAGAGCTCGGAGGCGATGCGCGCCGCGATCTCCGCGCCGTAACCCCAGGAGAGGCAGTCCTCGTGGGCGATCAGCACACGGCTGGTCTTCTCCACGCTGCGGCGGATGGCTTCCCAATCGTACGGCGCCAGTGTGCGCAGATCGAGAATCTCGACGCTCACGGAGGAATCGCGCTTCTCGATCTCGATGGCGGCCAGGAGCGATTTCTGAACCAGCGCTCCATACGTGACGATGGTGAGATTGCGCCCGCCCTTGACCACGCTGGCGCGGCCAAACGGAATCAGAAAGTCAGGGCCGGGATGCGCCGAGCGGTTGTACGGTTCCCGGTAAAGGCGCTTGTGCTCGAGGAACAGGACCGGGTCGTCGGCGCGCAGCGCGGTGCGGAGCAGGCCGCAGGCGTCGAGCGCGTTCGACGGGAACACGACGCGCAAACCGGGGATATGCGTAAACTCGACCTCGCCGCACTGGCTGTGATACACCGCGCCGCCGCTGAGGTAGCCCCCGATCGCGACGCGTAGCACGGCCGGACACGCGAAGCCGCCGTTCGAACGCCAGCGCATGCTGGCGAGCTCATCGCGGATCTGCATCATGGCCGGCCAGATGTAGTCGAAGAACTGAATCTCCGCGACCGGCTTCATCCCGCGCGTGGCCATGCCGATGGCGCGGCCGGCGATGGCGGCTTCGGCGAGCGGAGTGTTGAAGACGCGTTCGGAACCGAATTTCTTCTGCAGGCCGTGAGTAGCCTTGAAGACGCCGCCCTTCCCCTTGAGCTTGGGGAGGTACTCTTCGCGACTGCAATCGGCCACGTCTTCGCCGAAGATCACGATCTGAGGATTGCACCGCATCTCCTCGGCCAGCGTGAGGTTGATCTCGTCCACCATGGTGCGCGGATCGCCGGCGAACTGCGGCGGGGTGGCGAAGGCTTCGGAACACGGATCGACCTTGTCCGAGTAGAGATGCAGCAGGGCCGAACCGCTGGGGGGCGGGGCGGCGATGAGCGCGGCGTCGGTGGCGGCTTGAACTTCGAGGTCGATGTCGTGAACCAGGACCTGCAAAGCGTAGCGATCGAGAACGCCCTCTTCGACCAGCCACTCGGGGAACTTGACGATCGGGTCGCGCGCGGCCTCGGCAGCCCGCTCCTCGTCGGTCTTGTACAGCTTTTCCTCGTCGGAGAGCGAGTGCGAGTAAGGCCGGATGCAGGTTGCGTGCACCAGCGCGGGCCCTTGGCGGGTGCGGACGTAGTCGGCGGCCCGTTGCACGGCCTGGTAGGAGGCGACGAAATCGCAGCCATCCACTTCCTCGATGGCGAGGCCCGGGAATCCAGAAACGAGGCGGGCGATGTTGCCGCCGGCGGTCTGCTTTTCGAGGGGAACCGATATGGCGTAGCCGTTGTTTTCGATCACGAACACGACCGGCAGGCGCTCGAGGCAGGCGGCGTTCAGGGCCTCCCAGAACTCGCCCTCGCTGGTGGCGCCGTCCCCGGAGGTGACCAGCGTGACGGCATCGCCGGACGGATCGAGGTGCCGGCTCGCTTCGGCGCATCCGATGGCTTGCAGGAACTGAGTCCCGGTGGGCGAGGACTGGCTGACGATATTCAGGCGCGGCGCGCCCCAGTGGGACGGCATCTGGCGGCCGCCCGAGGCGACGTCGGCGCCCGCGCCCACGGCGGTGAGCAGCATCTCGGCCGGCGTGACGCCTAGCGCGAGGCACATGGCCCGGTCGCGGTAGTAGGGATAGAACCAGTCGCGTCCCGCGCGGAGCGCCGTTCCCGCGGCGGCCGAAATGGCCTCGTGGCCGGCGCCGCTGATCTGGAAAAAGATGCGGTTCTGGCGCTTCAGCAGGATCTCGCGGTCGTCCAGGCGGCGGGAGGTGTGCATCACCCGGAAGGCTCGGATCAGGGCCTCGGGTTCGAGGCCTCCATAACGGACGGCAAGGTCGGCGGTAACCGGCGCTTTGGTGCGCGTGGCCATGGGGAAGGCCTCCTCCCAGAACAAGTGTATCCGAAGGGGCCCGTCGTTCGTGGCTCGTCGCCCGTCGAACGGTCCGGGCGAGAGTTGCGGGCTCCGCTTCCCGGCATCCGCCTGGCTGCGACGCCGAGCGATGGGCGCTTATGCGATCATCGTAGCTTCAAACCGTGCACGATCTGAACTTTTTCCGATCCAACCTCGACGCCGTCGCAGCGCGCCTCGCGACGCGCAACTTCACGCTGAATGTGGAGGAGTTTCGCGAGCTGGACACGCGGCGCCGCGCGGCCGTGACCGAGGCCGAGCAACTCAAGGCGCTGCGCAATTCCGAGAGCGCCGAGGTCGGCAAGCGCAAGCGGCAGGGCATCGACACTTCCGAGCTCCAGCTGAAGATGCGCGAGCTAGGCGACCGCATCGCGGCGCTCGATGAGCAGGTAACGAAGCTGGATGACGAATTCCGGGAAGCCCTGGCCAGCGTCCCGAATCTGCCGCACGAGTCGGTCCCTGTGGGCGCGGGCGCGGAGGCCAACGTCGAGATCCACCGCTGGGGAACGCCGCGCGAGTTCGATTTCGAGCCCAAGGCGCATTGGGACCTGGGACCGGAGCTCGGCATCCTGGACCTGGAGCGGGCCGCTAAGATCACCCGGGCGAGGTTCGCCATCTATTTCGGCCTGGGTGCGAAGCTGGAGCGGGCGCTGGCCGCCTTCATGCTCGACACGCACACGCGCGAGCACGGGTACACCGAAGTCCTGCCACCGTTCCTGGTCAACTCGGCGAGCCTTTTCGGCACCGGTCAGTTGCCGAAATTCGCCGAAGACCTTTTCAAAATCGAGAACTCGGACTTGTGGCTGGCGCCCACGGCGGAAGTCCCGGTGACCAACATTTATCGCAATGAAACGCTCGACGCGGAGCGTCTGCCCATCAAGCTGTGCGCGTTCACGGCGTGTTTCCGCAGCGAGGCGGGCTCCTATGGGCGCGATGTGCGGGGCATCATCCGCCAGCACCAGTTCCAGAAGGTGGAGCTGGTGAAGTTCGCCCGGCCCGACCAGAGCTACCAGGAGCTGGAAGGACTGACCGAGGACGCCGAGGACATCCTGAAGCGCCTGGGGCTGCCGTTCCGGCGCATCGTGCTTTCGACGGGCGATATGGGGTTCGGCTCGGCGAAGACCTACGACCTGGAGGTGTGGCTGCCGGGACTCGGCGAGTACAAGGAGATCTCCTCGTGCTCGAATTACGAGGCTTTCCAGGCGCGGCGGGCGGCGATTCGGGCGAAACCGGCCAAGGGCAAGACCGAATTCCTGCACACGCTGAACGGCAGCGGCCTGGCGATCGGGCGCACCTGGGTGGCGATCCTGGAGAATTACCAGGAGCGCGACGGCAGCGTGGTGGTGCCCGAGGCGCTGCGCCCCTATATGAACGCCGAGCGGATCACCAGGCGGGGCGAAGCGAAGTAGACCGCGGCAGCACGGCAGGCGTGGGGTTCAGAAACCGGCGCGGGCGGTCACCGCGGCAACGGGTTTCTCGGTGGCGTGCCGCGCAGGGTTCTCATCGAACTTCTTCTTGCAGCGATCGGAACAGAAGTAGTAGGTCCGGCCTTTGTATTCGCTCTTGAGACTGCCCGTGGCACCGACCTCCATGCCACAGACGGGGTCCTTTTCCACTCGATCATTCGTTGCTTCGGGTTTGGGCTGAGCGGCCTGGCGCATCCGGCTCTCCGAGTCGATAAAGAAGTTGCCCGCGACCACGACTCGCTCGCCGGGCTCGAGCCCGCGGGCCACGCCGACGTGGCTCCCGAGTGTCCAGGAAATCTCTATGTCGCGCGGCTCAAACAGGCCATGGCCGCGTTCGACATAGACCGTCTTGCGAAGGCCGGAATCCACAACCGCGTCTGCCGGCACTGTCACCGACGGCGGCATGTTCACCGGAAAATCTACATCGACCAACATGCCCGGACGGAAAAGCATGCCCTCGTTGGCCAGCTCGAGGCGGACCCTTAAGGTGCGCGACGCCGGGTCGAACTCCGGCAAGACGGAACTCGTAGTCGCGGTGAACCACCTGCCCTGATTGCGCACGCGAACGCCCAGGCCGGGGCGTACCAGGTGCGCCTCGTTCTGGAAAACGTCTGCCAGAATCCAGACCCGGCTCACGTCTGCGATGCGATACAGCTCGGCTCCGCGGTCGAACCTCAGCCCGGGGGACACGTTCCGGATCACGATCAAGCCGCCCGCCGGTGCTCGTAGCTCGATTTCCTTGACCGGCTTGCGAGCCTTCGCGATGGCCTGAATCTGAAAGTCGCCCATCCCCATGGCCTGGAGGTTCTCCTCCGCGGACCGGATCTGCGCCTTGGTCATCTCCACCTGTTCGGCGTTGTCGGTACCGAGCTTCTGGAAACGGTCCAGCGTGTTGAGGGCGTAAAAATAGGTTTGCTGAAGGGCCAGGAACTCGCGGCTGTAGAACGTGGCAAGAAGATCGTTCTTCTGGACGACGGCGCCCACCGTCAGGGGAGAGATCGTTCGGATCCAGCCGTCGGCTGCCGTAGTGACCCGGTAGACCTGGGTCTCGTCGAAGCTCACCCGGCCCAGCATCCGGACCGTCTCCGACACAGGGACCTTCTCCACGGTGCTCACCTGGACGCCGATGAGCTGCTGTTTTTCGGAGCTGATCTGGACGACGCCTGCCGGCATTACCGGGGACGCCTCCCCCTGCAAGGCGGCGGCTTCGTCCGCATACACCGGCTCCAGTTGCATGCCGCAATCCGGAGCGATGCCCGGCTTGTCGGACTTGTAGGACGGGTGCATGGGATCGTGATAGTAGAGGATCCGGTGGCCGGTTGTCGCCGCACTCGCGGCCGACGGGCGTCCTGTCGACCATCGGCCGGCTACGAAACAAGCCAAGCCGACCAGGACCGCCAGAACCGCATATGTACGTTTGTCCACGCCGAACATCCTCTTCTCTGGATCGCGGGTCACGCCGATGGACGACGGCCAAAAAGACCACAGGGGCCGCGCGGCCGGCCCCTGTGGGGAATCCTCAGAAGACAACCAGGTTGCGCATCATGTCGTGCTCTTCGTGCTCCAGGATATGGCAGTGCCATACGTACTCGTTGCCGCCGGTTCTCGGGCTGGTCTTGAAGGGCATCCAGGAAGGCACCGGGGGCGGATCGAACTTCATGATGACCCGCGTCACCTCGAACGGGTCCACGCGCACGGTTTCCTTCCATCCCCTTTCGTTGGCGTCAGGGGGGCGTTCGGTCCCCGGGATGGGGGCGAATGTGGGCCCTGCTGTGTCGAACTGCGCCCGTTGTATGATCTGGACATTGACCAGGTGGAAATGCATGGGGTGCGTGTCGCCGGTCAGGTTATAGATGTCCCAAACCTGGGTTTCGCCGGAGGAAGCCGTCTCCGTGACCGGAGACTCCGTAAAGTCGTGGCCCCAAGTCGGCGAGCCTTGGTTATTGTAGCCGTTCTGGGCGGTCGTGCCGAGCCTCTGGATGAGCCGTCCGTAGGCGTCGTAGTCTTCGTTGAGCGTCTTGCCCAGCGGCGCCGGGCCGGGCAGAAGAAAGTCCGCCGGTTGGGAAGCCGCATATGCGATGGGGAGGGCGGTTTGCAGGGCAGACAGCCAGGCGGCGAAGGGCAACGTGTCGGGCGTTCCTCCCGCAACCACCCGGATTTGTAGCAGTGTCCTGGTGTTCGGGCCCTGTCCCGCAAGGGTGGTCGGCGCGCCGCCAATCGCCGTCTGATCCGGGTCACCGGTGTAGTAGTCATTGCGTACGTCGCCGCCCGGGAACGGCGCGGGCGCATCGCTCCACAGAATCAGCACGTCGCCAACGGAACAGGACGCGAAGTCGATGACAACATCGGCCCGCTCGCCCGGCGCCATCAAAAGGTTGTAGTTAGTCGGATTCCCGTTGGAGCCGAATTGAAGCGGCACCGGAGGATTATTGAGCACCACCGGGTTGGGTAGGAATCCGCCCTCGGTGCCCACTTGCACGAACGCCGGTCCGGGGGCCGCCGTGTTTTCCTCGCCCGAGTCCGTGCTTCCCAGGTCGTTGGACTTGGCTTTGTACAATTGCAGGTTCAAGAACCGCGCGTTGCACGCATCCAGGAGCCGGAAGCGATAACGCCTCCGCTGCACCTGCAGGAACGGCAGCACGGCGCAGTTGACCAGCATGTGGTCGAAGAAGGCTTCGGCCACGGCGGAGGCCGGCGTGGGAAGTGGCAGGGTTCCTACCGCCGGCGGAATCCCGTCGGTGGGGCCCCAGTCCCAGCGGCCCGTCGGGTTTGGCACGCCCAGGGCCGTCGAGTTCGGTTCGTACACATGCGGATACCACAGGTCGCCCGGTTTCCCCCACTTCCAGGTCGGGTCCACGGTGAGGATGTTGTCCGGCACGAAGGTCTTGTCCTGGAACACCAGGGGAATGCCGAGATCCGGGAGCATGCCGGTGCTGATCAGGCCGCCAGGCCCGCTTTCCACATCGTCGGTGACCAGGTAAGCGGAGGCCAGGTTTGCGTAGGCATTCGTCCGCGTCTGGCCGAAGGCGTGGTCGTGATACCAGATCAGGCGCGCACTCTGGTCGTTCGGATACCAAAAATCGCCGGGCTGCCAGTCCGGCCCATGGGTCTTTGGGTTCGAGGCGATGGCCGATGGCGTGAACCACGCGAACGGGCCGCCGTCACTGGTCCACGGTACGTGGCCGCCGTGCAGGTGCGGAACGGTGCGGTTCTGGTATGCGCCCGCATCCGCTCCGGGGACCGTCGGGTCGATCGGTATGATGCTAATCGACGGCAGCGTGTTCTGAAACGTGACCCGCACCGGCCGGTTGCGGTGCGCCACAATCACGCCGCCCAGGGGACGGAAATTGGGCTGCTGCAGGAAGGCAAGATTGGTGGCATCCGCGTATCCCCACAAAGTAGTTGCCTTGGGAAGGTCGGGGTGAAGTCGCGCCGTGTACTGGCCCATCACGATCTTGTAATAGTCAGCCCCTGGATACTTCGTAGTGCTGGGGCTCGCCACCGGAATTCCGGTCGGGCCCAGTCCCGGCAACGGCTGGACGAATTTCCTCAGCGGTGTGGTTTGGGCGAACGGGTAGGCGCGCCGGGCTAACGCAAGCGTCGCCGCCCCTCCGGCCGTGATCATCATAAACCGACGTCTGTTCATTCTGTTCTCCTAGCCGGGCAATGCTTGTGCGATCGTGCGCACACCTACAGCTCGAGTGCCCGGCCGAGCGCAGGTATACTCTTTACGAAATCCGTTGCCCCGCTTCGTCGGGAGGCGCGCGGAGAAGAATCTCCGCAGCCCTGACCAACTCGCCGGACTAAGCGCGCCGCTTCTTCAAGAACCCCAGACCCAGCAGGCCGATACCCATCAGCAACAAGGACGCCGGCTCCGGAATCTCGCCGACGTCGGCTGTCGCTCCGGCCCCGCCGGACTCGACGACGAAATCCAGCGTTTGGCCGGCCGTGAAGAACAACTGGCCAATGGTGTAGAAGTCAGTGCCGTAAGGGTCCACCGTAAAAGGGCCCGACAGGGTCCCGCCGATGGCAAGATCGACGATGACTGGTTGCAGGTCGATGTTTTGGAAGTATCCGTCTATGCTGTACTCGCCAGTGGACGGAGCCGTCCATCGCAGGACAGCCCAGTCGCCCGCCGCGCCGGGATGGAGCAACAACAGCGACGATGGCTGCACGATGCCCGCGACGTAGCCGGACAGGTATGTCACGTCGTCAGGCCCAGTGTTCTGAGCGACGACGGGCTGGGAACCCCCCGCCAGGGTCCACGAGTTAACACCCGTCGCGAGCAGTCCCACCTGGTAGGTGTCGAGTGACTGGAATGTGGTCGTGTCGGTTGAACCTACGGCTACCCAACCGTAAGACCACGCCCCGCTGGGGTTCGTGCCCGAAAAGTCCGCGACGGCGTCGCTGGTGGCGCCTGACGCCAGAGTGATCGCGACGAAGCTGAGGGCCATAAGCGCGACAGCTCTCCTGCCGAGTCTGGACATACCGTGTCCTCCTGTATCTCGCATGTGCATCAATCTTGTGCTCGTGTGCTCGAGGGCGCCCCATGGGCTGGGAGGGAAGCACTCAGGCTGAACGCTTGTGGGGGGCGCCCCATCGGGGGGGCGAAGAGGCCAAAGCCTTGCGGGGAGAGTCCGCCGAGCGACGGAAACCCACCCGTTTGGCAGGCAAGATCTGACGTTCTATTCACTGAACTCACAACGACTTCCCCGCAGGATCCGGGCCTATTACAGGCTCCCAGGACGCCGGGATCCTTCTTTACGGCCTAAAGACCTATTTATCTTCTGTTGGGATTCTAGGCTCATAGCACAAGCGTGTCTACTGGGGATCTGTCTAGTGACTAAAGGTAGTAGAACCGCAGGCGCATCCTCGACCGAGGGCGGCGTCGACGGGCTGCCGAAGGAGTCGAATTTCACAAATGCGCTGTGCTTTTCGCTCGAGTTTGCCGGTGGCTCGCGGTGATTGAATCTGACCAGTGACACCGTTACGCGAAAAATTAGTCCCTTTCTGACTTCCACTTACACTTTTCCAGAGGCCGGGCAGCCAGTGGGTGCCTCCTTACACTGAAGCCGGTGATGCATTGGCGTTAGGGCTCGGGCCTTGGGCGGGTCCGAGCCCCTTTTCTTGGAATCGAGGAGGCTGACGATGTTCGCGTGCGGCTGGAAATTCCGCCTCGTGGCGGTGATGACGTTCGGACTCGGGGTGGGGTGGGCGGACCCTGCGCTGACGACCATACAGGATACTCTCTACAAAGCAGACGGCACTCCCTTCAGCGGTTTCGTGCTGATCGAATGGAAGAGCTTCGAGGCAGCGGATTCGTCGCACATCGCGACGAGCAACGTGACGGTTCCGATCGTTAACGGCATTTTGGCGGTGCAACTGGCGCCGAACACGGGCGGCTCGAGTTACGCCGTGCGGTACATCAGCGACACCAAGGCGCAGTTTTGGGAAGTCTGGGTGGTCCCGGTTAGTCTGACGCCACTCGGTTTGCAGGACGTTCGCGTCGCGGTGGCGCCGTCGCCCTCAGGTTCGGGCGGGACGGGGGGCACGGGGCAGGACACGCAGATACCGGAGTCCTCGGTGGTGGGTTTGCTGTCCGATCTGGCCATGCGGCCGCAGCGGGGCGCCGGTTACGCACCGTCGCAGGCGGTCTACATCGACTCGGCGGGTCTGCTCGAGGCGGTCCCGGGCAACCTCACCGACTGCGTCCGGGTGAACGGGACGTCCGGGCCGTGCGGGTCCTCGACGGGTCCCGGCTTCGTGGACGGAGAAACGCCGGCCGGGTTGCTCAACGGCACCAACGCGGTTTTCACGTTGGCGAGTCCGCCCAGCCCCGCGGCGAGCCTGGCGCTCTATCGCAACGGCCTGGTCCAGAAACAGAACACCGATTACTCGGTGGCGGGCAACGTGGTCACGTTTGCTCCTGGCTCGCTGCCGTTCGCCGGAGACACCTTGATGGCAAGTTATCGCCTGATCGACATCAACAACCCGACGGGATTGGCCGGCGGGGCGTTGAGCGGATACTTTCCGAACCCCCTACTGGCGGCGGGCGTGGTCGCGGACGCCAACGTGTCCGCCACGGCGGCGATCCAGGAATACAAGCTGGCCCTGAACTTCGCGACGCACTCGAATGCGAACGACCCGAGCGCGGGACAGAAGGCCGCGCTGGCGGGAACGGCTGGCGTGCCGGCGGACACGAACCGGTACGTAACGGGCGCGGATTCGCGGCTGGCGGACGCAAGGACTCCGGCGGGGCACGCTCTGCTCAGCTACGCTCACTCGGACACTACCGCGGCCTCCGCCGCGCGCGGGGACCTGATTGTCGCGCAGGGGACCTCGCCGCTCTGGACGCGGCTGGCCCTTGGCCCCGCCAACCGATGCCTGATTTCGAACGGCGCGGATGCGGTCTGGAATACGTGCCTGTACACGGCGTTCCCGGCGGGATCGATCCCCTTCGTGGATGCGAACGGCAACCTGGCGCAGAACAACGCCCAGTTGTCCTGGGACAACGGAAACCGCAAGCTTTCGGTGGGCAACGGCAGCGACACGGCAACGCTGTACCTGTGGGACGCGCAGGCCTCGACGGGGTCGACAACTCTGGTGGTGCGCGCCGGGCAGGGACAAGGGAGCGCACCGCTCGGCCGCTGGCTGGACCCCTCCGGCAACGAGCTGGCTCGCGTAGACCCGGACGGGCGCGTCCTGGGGCCGTCGTTTCACGCGGCGACCTCAGCGACGCGCGCCGCCTGGGAGGATTCGGGCAATGCAACCGATCCGAGCACGCGCAGCGATGGCGATGCCTGGTACAACACCTCCTCTCTGGCGCGCAAGACGGCCGAGGGCGGGCAGATCCACACAGCGCCGCAGGTGCTGTGCAGCACGACGGGCACGGCTACCAGTTCCACCACGCTCACCTCGCTGGGCAGTTGCGCGATCCCGGTGGGATTCCTGCAGCCGGGCGACCGCGCGGATATCCGCTTCGACTATTCGCACGAAGGCACGGCGACGGGCTTCACGTTTGAGGTCCATTGGGGAGCGACCACGTTAGTGTCCCGATCGGGCGTGGCCAGCGAAACGGCCGTCGGCGGCCGGGCCGAGGCTGGAATCGACTCGAGCGGCGCTCACTGGAGAGTGGAGAGCTGGGGCGCGACGCTGGCATTTGCGGCGTCAGCCGGAAGCGCTTCGGATTCGCTGGCGGCGCCGCTCACCGTCACGTTTCTGGGCCGCATGAGCGCGTCCACCAGCAACACAGTGACCCTGCGGAGCCTGACCGTGGTGCGTTACCCGGCGCAACAAAATCCGTAATCTCCTTGACCCGGCCGCGGTTCGCGCCGTACCATTCGGGAATGGCTGACAAAATCAAGCAGGTGAATTACTACATTGGGGTGATTCCGAACAAAGTGGGAGAGGGGGCGCGTCTCTTGAGTGCGGTCAAGGACGCCGGCGTCAATCTTCTCGGGTTCCTGGGATACCCGAAATCGGCGCGGAAGTCGGAGGTCGTTCTCATCGTGGATGAGAAGGCCCCGAACTTGGCGCCGATCGCGAAGAAGGCGGGCACGGCCATCGGCAAAAAGCAGAAGGGCTTGCTGGCGAGCGGAGCGGACCGGCCGGGCGTGGGCGCCGAGTTGATGGGCAAGCTGGCGGAGAAGGGCATCAACGTGGTGTCGCTGCACGCGCTGTGCGGCGGGCCCGGCACATACGGCGCGCTGATCGTCGTGGCCGCGGCCGATTTCCGCAAGGCTGCCAAAGTTCTGGGCTAAGGGAGCGGCGCTCCCCTCACCGCGCTACCTGGCCATCACCACCCGGACCTCGGCGGGACGCACATCGAGGCGATCGACGTGGTGCGCCAATGCAAAGGGCCGGCCGATGACAGCGTCGGGGTAATGGGGACGCACGAAGTTGCGGATGAGGTAATCGAGGGCGGAGCCGCTGATCGAAAAGCCCGAGACCTGGACCCGGTCGAGGTCCACCTGAGCCGTGCCGCCGCTCGAGCGGATGTGCGCCTCCACCTGCACCGGGCGCTCGCCCTCGAGCAACCACGTCATGAGCCGGCCCAACGGTCTGCCCATGGCCTGGCCCAGCTTCGGAAAGTCGATGTAGGCGAAGCCGGTGGCGCGGCCGGTTCCCAGATCGAGGCGCGCTCCACGAACGCCCTGCCGGAACATCTGGGCGATCTTGCCGTTCACATAGAAGTTCAGCTCGTCCCGCCCCAGGACGACCACCGTTCCACGCGGTACCTTGTCCTGCTCGATCGATTGGAGTTTGCGCTGGGCGCTGTCAGGCACGGCGCCCGCCAGAAGCGCGGACGCGGCGACGAATGCGGAGAGCAGGACACGCGCCATACCTATATCATTAGACGCTATCGAGCGCGCTTCGTGGTGGCAAGTGTATACTTTCGTGAGGAGCACATTGACCATGCACACTCTCTCGAAAGCGGTATTCACGATGGCGCTCGCGGCAGCGGTGCTCTGCCCGACGGCCTACTCCCAGCGGGACGACGACCGGCGCGACCGGGACGAGCGGCAGGACCGCCACGACGGACCCTACGGGCGCGCTCGCGACCTCATCGGCCGTGTCCAGCACGATCTTGCGCGGGCACAGAGGATGGCGCCGGTAGCGGGCCGCCAGCGAGACCGCTACGACAACGCGCAACGCCACCTCTCGGAGTTCGACGACAGGCTGAGCCGCGGTGAATTCGACAAGGACAAGCTGGACACAGCGATCGACGACGTCAACAACGTGTTCAGGGGCAATGTTCTCTCGCCGCGGTCACGCGACGATCTGAGAGGCGACCTGGCGGACCTGCGTTCCATGCGGGCTGCCCGGGGCAGGCTCTAGCGCGCTATCGCCAGGTCCGCTCCGTTACGGTCGCGGTTCGGTGCCGGCACGGAACCGCGCCCCTATCGCAGGCCGGCCTTCGACAGCATGGCCAGGAACTGCTCCATCGTCCGCATGTCGATGGCGGTGGCCACCAGCCTTCCGCCGCGGTCGTAGACGTAGCTTTTCGGAATCCCCTCCGCGCCAAACAGCGCACTGACCTTGCTGCCCGGATCGAGCAGGATCGGATACCGGACATCGTGTTCCTTGACGAACGCCGCGACCTTGCCCGCGTCGTCGTCGGAAATGCCCAGGATCACGAAACCCTGCTCTCGAAAACGCGCGTAGAGTGCGTCCAGGTCGGGCATTTCCTTGCGGCAGGGAGGGCACCACGTCGCCCAGAAATTGACCAGCACCACTTTGCCGCCGAGGCCGCGGAGCTTCCACTCTTTGCCCTCGAGGTCGCGCAATACGAAGTCCGCCGAAGCGCGGCGGCGGTCCTGCTCCGCAAGCTGCGTGAGCGCTGCGGCGAGGGGAGGCGCCTCGAACGAGACCTGGACCTGCTCATAGCGGATCAACTGCGCCAGAGTGCGGTACGGCATGGCCGGTCCGCCGTTCTCGTCCGGTAGCGGACGCTCGCGCAAAGTCTCGGCCAGGGTGGCGGCCACATCCTGCAACGTCTGGAGTCCGAAGTCGCCTTCCGTTGCAAGGTTGGCAAGCCCTTCCGCCAGAAGAAGCTTGTTCGGACCCGCCGGCAGTCCGCGTATTTCGGCAGCCAACTTCCTGGTGACCGCGCCCCGTGCGTCGTCGGGCACCTTTCGCAGACCGCGCAACTGATCCGCGATCGGCTGTTCCCGGGCGTTCCAGGCCGGCTTGTCCTGGGCGGGCACGGAGAGCGCCGTCAGCAGAACGGTGGTTGAAAGAAGAGCCCAGCGTGGTGGCATCGATGAGTCAGTTTATCACCATCCCCCGGCCGTTCATCCGTTGGACCCGACCTCCGGTCGCTTTTCGGCGGGCCTTTGGCACACCTGGACCTACAATTCTCAGTGGAAAGGAAACTCCATGAACCGTACCCTGACGTTGATCACGATGACCTTGGCGCTAGCCCTGGCAGCGAGCGCC
The DNA here is from genome assembly GCA_964493965.1 of uncultured Solibacteraceae bacterium. Taxonomy (GTDB): domain Bacteria; phylum Acidobacteriota; class Terriglobia; order Bryobacterales; family Bryobacteraceae; genus DASWZN01. The sequence goes on from CAZBQQ010000002.1 coordinate 36,658, forward strand.
CAGACTCCCGCTGGCAGCGACCCGCTTTCGCGCCTGCCCGCCGGTCTACAGGTAAAGGACGACGGCCCGCGCACCTTCCGGTTTACCTGCGACTACTTCCACCTCGACGTCAAGGGCAACCAGGGCGGCCCGACGATGAAGCTGGCCGGCGAATATACGCGCGGGCTGCCCGGCGAGAAGGTCCGGTGGAACAATGTCACCGCGAACGGGCAGAAACGCGAGTTCATGGAAGGATTCAGCTACCGCCTTGCCGACCGCGTGAACACCGACAAGGCCGAGTTCTTTCAGGGCTTCCCGGCGATGGCGTTCCAGGAGCGGAACCTGCTCTGGGACACCGAGATGTTCGAGTCCTTCGGCCAGGACTTCTTCGAGAAGCTCAGCCTCAACGTGCCCTATCGCATGGAGTCGTCAACCATGGCGCTCGCCGGCGGGGGCGAGTTCGAGAACAAGAACGTCGAGCTGACGTGGATCGGCGTCTCCAGGCGCAACAGCCAGCCGTGCGCGCTCGTCGACTACAACGCGTTCTTCAACAAGCTGAACGTCAAGACCGGCGGGATCGAGGTGACCGGGCGCAGCCATTACTGGGGCCAGATCTGGGTGTCGCTCTCGACGAAGCAGATCGAATACGCGACGCTTTACGAAGACGTTCTGGGCGAGTTGAAGCTGAGCATGCAGCCGGCTCCGCAGATCATCAACGTATTCCGCAAAGGCGTTTTCGAGAGAGTTGCGGCGATGCAATAATGAAGAGGCTGTATGGCGGCCTACGTCAACACCTTCTTCGAGGCGCGAGTGGAACGACTGTTCGACCTGGCGGAACTCGTCGAGAAGATCTTTGCTTCAGCGGGTCTGGAGTATCGGCTGATCGGTGGTCTGGCAGCCTACCTGTACGTGGAGGAAGTTGACCCCGATGCCGGGCGTCTCACGAAGGACGTCGATATCGCCGTGCGGCGCGAGGATCTGGAGCGAATCGCCAGAGCGGCCGAGCAGTTTGGCCTCGAACATCGGCACGTGGCCGGAGTCGACATGCTCGTGCAGCCGGCCCAGCCTTCGGCCCGAAGAGCGGTCCACCTGGTCTTCGCCGGTGAGAAGGTTCGACCGGATTACGTTGAGCCAGCGCCAGACCTCGGACTCTTTCGGAGGGTCAGAGGGCTGCGATTGATTCCGCTCGAAGACTTGGTCCGCATGAAGCTCACGAGCTTCCGCGCCAACGACGAAGCGCACCTCAAGGACCTGGACGACGCGGGGCTCATCAGTCCGGAAATGGAAGCGGGTCTCTCGCCGGTGCTGGCCCAGAGACTGGCCCACGTTCGCGCGCGCGGGTAGGACGTCTTCCCGCGCCGCGGGCGCGCCGCCCGATACAGTCACCACCAGGCAGATCGAGTACACGACGCTCTACGAAGGCGTGCTCAGCGAGATGAGGCTGAGCAGGCAGCCGACTCCGCGGATCATCAACGTGTTCCGCAAAGGCGTGTTCGAGCGAGTGGCGGCGACGCGATAATTGAGAGGATTGCCCGGCAAATAGGGCGACAATCCGGCCAGCGAACTCCTTCTTCGTGTGTTACCGTGTGCACATAGGGAGATCGGAATGCATCGTTTGGTGTGGTGCCGGATTCTCCTTGTGCTGTTCGCCGTGGCTCTCGTCCGAGGGCAGACCGGGGCTCCGATAGCAGGAGTCGTCGAAGGCACAGTGACTAATGGCGTTACGGGCGCTCCTGTGTCCGGCGCGCGCATCACACTGGATTCGCCCACGTCCGGGCTCGAGCCGCGATTCACTAGGACGGACTCCGAAGGCCGGTTTCAGTTCGCCGGGGTTTCCCCAGGCGGCTATGGCGTCGGCGCCGAACAGCCGGGTCTTTCGCAGTGCGACCACGCCATTTGTCCGATGGGCATCACCCTCAAGTCCGACAGCCCACACGCGACGGTAGCGATACTGTTGAAGCCCTACGCCGTTCTCGCCGGCAGGATCACTGATTTCAACGGGCTGCCGGTCTCCGATTCCGCTATCGAGATCTTCACGGAGGTCAAACGCTCCCCGGCCGGCGTTCATTACTCCGCGGTGCACGTCCTCGCCGACGGGCGGCAGATTGCCCGCGCACACGAGGCTCATGCAGATCACCGGGGCGAGTTCCGAATTCCGCGGATCGACGCCGGAACGTACTACGTTGCGGCCAATAAGTCGGGCCAGGGGGCGTGGGATGACAGCTCGAACCGCGTGACTTACTACCCTGGCGTGGCCGACCTCGCCTCCGCCAGGCCGGTGGAAATCGCAGCTGGCCGACAGGTGCGGGCCGACATACAAATCGTAAGGCAAGCGGGCGTCCGGGTCGCGGGACGGTTCCTGAACCTGGCCGCGCCGGCGGGTTCCTCGGGGGGGTTCGCTTACACCAACGTCACGCTGGTGCCGGAGCAGAACCCCCTTCTCAATGCCAATGGCCAGGTAGCCACCAGCGGCACCGAACAGTTCGAATTAGAGGGCGTACGCCCGGGCAAGTACAACCTTCTGGCGCTCACGCGCGAGTCGCACGGCGGCCCGTGGGGCGACGACCACACTCCCATCCTCGCCGCCAACGTGCGCATCGACGTGCCTGACGGCGGTGCGGAAGGACTGGCAGTCGAACTTCAGCCATTGCCCAATGTTCGCGGCCTCGTGAGCTTCGCCCAAGTGTGCGCCGCCGTTCCGGTGCGGATCCGGGGTCAGTGTCACAACGCGCTTGGCCGGTGCGGGGCCGAAGCGGTTAGCGGGAGCGACGGCGCGTTCGTTTTGAAAAGCTCCGTGCCGGGCCGGCTGACACTCACCGCCCGTGGAGAGGCCATAAGCGACCGCCGCCTCGCCCTGATGTCCGCCAAACTAAGCGATCGGGACGTGCTCGACGAAGGCTTCGACTACCCATTCGCCGGAGACGCGATGCTCCGCATCGTCATGGCCTGCCCTGGCAATGGAAGCTGGAAATGAAGTCCATTTTTCTATTCCTGACGCTGAGCGCGGCCCTGTCCGCGCAGACGCCAATCGAAGGCGACGTGGTCGATTCCTCGAGCGGCGCTCCTCTCGCCGGAGCCTACGTGATCTCGCGATTGGGCACGCAGCCCGTCGTCGCCACCACGGATTCCAGCGGCCATTTCCGATTGTCGCTGTCGTTTCCGTACGCGAGGGCACTTGAGGTGCGCCGCGCGGGCTTTCTGACCGGCCACGCGGACGTCATGAACCCCAGGCGAGTCGCGCTGATTCCGCAGGCGGCGATCTCCGGCAAGGTTGTGGACGAGGATGGATTCCCGGCGGAGAACGTCGTGATCGAGGCGTTGCGGTTCCGGCAGATCTACGGCCAGCGGGAGCTCCGAAGCAAGGCAGACACGCAGGCCAACGATCTGGGAGAATATCGGCTCGCCGGTCTCGCCGCCGGCCGGTACTACCTGCACGTGAGCAACCCTGGCGGACGCCACACCGCCCAGTATTATCCTGGAGCCCTCGACCTGAGGGAGGCCAGCGTGATCGAGGTCAAGGCCGGCGAAGAACGCGGCGTTGATATACAACTGGCGAAACTCGAGGCCGCCAGGGTGGCGGGACAGGTGGCCCTGCCGGCCAGTGCGACATCGAACCATGGGGTTTACGTCAGCCTGCGGTCTGCGGATTCACCCCAGTCAGTGCAGTTGGGAGCGTCGATGCGCGACGATGGCTCCTTCATCATTCCGCACGTGCCGCCGGGTGCCTACTTGCTTCGAGCCGAATCCGGGCGGCCGGGGGCCAATTACCTGCTGGCTGAGCAGCGCGTGGAAGTGGGGGCTTCGGATGTCCGGGGCATCGTGCTCAATCCCCACCCGGTTGAAGCTGTGGACCTGTCCGGCACGGTGGTTTTTGAAGGCGGCTCGAAGCCGCGGCCGATTGTTATCGCCGTCCACTCTGAGTGCTGCCCCAATGTGGCTGCGCACTCGGACGAGACCGGCTCGTTTGTGCTGAAGGCCCTGCTGCCGGGCCACTATGCACTCCAGTGGGCGGCCGAGTGGACGGAGAGCGCAGCGGCTTCGCCTATCGTGCTCAGCTCGATGCGCCTGGGTGACAAGGGTCTTCCGGTGTCTAATGATCGCTTCGATCTGGACGGCGGATCCTCTGGCCCGCTGCGACTCACGTTTGCGGCCGGTATCGTCCTCAAGGGGAAAGTGCTGGACGAGGCTGGCCGTCCCGCAGCAGGCGCTCTGGTGGAGTTCCTGCCCGTGACGGGAGCCAGCCCCGCCGTTAGCGGCTGGACCGGTTCCGATGGCACCTTCACCTCCTCGCCCATGCTGTCCGGCGACTACCGCGTCTACGTTTTGCCTGACTCCGACCACCAGGATCTGATGGAGGATCCCGACTATCTCAAAGCGCACGAGAACGATTTCCCGCCGCTGCGCGTCGCAGCCGGAGTCAACCCTCCGCTCACACTGCGAGCACCCGCAACGCAGCAGTGAACGCGCACCGCCCGATACAATGAAGTGACGTCATGATCAACACCTTGTTCGGATCGATCCCCGCCCAGCCTTCGCTGCTCGATCGCTTGAAGAGCGGCATTGCGAAGACTCGCAGCGGGCTGGTCTCGCACCTGGAGACCGCGCTCGCCGGCCGCAAGGAAATCGACGCCGACGTTTTGGAAGAGCTGGAATACACGCTGATCAGCGCCGATATCGGCATCCGCACCACCAGCGAGATCCTGGAGCTCATCCGCCAGCGCGTGGACCGCAAGTCGATCGACGAC
>CAZBQQ010000002.1:41481-43603 GCA_964493965.1 uncultured Solibacteraceae bacterium
ACCGAAGTGATCCACCAGAAGCCCGGGGCCGACCCGAGCGCGGTGCTGTTCGACGCGCTGCAATCCGGCCGCTCCCACAAGATCGACTACGTGATCGTGGACACCGCGGGCCGCCTGCACACCAAATCGAACCTCATGGCGGAGCTCGACAAGATGCGCCGCACGGCGGCCCGGCTGATTCCCGGCGCGCCGCACGAGGTGCTGCTGGTCATGGACGCCACCACCGGCCAGAACGGCCTGGAGCAGGCCAGGCGCTTTACGGAAACCTCGGGCGTGACGGGCATCGTGCTCACCAAGCTCGACGGCACGGCCAAGGGCGGCGTGGTGATCCCCATCGCCCGCGAGCTGAACCTGCCCATCCGCTTTGTGGGCGTCGGCGAGAAGCCCGAAGACCTGCTGCCCTTCGAGGCGGACAAGTTCGTGTCATCCTTGTTTGAAGGATGAACTCCGACTACATGCGCCAGGCGCTCGACCTGGCGAAGCAAGGCGAGGGCCTCACCAGCCCCAATCCCACCGTCGGCGCCGTGCTCGTCCTGGGGGACGAGATTGTCGGCTCCGGCTTCCACACTTACGCTGGGGAAAAACACGCGGAGATCCTGGCCCTCGATCAGGCGGGCGGGAAGGCGCGCGGCGCCACGCTCTATGTCACGCTGGAGCCCTGCTGCCACCAGGGGCGCACTCCGCCGTGCACCGATGCCATCATCGCCGCCGGCGTACGCCGCGTGGTGGCAGCGGTGGCCGACTCCAATCCGCGCGTCTCGGGCGAGGGTGTGCGCCGCCTGCGCGCGGCCGGAGTCGAGGTCGAGCTATCCCCCGACCACGCCCGCGAGGCTGAGAAGCTCAACGAGCCTTTCTTCCACTTCATGCGGACGGGCCGCCCGCTGGTCACGCTCAAGGCGGCGCTCACTCTCGATGGCAAGATCGCCGCGCCCGTTGATAATCGCGGCTGGATCACCAGCGAGAAGGCACGCGCCCACGTCCAGCACCTGCGCCACACTTCCGACGCCATTCTCACCGGCATCGGCACGGTGCTGGCGGACGATTGCATGCTCACCGACCGCACCGAGTTGCCCCGCAGCCGGCCGCTGTTGCGCGTTGTCGCGGATTCCCAGTTGCGCCTGCCGCTGCAATCAAAAATGGTGGAGAGCGCGCGGGGCGACGTTCTGGTTGCGACCACTTCCGCCGCGCACGCCGATCGCCGCCGCGCCCTGGAATCCCGCGGCGTGAAGGTGATCACCGTCAACGGCGCCGGCGGCCGCATCGATTTGCGCGGGCTGGTGGACCACCTGGGCAAGGAATCCTATCTGTCGCTGATGATCGAGGCCGGGAGCAAGTTGAATTGGGCCGCGCTCCAGAGCGGCGTGGCCGACAAGATCTTCCTCTATTACGCCCCTAAGATTCTGGGAGGCTTGCAGTCGCTACCCGTCGTCGGCGGACCCGGCCGCGGCAGCCGCAAGGAGGCGATCCAGTTCCGCGACCTGGTGGTGGGCCCGATCGGCGAGCCGGATGAGTTCGCCGTCCAGGCCTGGCTGGTCAAGGAGACCTGAGGCATGTTCACGGGCATTATCGAGGAGACCGGCTCCGTCGCGCGCATCGACACGCTCGCGGCCGGCGCGCGCCTCGAGATCCGCTGCCACACCGTGCTCGAGGACGCGACCGTTGGCGCCAGTATTGACGTCAACGGCGTGTGCCTCACCGCGGTGAGCTTCACTCGCGAGAGCTTCGCCGCCGATGTCTCGCCCGAGACGCTCAGCCGCAGCAGCCTGGGCGCGCTCGGCGTGGGATCGCCGGTGAACCTGGAGCGGCCGCTCTCGCCCTCGGGCCGGCTGGGCGGCCACCTGGTGCAGGGGCACGTCGATGGCACGGGCGAGTTCCTCGCGCTCGATTCCCTGGGCGACGGCAACTGGTGGCTGACGGTGCGCATTTCCGACGAGATCGATCGCTACGTGGTGGAGAAGGGGTCCATCGCCATCGATGGCATCAGCCTCACCGTGGCCTCGATCGAGGCGGGCGTGCTCGCGGCCACCATCGTCCCGCACACTTACGCTACGACCGCGCTCGGCTCCCACCGCGCCGGCGACCGCGTCAACGTCGAGTGCGACATCCTCGCCAAGTATGTCGA
>CAZBQQ010000002.1:43703-94672 GCA_964493965.1 uncultured Solibacteraceae bacterium
ACCGCGCCGGCGACCGCGTCAACGTCGAGTGCGACATCCTCGCCAAGTATGTCGAAAAGCTGCTCGGGAATCGGAAAGAACCGCAGTCCACCCTGACCATGGACCGGCTGCGCGACCTGGGCTATTGACTTGAGCCGGAAGTGCACCTACACTGAATTAGTGAACGATATCGTTCACTAATTAATAAGGAGCACTCGCCATGAACTCGCTCGCCGAGATCGCAACCGCCACCTATGTTTGCCCCGCCTGCAAGGAGGCTCTGCTCGAGCAGGCAGACTCTCTCCACTGCGAGGCCTGTTCGCAAACCTATCCAATACGGAACGGCATTCCCGAATTCATTTTCGAAGAGTTGTCTCAGAGCCAGGACCCGGTGCTGAGAAGGATGACGGCCATCGACAAGATGGCGAGGATCTACGAGACCAAACTGTGGTACCCGATTGTTCTCGCCGTCTATGGCGGGTTTCGGAGCATTTCGCTTGCCGGGCTCACCGCCACGGTATCGCGGAACGTCGGCACGGCCCAGGGCCGCGTGCTGGACGTCGCCTGCGGTCCCGGCACCTACGGACGGCGCATCGCGTCGCCCTCGAGAGAGGTCTTTGGAATCGACGTATCCAGGGGCATGCTGCGGCAAGGCGCGGCGTACAGTGCAAGGGAAGGCGTCACCAACATCCATTTTGCGCGAGCCAGAGCCGAAACTCTGCCGTTCCCGCCGGAGTTCTTCGACGCCGTGGTCTGCTGCGGGTCCCTGCATCTGTTCGCGGATACGGCGATCGTGCTGCGCGAGATAGCCCGGGTCATGAAGCCGGGGGCGGTTCTCTCGGTGTTCACGTTCACGCGCGGAGACACGGGCATTCTGAAGTACCGCCGCGTTCGCGAGTGGCTCTCCAGCAAGCACGGCCTGCACGTATTCGAACTCTCCGATCTGGAGCGATTGCTGGATGGCGCGGGCTTCGAACGCTTCGAACCAAAAGTGTCCGGCTCGATTCTCACGTTCAGCGCCCGGAGGAAGGAGCAACCTTGAAAAAAAAGGCTAGGGGACGGCCCACCAGCAAGCTGGTAGACCAGGCTCTCGCGGAAGCGGCCGTCGAGGAGTTCGTCCAGCGCGGATATCATGCCATGAGCATGGAGTCGATAGCCGACCGCGCTGGAGTGAGCAAGGTGTCGTTGTACCGGCGGTGGAGTTCCAAGCTCGCCGTGACCGAGGAAGTGTTCCGGATCCTGAGCCAAAGGGGCGTTCCGGAGGATCACGGCAGCCTGGAAGCCGACCTGCGCTTTCTAGTCGGCCAGTCCGTTGCCATGCCTGGCGCGAAAGCCGAGGCGAATCTGGTCTTGAGGACGATGGGAGAAATCAGCGGCAATCCGGACCTCCTGGCAGCGTACCGCAAGCACCTGCTCGCTCCCGGGATGGATCAGCTTCGCGCCGTTCTGGAGCGGGCCCGCGCCCGGGGCGAGTTGCGGGCCGGCGTGCCGACCGATGTTGCCTGCGCGCTGGTCGCCGGTCCGCTGTTTCTCTACTATCTGACCCTTCTGGCAGGGTTCGAACTGGACCTGGGCGGCGATCTGGCGGCGCAGTTTACGCGTCTGATTCTCGACGGAATCGCGAAACGGCGATAATTGGAGTATGCGGCCTTCCCGAGTGCTCGTTTCCGCTCTCCTGCTGTGCGCCTGCGGATTGGCGCAGATCTCTTCCGACTCCAAACAACGCATCCGCACCGCGCGCGATCTCGCCAAGCAGGGGTCGGAGGCGATCCCCAAGCTCCAGCCGATGCTCGCGGATCCCGATCCCAACGTCCGCATCGAGGTGGTCAAGGTCATCGTCGAAATCGGCGGCCCGCCCAGCGTCGCGCCGCTGGTACAGGCCACCCGCGACAACGAAGCCGAGGTGCAGATCCGCGCGACCGACGGGCTGGTCAACTACTACCTGCCGGGCTACGTCAAACGCGGGCTGAGCGCAACGCTTTCGCGCGCGGGCACGGCGCTCAAGTCCCGCTTCACCGACACGGACGACCAGGTGATCCCGACCTATGTTGCAGTGAAGCCCGAGGTGATCGAAGCTCTGGGCAAGCTGGTGCGCGGACCTGCGTCGCTGGACAGCCGGGCCAACGCGGCGCGCGCCGCCGGCATTCTGCGGGGCAAGGCCGCGGTGCCAGACCTCATCGAGGCGCTGCACTCCAAAGACGATCAGTTGATGTTCGAGAGCCTGACCGCGCTCCAGAAAATCAAGGATGCCGACGCCGGGCCGCGCATCGTCTTCCTGCTCCGCGACCTCGATCCCAAGGTGCAGACCGCGGCCATTGAGACCGTCGGCCTGTTGAGAACCCGCGAAGCGCTCCCCTCTCTCCGCCGCGTCCTCTCTGACGTCAAGGAGGCCAAGGTGAAGCGGGCCGCTCTCACTGCCATCGCCATGATCCCCGACCCGGGCAGCCGCGACCTCTTCCAGCGCTACCTGCATGATCGCGACGACGGCTTGCGTGCCGCGGCCGCCGAGGGCTTCGCCCGCCTGAAAGACCCTTCCGACCTGCCCCTGCTCGCGGACCAGTTCAAGAACGAGCAGAAGCGGCCGGCGCAACTGGCCGACGCCTTCGCGCTGGTCATGCAGGGGCAGATCGCGCTCACCGAAAACAGCCCGCTCCGCTTCCTGGTCGACACGCTGAATTCCTCGGCGTGGAAGGGCATCGCACAGGCCTACCTGATCGAAGCCGCCCGCGATCCCTCCGTGCGCAAGCCGCTCGAGGAAGCGCTGAAAACCGCCACCAAGGACGAGAAGATCCAGTTGGTTCAGGTCCTGGCGGTTAGCGGCGACAAGGACACGGTGCCCTATCTCGACGGTCTGACCCGCGACGAGGACACGGACGTGGCGCAGGCGGCGCTGAACGCCTCACGTACGCTTAAGGCGCGGCTGCCGTAGGGGGCTGGCCACAGGAACGCAAGACTGCGGGCGACCGCTCGGGCTTTGCCGCGCATGGCCACAATCGAGGCCCGCTGAGGGTCGCCGACAGACTGTGAACGACGAAACGGAATCCGAGCGCTGCTGCAGCCGGGAAGAGAGAGATGGGCGCGCTACTTCGCTTTGCGCTGCTTCTGCTGGCCGACGCGCACCTTGAAGTGCAACGCCTTGGCTTCCGCCCACGCCTTGTGGTCGTGCCGCGCCACCGCATCGCCCAGATAGGCATCCACGTTGGCGCCCTTCGGCAGCACTGCCATCAGTGTGAAATTTTCATTGCAGACCGGGCAGAAAGGCCGGAACCGCGTCACGTTTGGAATCGCCATACTTTCTTGATGTTAGCACAGCGGAAGCGGCCACCGGCGGCTCCCTACGGGCGGCCCGTGGTGCGAAGAATCAGGGACGGCTTCGCGGTAGCTTCGGGCTTGCGCGGGCCCTCGTCCGTCCACTCATCCCAACCGCTGTGGCCGATGTAATAGAAGTCCTTGCCAACGAACACCCCGTGCGTCGGCTCATCGAGGGGCGGCGTGTTTCGTTCGATGATCTCCCACCGGATGACGCGGCGCAGCGCAGGATCGAGATGCAGCCGGATCACCCGTTGAGGATCGGTCCCGTTCTGGACCGCGATCATCGTCTGACCCGCCCGGTACAGGCCGTCGATACCGGTGAGAGCCAGATCCTCCGGCGCGGCAAGCCAGGACACCGCGTGCGTGGCGGGATCGACGATTCCGATGCCACGGCCGTAGTCGGAGACGAAGACGCGTCCGTCGGGAGCCGTGGCGGGCGTCTGGGCCGAGGTGAAAACGCCAGCCGGCACCAGCGCCTCCAGCACATCGCGATCCCGGCGAATCGTGTACACCGGCCCGAACGAGTCGGAGACGACGACGTTGCCCGCGGCATCGACCGACATGTCGCCGAAGGAGTGCCGCTCGCCCGGGGCCGGGTCGTAACGCTTCTGCAGCTTCCCGCTGGCAAGGTCGTACCGCAACACGGCGGAGCGCCCCTCATCGACGGATCGGTAGCCCGCAGACTGAGGCAGCGCCGACGTCGAGGCCCACAGGACGCGCCTTTCGGAGTCCACCGCGAGTGCCATGATGCCCCATACGTCGTCCCGTCCCTCGCCGATGAAGTCAGAGACCGCGCCGCCGGGGTCGATACGCAGGATCTTGCGCTTGTGAATGCTGCTCACGTAGAAGCATCGCGACACGGAGTCATACGCGATGTCCTCGGTGAGCAGGCCGGCGGGAAGTGTGAACGCAACCTCGCTGTGGGACACCGGCTTCTTGTTCTCTTCGATGCGGCGCAGGATCTCCGCCAGTTCCGGCCTGCCGCGCAAGGAGGCGAAGTCAGGGTCCGCCTCAACGGAGCGCACGAGGCCCAGAGCGGCGTAGCGCCGCAAACCCGCCAGCGCCTGCTCCGGACTGCCGGCCAGCGCTTCGGCAGCGGCGAGTTTGTAGACCACTTGGGGATGTGCCGGCGTGACGGCAGCCATCTTCCGCAGACAGTCGCGAAACCCGGCATAGTCCTTCTGCCCGTAGGCGGCCGCGGCCGCCTTTTTCCAATCCAACCAAGGGTCTTGCTGCGCGCCGAGAGAAACAGCGGCCCCCAACCACAGGGCCAGCGCCGCAAGCCTGCTCATTTCCAGACCTGGCGCGCGGTGATGCCGGCCAGTGCCGCCGTCAGGCCGATGATAAGCACGATCGAGACCCAGGCCACCCAGTTGTAGAAACGTGTGTTCGTCCAATCGCCCATCAGCTCTTTCTTGTTGATCAGCTTGATCATGAAAATCAGCACCACGGGCAGCAGGACGCCGTTCAGCACCTGCGAGAACAGGATCATCTTCACCAGCGGGAAACCCGGGATCAAGACCACGCCCGCGCCAAGCGCGATCAGCAGCGTGTACAGCCAGTAGAACACCGGCGCTTCGCCGAAACGCTTGTTCACTCCGGCCTCGAAGCCCAGTCCCTCGCAGACCGAGTAGGCCGTCGATAGCGGCAGGATCGACGCCGCAAAGAGCGAGGCGTTGAACAGGCCCGCGCTGAACAGAAGAAACGCATACTTGCCGAACGGCTTCAGCGCCAGCGCCGCCGTCGCCGGGTCGTTGATGTCGCGCGGCCCGTTCGCCCAGATGGCCGCCGCGCATGCCACGATGATGAAGAACGCGATCACCGACGTCCCGATGCAGCCTATAATCACCTCGAAGCGGGACGCGCCGTACTCCTTTGCCGTAACGCCTTTCTCCACCACCGCGGCCTGCAGGTAGAACTGCATCCAGGGCGCGATCGAAGTGCCGACCATCGCGATCAGCATCACGATGTAGTCCGTGTCCAGCATCAGCACCGGCTTGAAGCTGTAAATGAACGATTCCTTCCAGTCCGGCTTCAGCAGGATCGCGGAAACGATATAGGTGACATAGAGGATGCTGGCGAACAGGAAGATCTTTTCGACGCTCCTGTAAGTGCCGCGCACGATCAGGAACCAAACCCCCACCGCGCAGACCGGCACCGAAACGTAGCGGCTGATTCCGAACAGCTCCAGCGAGCCCGCAATGCCGGCGAACTCCGCCATGACGTTGGTCAGGTTGGTGACCACCAGCGTCACCATCATGAAGAACGTCGCGCGCAGGCCGAACTCTTCGCGGATCAGATCCTGCAGGCCCTTGCCCGTCACCGCGCCCATGCGCGAGTTCATTTCCTGGGTGATGATCAGCAGGACCGTGATTGGGATCAGCGTCCAAAGCGGCAGGTAGCCCCACCGCGCTCCGGCCTGGGAGTAAGTGAGGATGCCACCGGAGTCGTTGTCCACCATGGCGGTGATGAACCCCGGGCCCAGCACCGCGAAAAACAGCGCCAGTTGGATGCGGCTCTTCTTCCACAGATTGGCGCGATGCGCCGGCGCCGTCACCGTCATTTTTCCCTCAACACGCTGATGACATCGTCCGCCGTGATGGCCCCGGCCAGTTTGCCTTCGGTCTCCACCACGGGCAGAGTCAGAATGTTGTATTTGTCGAAGAGTTCGGTGATGCGGTCCTTCTTCGCCTCCACGGGAACCTGGAGGAGTGTGCCGGAGACGATTTCCTTCAACGGGGTTTCCCCGGTGGCCATGAAGAGCTTGCCGAGTGGCACCGCCCCGGTAAGCCGCCCCTCGCGGTCGATCAGGAAGATCGTGTTCAGTACTTCGAGTTGGTCCTCGTTCGCGCGCACGGCCGCAACGGCGTCGGCGATGGTGGCGTCCTCGTCCAGGGCCACGTACTCGGTATTCATCAGGCCGCCGGCGGTATCTTCTTCGTACTCGAGCAGCTCGGTGACGTCGCTCTTGGGCTCGACCTCCATCTCCTGGAGGATCTCCTCCGAGGTCTCGTCTTCGAGCTCCGCCAGCGCGTCGGCGGCCTCGTCCGGCGCCATCTCCTCCACGATATCGGCGGCCGTTTCGGTGTCCAGCGATTCGAGGATGCTGACCTGCATCTTCGGCTCGACCTCCGACAGCGCGTCGGCCGCTACCTCGCTGTCCAGCGTCTCGATCACCGCGCTGCGCTCCTCGGGACTCAGGTCTTCAACGATGTCGGCCAGGTCGGCCGGGTGCAGGTTCTCCAGCTTCCGGTAGTCGATATTCAAGCGCAGCCGCCGCTGCGGATCGGGCTCAACGATATTGCAGAACTCCCAGCGGATCGAGTTCGGCGGGATGGGGGCTTGCAGCCGGCGGATCCACCTGCGCGGGACCCATCCTTGCAGGACGCGGCGCACGATGCTGCGCACGCCGACATCCACCTCGAGAACCCACAGGACGTCGCGGCCGTTCTGCTTCATCAGCTCGAAAGTCACGTCGGTGACGCGCACCGCCTTGCGGCCGTTGACGTCGATGATCTGCTGGTCCAGCAGGTCGCGCGCCATCCGCAGCATGTACTCGTCATCGTGATACGGCGTGAGCAGTTCGTCCTGCAGGTGGATGCCGTCGAGCGAGAACGACTGGATCTGGTCGTGCCGCACAGTGAGCTTTGCCCACCCCGCGCGGATCAGGTAGCGGTCCACGCGGACCGGGTCTACCAGGGGGACCAGCGCGGCGTCTTCGACACGTCCGATGGGGCGGCCCTTGAGGTCGAAGACCTCGAGCCCCAGCAGTTCGGTGAAGTAGAGCAGATTCGTCATCGCGCCCGCCGCTCGCCGCATACTCACTATGCCGTATTCAGCGTCGGCGCCGCAAGAGACGGGGATTGGCCGGTGGTCGGGTGGGAATCGTCTCGCCGGAGCCTCACTTGCAGCCGGCGCGGAAGCTGCCGACGACGCGCTTGAAGACCGGCTCGTACTTGGATCGGCTTGCCCGGTCGCACTTAAGCACGAGGCTGTAAACAGCGTGCTCTTTGATGAACCAAAGAGTCTCGTCCAACTTCTCCGTCCGGCCTTCGACATAAGCAACCTCGGTTGAAATTGCTGGCACTCCGCCGAACTCCGTTCGCTGCCGTCGGATGAGCCGAACGCTCTTGCCCGCCGGCTCAGGCAAGTAAGCTCTGAGAGCGTCGAGTTGCCGTCTGACCACGTCGTCGAGGCTCATCCAATCGCCGGTGTCCGGTGCTGCCGGATCGTCCAGTGTCTTGGATTGATTCGGCAACGCACCGACGGTGATGGTCGCTCTCGGGTGCAGGGAAGGAGGCGCGTTGACCTCGATCCCGGCTTTGTTTGTAGCTTCATCAGCGGACCACCCGGATGGATAACTGATGCAGAAGCCCCAACGCTCGTTCCGATACGCAGTCTCGCCCTCAGCGGCGCTCATGGCGCAAGTGCGCAGGATCAGAACAAGAACGAGCCCGGCAAATAGCCGATCCCGGATCTTTGTCATTATGTCTCTCCCCGCCATGACTTTTGCCTGCGATTTGTGGGTCGCCGGATGGCGTAGGACCTTGCGCCCCGACGACGGTTCGAGCAGCCGACTCGTCTCCGCGTGCCATCACCGCAAGCGAGGCCCGCAGTGCCGCAAGTCATTTCGCCGGCCCAAGCACGCCGAGCGAGCGCAGCCAATCCACGGCGCGGGCGGGCCAGGTGGTGACGGTCAACGCCGAGGGGCGCAGCCCGTAGCCGTGACCTCCCGCCGGGTATAGGTGCATCTCCACGGGGACCTTCGCCTCCTTCGCCGCAGCATAGTAGGCCAGGCTGTTCTCGACGTGGACGGGGTCGTCCTCCGTCTGCACCAGGAACGTAGGCGGCGTATTGGCGGTCGGTTGCGTCTCGGCGCCGAATTTACCATCGCGCACCACTCCACCGGGATAAATCAGGAGCGCAAAATCCGGCCGGCAACTGGCGTCGTCCGCTTCGTCCACGCGATCGTAAGTGCGCTTCTCAAAGTTGGCGCCGAGCGTGGCGGAGAGGTGGGCGCCCGCGGAAAAGCCGAGCACGCCGATGCGCTGGGGATCGATCCCCCACTCCTTGGCGCGGGAGCGAACCATCCCCAGGGCTCGCTGCGCATCTTGTAGCGGCGCGGCGTAGTTTGGCTGGCCTTCGCGCGCAGGCACGCGGTACTTCACCAGGACACAGTTGACGCCGGCCGAGTTCAACCACTCGCACACCTCGGTGCCCTCCAGGTCCCACGCGAGGATGTGATAGCCACCCCCGGGAAACACCAGAACCGCCGGACCGGCCTCGCCGCCTTTGGCCGCGCGATAGACCGTCAAAGTGGGCACGGAGACGTTGGTGAAGCGCATCACGCGCCGGCCCTCGACCATGTGGTCCTTGTCGGTGGTGGTATCGTGCTCGGGCCCCAGGGTGTCCTTGTCGCCGGGCGCCGTTCCCTTCCAAAGGGGAATGGGACCGATGGGCGCTGCCTGCGTTCCGAGCGCCATCAAGGCGAATAGAGAGAGAACCAAGGTTGGGTGTCGCATAGCTTCGAAACAAGCTTATCGCAGGTGAAAGGGTCCGGCCGGTGGCGGCATTTCCCCACCGAGGAGAAATGCCGTGAAACTCATCACAACCTGCATCGCCGCGCTGGCGGCGCTCACTGCCACTACGGAGGCTGCCGACCTGAAACTCAGCGGCCCGTACACGCACGACAACCTTTCCATCTACCTGGTTCACGGGCAGGACCGGTTCCAGAAGAAGTACCTGACCCTGGGCGAGGCGCTGGAGCAACACAAGGCGGTGGTCTACGAGACCAGCAACGTGAATGTGCTGCAAGTACAGAACCTGTCGGCCCAAGACGTCTACATACAATCCGGCGAGATCGTGAAGGGCGGCAAGCAGGACCGCGTGCTGAAGGATGACATCATCGTGCCGTCCTCGTCGAGCAAGCTCGATATCAACGTCTTCTGCGTGGAGCACGGGCGGTGGACGCAGCGCGGCTCCGAACCGGCACACGCCTTCGCCGGGTCTCCCGGGATGGTTTCCTCGCCGGCCATGAAGCGGGCCGTGCAGCAGCAGGCCGATCAGGCCCAGGTATGGGCGCAGGTGGCGAAGGAGCGGACACGCCTCGCGGGGTCCCTTGCAGCGGAGGTGAGCTCGCCTCAGTCGCCCACGAGTTACCAGCTCATGCTCGAAGCGCCGAAGCTGCAAGAGCGCGTGGACGCCTTCAAGAAGGATCTCGCGGGCCTCGCCGACAAATACCCGGACGCGCTGGGCTACGTGGCCGCGGTGAACGGCAAGGTGACCGGAGCCGACGTCTACGCCACGCACGACCTTTTCCGGAAGGTGTGGCCGAAGCTGCTGTCGTCCACGGCGGTGGACGCGGTGGGCTCGTCCAGGGCGGGCGCCCCTGTCGCCCCACCGCCGCCGATGGCCGATGTGAAGGCCGCCGCGACGGGCTACGGCGCTCGGGTCAAGGAAGACAAGCAGATCAACCGCAGGACCAACAGCGTGACGGCCGACCTGCCACAAGGCCTGGTTTTCGAGACCAACGACGCCGATGCGCAGGGCGGGCCGGTGCACCGGACCTACGTCACGAAGTAGTCCGCTCCCTGATGGTCGCGGTTCGGTGCGGGGGCCCACAGAGTAAGATGTCAGTATGATTCGACTGCTGGTGCCGGCCGCGGCCCTGGTGCTCTGTCTCGATGCCCTGGGACAGCGGCCCGCGCCGAACTACGACGAAGCCAAAGTTCCCAAATACACCCTGCCTGACCCGCTGGTGATGCGGAACGGCGAGCGGGTGCGCGATGCGAAGACCTGGCAGGAGCAGCGCCGCCCGGAGATTCTCGAGCTGTACCGGTCGGAGTTTTTCGGGCGCAGTCCCGCAAGGCCGGCCGAGTTGAACTTCGAGGTCGCCTCCAGCGAGAAGGCGCTGAACGGAAGGGCGGTTCGTGAGCGGGTCACGGTGTGGCTGGCCGGACGCGATGGCCCGAAGATGGATCTGCTGCTCTATCTGCCGGCGGGCGCCAAGAATCCGTCGCCGGTATTCCTTGGGCTCGGGTTCGCGGGGAACCACACGGTGTCGGCCGATCCGGGCGTCCCGCTGGCCGAGGAATGGACGCGCGACCCGGCCACAAACGCGGTGGTGAAGCGGCGGGCCGAAGAGAAATCGCGCGGCTCGGCCACCGCCGCATGGCAACTGGAGAAGGTGCTGGAGCACGGCTACGGCCTGGCAACGGTCTATTGCGGCGACATCGAACCCGACCTCACGGGCGGCATCGGGTTCGGCATCCGGCCGCTGTTCTTTCGCCCCGGACAGAAGCAGCCGGCGGCCGACGACTGGGGCGCGCTCGCGGCCTGGGCCTGGGGCCTGAGCCGTGCGATGGACTACCTGGAGAGCGACCGCGGCGTCGACGCACGGCGCGTGGCCGTGATCGGCCATTCGCGCATGGGCAAGGCCGCCCTGTGGGCGGGCGCCGAGGACACGCGCTTCTCCATCGTTATCTCGAACGAATCCGGAGAAGGCGGCGCGGCCATCACCCGTCGCGATTTCGGCGAGCGCATTGCGGACTTGAACCGATCGTTCCCGCACTGGTTTAGCGGCAACTACAAGAAGTACGACAACCGCGAGGACGAGCTGCCGGTGGACGCTCACATGCTGCTGGCCCTGATCGCTCCGCGGCCGCTCTACGTGGCCAGCGCGGCGGGCGACCTGTGGGCCGACCCCAGGGGCGAGTTCCTGGCCGTGGTGAATGCCTCGCCGGTCTACGAGCTGTTAGGCAAGCATGGGATTGGGACGGATCAGATGCCGGACATCCATCAGCCCATCCAGCACACCGTGGCCTATCACATACGCGCGGGCGAGCACGGGATTACCGCGTACGACTGGGAGCAGTATCTCAAGTTCGCGGACGCGCAGTGGAGCGGCAAGTAGCTCACCGGCTCAGCTTCAGTACCCAGGCGGGCTGCTGCACGAGATCCTCGGGCAGCGACGGCAGATCAACCGAGACGCCACCTTCCACGGCCCTGGACCTCAGCGGCGGCTGGAAACCCAGCAGCGTGACCGACTTCACCCCGGTCACTCCCGTGAGCTGCAAACTGCCGCGGGGCCAGCGCGGCAGAATGGCGAAGACGTCGTTGCCCTTCGCGGTGAAGAACGCGTCGATGCCCTCGGTCACCTTCGTCACATCGTAAGCGGTCTGCCACTCCTTGTTGTATTCCACCTTCGGCGCTTCGCCCGAGCTCCACTGCCGCGTGACCTTCCAGGGCTTCGTGCCGTAAATCGCATCGCCATTGACCTTGAGCCAGCTGCCGATCTGCAGCAGCCGCTCCTCCATCACCACCGGGATCGTGCCGTCCGCGGCGGGGCCGATATCGAGCAGCAGGTTGCCGCCGCGGCTCACCAGATCCACCAGCATGATGACCAGCTCGCGGCCCGTATGGTAGTGCTCCAGGCGTTCCGCGCGGTTGTACCCGAACGAGAAGCCCATGCCGCGGTTCTCTTCCCAGGGATGGTCCAACCCGCTCATGCCGGGCGTGTACTCGGTGGTCCAATAGCTGCCGTGCTTGTGGCGCGTGTCCTTGCCCCAGCGGTCGTTGACCACCACGTCGTCCTTCACCGGGGACTCGTTGAACAGCCATGCCAGCAGCTCGGGGCTGCGCCATTCGGCGGAAGTCAGCTCCCACTCGCCGTCGCTGAAAATGATGGCCGGCTGGTAGCGCGTCACCAGATCTTTGAACTGCGGAATCATGTGCTCGCGGATGTAGCGGGGCTTGTCGGCGAGCCAGAGCGGGTTGTACCACTCGTACAGCGAATAGTAGTAGCCCATGCGCAGGCCCTTGCGCCGGACGGCAACGCTCAGGTCGCCGAGCACGTCGCGCCGCGGTCCGATCTCCATGGCGTTCCATGGACGGCCCCACGTCGCGGAGGCCTCTTTACTCGGCCACAGCGCGAATCCCTCGTGGTGCTTCGAGGTCAGCGCGACATACTTCGCACCCGAGCGGGCGAAGACATCGGCCCAATGGTCCGGGTCGAACAATTCCGCGCGGAACTGCGGAGCGAAGTCCTGATATGGGTAGCCGGCGCCGTAGGTCTTCTGGTGGAAGGCCCAGGTTCCGGTCTGGATCGGATTCGCTTTCGGATCGTCCCTGCCTGCGCTCATCGCGTTCCAGTACCACTCGGCGTAGGCCAGCTTTCCGGGAAGCACGGGGGCGTAGGCAGGCACCGAGTAGACGCCCCAGTGGATGAAGATGCCGAACTTGGCGTCGGTGAACCAGGCCGGCGTCGGCCGTTTGTCGAGGGACTCCCAGGTGGGCTGATACGGCTGCGCGGCAAGAGTGGCAGCGGCGGCTAAGAAGAGAAGGGCTCTCATAAATCAAATCCTCGCAAAGAAGACGAGTGCGCCGCTCGTCGCCCCTCGGTCGGCCCGTTATTCAATCGTCCGCATTCACGTCCGCCATCAAAGCCGCCGCGCTGCTGAAGCTCCTGCCCTTCCCCGCCTCCAGTTGCGCAATTGCTTGGGCGGTCCGCGCGTTTGGCGCTTCGGCGTTCGAGGGCGGCTCAGGGTCGATCGCGCGATCGTTGTTGATTCCGTTGATGGTCACAGGAAGAACACCAGTGCGCCGCTCGCGCGCGGAACGTCGAGCGTGAAGATCCCGTGTTTGTCGGGCCGCAGACCCTCTTCGACGGGCTTCCAGCCGCCGCCGGTGCCGACCTCTTTCCCGGCCAGAGTCACGCCGGTCGTCGCATCGAGCGCAAGCGCGGAGAGACTCCAGACGCGCGCCGGCTTGGGCGGCCAGCCGGGATCGATTTTGACGCGCAGGTCCTGCTTCGCATCCTTGTTGAGGATGGCCACGCGGAGGTCGCCCTTCGTGGTGGCTGCGTATGCCGTGGCATTCACTGACTGAGCATCGAACTCGGCGGCGACCGCCGTCGTTCCACCGAACTGGTCGCCGAGCATGATGCCGTAGAAGATCGGGCGCGGCTCGAAGCCTTCTTCGAGACTGCCCGCGATGGGAGTGTAGAATGCGCCGCTACGCGCTGTCGCGGCGGGCTTCTTCGCCACCGTCTCGCCCGGAAGATGGCCGCCCAGCGCGGCGCGGATCTGGTGGGTGCCGCCGCCGTGGAAGTTCACTCCCGCATAGCCGGCTCGAGCCGTCATCAGCATGTAGTCGGCGGCCCAGAGAGCGGATGCGAACGCGTCGCTCATGCCCGGCTTGCCGCCCCGGTAGCAGGAATTTCCCTCCGCCATGCGAAACGGCAGATGCGCGTCCGCGGCGATCTGGGCGATGCGCGCGATCCTCGCGGCCCCCTCGGGAGCCGGCCCAAGGAGCCGCTCTATGTTCACCTTCGGATCGTCGGGCGGGCCCATGGCGTAATAGTGGCCGCTGAGGCAGACGATGCCGTCGCTGAGCTTGGCCGGCGCCTGGCGGGCGAACCGCGCGATCCAGTCAGAGTCGCTCGCGACGTCCGGCCCTGCCAGCCGAGCGAAGGGAACGCGCGCGAGGACGGCCGAGGCAAACTTCAGCCACTCGGAAAGATAATTGTCGAATCCCCACGACGCCGAACGGAGCGCGTTATTGGCCCGGGGATACAGGTCCGGCTCGTTGCCGATCTGGAAATACTCGAGCCGCGTGCCGATCGTTTTGGCCACGTAGGCGGCCTCCTCGGCGGCGCGTTCTGGCGTCCCTGTGCCCAGGTTCAGACCATAGATCAGCTTCCAGCCGCAGGCGTCGAGGAAACCCGCGAGGTTGTCGATAGCCTGCGGCGTGATGGCTGTGAGCTCATGTGGCATCCAGTTCGCATCGGCCGGGCCCGGGGGCGGCTTGAGCACCGGCGCCACGGCCTCCGGACTGGCCTTCCACCATGTGAACTCGCTCGAGTTTCCGCCGATCCGCAGCACGCCCCGCGCGCTCATCCGTTTAAACAGGGCAGCCAGGTCGTGATTCCGCGCCGAGAAGAAATCCGGCTCAGCGAGTTGTGAGGATTCGTAACTGAGCCCGGTGTAGCGCACCGGGATGCGCGCGCCCGGACGGTCGGGATGAACGGTGAGCGTGGCCGTCTGCTCTCGCGCCACCAGGGGCGATGCGGCGGCTGCGGCAGCGAGTAGAAAACGACGGCGGTCCACCAAGCTACACCTCCAGAATCACCGGCATGATCAGAGGGTGCCGCGAGGTCTGCTTGATCAGGAAGCGCCGCAGGTCGCTGCGGATCTTCTCCTTCATGACGCCCCAGTCGGTACGCTCCTCGTCGCTGGATGTGGCGACGGTTCGCGCTACCAACTCGCGCGCCTTCTCGAGCAGATCGGAGCCGTCCTGGGAAATGAAGCCGCGGGTTACGATCTCGGGCAGGCCCTCGATCTTGCCGGTGTGTTTGTTGATGGTGATGATCGGCAGCATGAATCCTTCCTCGGAAAGATGCCGCCGGTCGCGGATCACGATGTCTTCGACGATGTCGTCGAGCGCGCCCGAGTCGATGCAGACGCGGCCCACGGCCACCTTGCCCGCCTTGCGCGCGCCGTAGCGGTCGAGCTCCAGTGTGTCGCCGCTTTCGAGGATGAAGGTCTCCTCCAGGCCCACCTTGCGGAGGTGCTCGGCCAGGGAGGCGTGCTTGGCGAGTTGCCGGTACTCTCCGTGTATCGGCATGAAATACTTCGGCCGCACCAGGTTGAGAATGAGCTTGAGCTCTTCCGAGCTGGCGTGCCCGGAAACGTGCAACGGCGGGTTCATGGATCCGTAGAGAACCGAGGCCCCGCGCTTGGCGAAGTGATTCAGCATCCGGTAAATCGCCTTCTCGTTGCCGGGGATGATGCGCGAGCTGAGAACCACCGTGTCGCCACGATCGACCGACAGGCTCTTGTGATTGTCCACCGAGACGCGCGCCAGCGCGGACATCGGCTCGCCCTGGCTGCCCGAAACCACCGCCAGCAGCTTCGACGGCGCGACGTCCATGATGTCCTGCGGCCGCACCAGCAAGCCGTTCGGGATGTGGAGCAGCCCCTGTGAGTGCGCGATTTCGGTGGTGCTCAACATGCTCCGCCCGAGGAACGCCACCTTGCGCCCGAACTCCGCTGCAAGGTCGATGATCTGCTGCAGCCGGTGCACCGAGGAACTGAAGCAGGAGACGACCACGCGCCGCTCGGCGCGGTTCAGGATGTCCTCCATCCGGGGGCGTATGGCGCGCTCGCTCTCGGTGTAGCCGGGACGGTCCGAGTTGGTCGAATCGGAGAGCAGCAGCAGAACACCGCGGCGGCCGTAATCGGCCAGCGTGTGCAAGTCGAAAAGCAGATTGTCGGTGGGCGTCGGATCCACTTTGAAATCGCCGCTATGGATCACAACGCCGAGCGGGGTGGTGATGGCGAGGGCGACCGCGTTCACGATGGAGTGCGTGACGTGGATGAACTCGATCTGGAACGGCCCGATTTCGAGTTTGTCGCCCGCCTTCACCTTGTTGAGCTTGGCCTGGTTGAGCAGGTCGTGTTCTTCCAGACGGCGCGAGATCAGCGCGAGCGTGAACTCGGTGGCGTAAACCGGCACGTTGAGCTGCGAGAGCAGGAAGGGCACGGCGCCGATATGGTCCTCATGGCCGTGCGTCAGGATCACCGCGCGGAACTTGTCGCGGTTCTCCTCAAGGTACGCGAAGTCGGGCGTGACGATATCCACCCCGAGCAGTTCTTCATCGGGGAACATCATGCCCGCATCGATCAGAATGATGTCGTCGCCATAGCGCAGCACCATCGAGTTCATTCCGAACTCGCCGAGGCCGCCCAGCGGGATTACTTGGAGTTTTTGATCGGACATTTACCTTGTACTACTTTACGCTCGTCGCTCGTCGCTCGTCGATTCGAGACGAGCTCACGACCGCCGTTCGGTGGTCCTTGCGACGGGCGACGAGCGACATGCGACGGGCGTTTTCAGTTGATCCGAATCGAGGTCAGCGGGGCGGCGCTCACCGGCGGCGGGTCCTCAGTCGGCAGCAGATCAGCCAGCGTGGTCTGGCCGAGCACGCCATCCACCGCCTGCTGCACGCTCCGCCACAGGGAGCGGATCGAGCACTCGATGGTGTGGGCGCAGACCGTCTCCGCGCCGCCGTGCTGGCCGCAGAAGGCCGGATCGTAGAGCCGCCCGCCGAGCACCGCCAGCGCCTCGCTTACGGTGATACGCGAGAGCGGGCGCGAGAGCGTGTATCCGCCCGCCTGGCCGCGAGCGCTCGTCACCAGGCCGCCGCGCCGTAGCACGCGCAGCAGCTTCGCCACATAGTGGCTGGAGATGTGCTCCGCCCGGCTGATCTCGGGGATCGTCAGGCTGGCGTCCAGCCCCCGACTCCCGATCTGGAGCAGGCAACGGATTCCGTATTCTTCCTGCGCGGATATTTTCACTACATCAGTCCCAATTGAACCAGTGCCGCGGGCGAGAGCCGCTCGCGGCCCCAGGGCGGATCCCAAACCAGTTCCAGCTTCACGTCCGTCACGCCCTCGACCGCCCGCACCTTCTGCTCGACTTCGCCGGGCAGGCTGCCGGCCGCCGGGCAATTCGGCGCTGTCAGCGTCATCTGGACGGCGACGGCGCCGCTCTTGTCCACCTTCAATCCGTAGATCAATCCCAGCTCGTAGATGTCCACCGGGATTTCGGGATCGTAGCAGCTCTTCAGCGCGTCGATCACCTTCTTCTCTAGAGTGTCAGCCATAACCACTCCCTCGCGGTCGTGGCTCGGTAAGCCGCTGCAACCGCCGAGCAATGTGACAGAGCCGCGACCGCCAGCGAGCGGTTCCCACTAACCACCGGGCTCCTCCGTGCTCACCGCCGGCTTGTCGCCTTCGAGCGCGGCGTGCAGCGCGTGCCAGGCGAGCGTGGCGCACTTGACGCGCGTCGGATAGTCGCACACGCCCGAAAACGCCGCCAGCTTGCCCAGGCCCGGTTCGTCGTGCGCGGGCTGCAGGCCCGTCACCAATTCGTGAAAGGACTCAAACAGCGCTTCGGCATCCTCCAGCGTCTTGCCCTTGAGCGCCTCGGTGAGCAGCGAGGCCGACGCGGTCGAGATGGCGCAGCCGGAACCCTGGAAGCTGATGTCCCGCACCACGCCGTCCTCCACCTGGACGTAGATGGTCACCTTGTCGCCGCACAAGGGATTGTAGCCATCCACTTTCCGATTGGCCCCGCTCAGGACGCGGAAATTGCGCGGCCGTTTGGCGTGGTCCACAATCACCTGCTGGTATAGATCGGTCAGCTCGGAACTCAATGGAAGACCTCCTTCACAGCCTCGATGCCGGCGGCCAGGGCGTCGATCTCTTCCTTCGTATTGTAGAACGCCAATGACGCGCGGCTCGTCGCGGCCAGGCCGTAGCGCTCCATCACCGGCTGCGCGCAGTGATGCCCGGCGCGTATAGCGATGCCCCGGCGATCCAGAATCGTGGCCACATCGTGCGGGTGGATGCCGTCGAGGACGAACGAAAGCACCGCGGCTTTGTGGCGTGCCGTGCCCACGAGGCGCAAGCCCGCGATGCGCGATAGCCTCTCGGTGCCGTAGAGCAGCAGTTCCTGCTCGTAGGCGCCAATCTCGTCTAGCCCCACGCCGGTCACGTAGTCGATGGCGACGCCCAGCCCGACCGCGCCCGCGATGTGCGGCGTGCCTGCCTCGAACTTGTACGGCAGATCGTTATAGAGTGTCTTCTCGAAGGTGACAGAGCGGATCATGTCGCCGCCGCCTTGCCACGGCGGCATCTCCTCGAGCAGGCAAGCCTTCCCGTACAACACGCCGATTCCGGTCGGTCCGAAAAGCTTGTGGCCGGAGAACGCAAGGAAGTCGCAGTTCAGAGCCTCGACGTCGATCCTGAGGTGCGGCGCCGCCTGCGCAGCGTCGATCAGCGTGACAGCACCGTGTCCGTGCGCCATCTCGATCATGCGCTCGATGGGATTGACGGTGCCGAGCGCGTTCGAGACGAACGCCAGCGAGACGATCTTCGTCCGCGGCCCCAGCAGCTTCTCGTACTCCTCCAGAATCACGTCGCCGCGATCGTCGATGGGTGCGACGCGCAGGATGGCGTGCTTCTCCTCGGCCAGCATCTGCCAGGGCACGATGTTCGAATGGTGCTCGAGCGCGGAGATCAGGATCTCGTCGCCCGCCCCCACATTCGCCCGGCCCCAACTCTGCGCCACCAGGTTGATCCCCTCGGTAGTGCCCCGCGTGAACACGATCTCGCGCACCGAGCCGGCGTTCAGAAACGTCTGAATGGTGCGCCGCGCGTCCTCGTAGGACGCCGTCGAACGCTCGCTCAGCAGGTGAACGCCGCGGTGCACGTTGGCGTTCTCGGTGGTGTAGTAGCGCACCAGCGCGTCGATGACGGCGCGCGGCTTCTGCGAGGTGGCCGCGTTATCCAGATACACCAGCGGCTTGCCGTAGGCGCGCTCGCTCAGGATGGGAAAGTCGCGACGGATGCGCGCCACATCGAAACCGGCCGCGGTCCGAGGGCTCGCGTTGGCGCTCATGCACCGCCTCCCGCCAGGCGCCTCAGCAGCAGCGGGCCCAGCCGCTCGCGAACCGATTCCACCTTCATCGAGCTGATCATTTGGCTCGTGAAGGCAAAGGTCAACAGGCTGCGAGCTTCCTCGAGCGGGATGCCGCGCGAGCGCAGGTAGAAGATGGCGTCGGCGTCCACCTGGCCAACCGTGGCGCCGTGCGTGCACTTTACGTCGTCCGCATAAATCTCCAGTTGCGGCTTCGTGTTGATCACCGCGCCGTCTGAGAGCAGCAGGTTCTTGTTGCGCTGTATGGCGTCGGTCTTCTGCGCCTCGGCACGGACGATGATGCGGCCGTGAAAGACCGCCTGGCTCGTACCGTCGAGCACGCCTTTGTACAGCTCGTGGCTGGTGGTGTGCGGCTGCGCGTGGTCGAGCGTGGTGTAGTTATCGACGTGCTGCCGGCCGCCGGTAACGTACAGGCCGTTCAGGTTGCAATCCGCGCCCTCGCCCTCCAGCACCACCGCGATTTCGTTGCGCACCAGCGCCCCGCCGAACGCGATGTTGTGCGATACGAAGTTGCTGCTCGCTCCCTGGCGCACCGCCAGCATGCCGAAGTGCAGCGCCGCTTCGCTCTCTTCCTGGAGTTTGTAGTGCTCGATCACGGCCCCGTCAGCGACCAGCACTTCGGTCACGGCGGCGGTGAAATAGCCCGCGGCGCCCGAGCCCAGATAGGTCTCGACGATCCGCGCCTGGCTGTCCCGGCCCGCAAGAATAAGGTTGCGCGGATAAGCGACGGACCCGTCCACGGTCGCGACGAACAGCAGTTCGACAGGTGCGTCGAGCACCGCGCCATCCCCGACCTCGATCAGCGCGCCGTCCTCGAACATCGCCGTGTTGAGCGCTACCATCGCGTTGGTCTCGAAGGTGGCCGTGGCGCCGATGCGGTCCACAATGGAGCGCCGCGTGAATGCTTCCTTGAAGCGCGAGATCTTCAAGCCCGCAAGCGTCTGCGTCCTGGAAAGTTCCGGCGCGAACCGGCCGTTTACGAAGACCAGCCGCGCAGCGCCCGGGCTCGCGGCGGGCAACTCTCCCGTGAACGCGGCGGGCGGCGCCGGCTGGTACGCCGTCTTCAGAAACGGCGCCAGGTTGGTGTATTTCCAAGCCTCGTTATGTGTGGTGGGGAATCCGAGTGCGCCGAAGCGCTCGATCGCCGCCTGCCGCGTACGGCGCAGGCGCGCGCCGCCCGGGAGAGTGGCGCTGGCGAATGCCGCCAGGTAGGCGTCCTCGTGCTCCCTCGCTGATATCACGCTCGCAGACATTTTAGGACCCCACCGCCGCCTGCTCTTCGAGCCAGGCGTAGCCGAGCCGTTCCAGTTCCAGCGCCAGATCCTTGCCGCCCGAGCGGACGATGCGCCCGTTGTGCATCACGTGCACGAAATCGGGCACCACGTAGCTCAGCAGCCGCTGGTAGTGCGTGACCACGATCATTCCACGCTCGGGAGAGCGCATCGCATTGATGCCCGCCGCCACTGCCTTGAGCGCGTCGATGTCCAGGCCGGAATCGGTTTCGTCCAGGATCGCCAGGCGCGGCTCGAGCACGGCCATCTGGAAAATCTCGTTGCGCTTCTTCTCGCCGCCGGAGAAGCCTTCGTTGACCGGACGCGAGAGCAGCGTCTCGTCCAGGCCCAGCAGCTTCGCCTTGTCCTTCACCAGCGCCAGGAAGTCCATGGCGTCGAGCTCTTCAAGGCCGCGGTATTTCCTCTGCGCGTTCAGCGCGGCCCGCAGGAAGTACATGTTACTCACGCCCGGGATTTCGACCGGATACTGGAACGCCATGAAGATGCCCGCGCTCGCGCGCTCTTCGGGCTTCATGGCGAGCAGGTCGGCGCCCTCATAGAGGACCTCGCCGCCGGTCACTGCGTAGACTTCGCGGCCGGCCAGCACCCCCGCCAGCGTGCTCTTACCGGAGCCGTTCGGCCCCATGATGGCATGCACCTGACCCGCGTCCACCGCCAGGTCGATGCCTTTCAGAATTGGCTTATCCGCTACTCGTGCTTGAAGGTTCTTGATCTCTAGGAGCATGCATTCCTCAATGTGTCCGTTCCCTCGCGGTCGCGGCTCTGTAACCGGCGTTACCCCACACTTCCTTCCAAACTCACGTTCAACAGCCGTTGCGCTTCCACCGCGAACTCCATCGGCAGCTCTTTAAACACCTGCTTGCAGAATCCGTTGACAATCATCGAGACGGCGTCCTCGGTCGAGATGCCGCGTTGCCGGCAGTAGAAGATCTGGTCCTCGCCGATGCGCGACACAGACGCCTCGTGTTCCACCTGCGCCGAGTGGTTCTTCACTTCGAGATACGGGAACGTGTGCGCGCCGCACTTATTGCCCAGCAGCATCGAGTCGCACTGCGAGTAATTGCGCGCGTTCTCGGCGCCCGGCAGGATCTTCACCATCCCGCGGTAGCTGTTCTGCCCGTGCCCGGCCGAGATGCCTTTCGAGACGATCGTGCTGCGCGTATTCTTTCCGATGTGGATCATCTTGGTGCCGGTGTCCGCCTGCTGATAATTGTTCGCGACGGCCACCGAGTAGAACTCGCCCACCGAGTTATCGCCCATCAGGATGCAGCTTGGATACTTCCAGGTGATTGCCGAGCCGGTCTCTAACTGCGTCCACGAAATCTTCGAATTCACGCCCGCGCACTTACCGCGCTTGGTCACGAAGTTATAGATTCCGCCCTTGCCCTGCTTATCGCCGGGATACCAGTTCTGCACGGTCGAGTACTTGATCTGCGCGTTGTCGTGCGCCACCAGCTCCACCACGGCGGCATGCAACTGATTCGTGTCGCGGATCGGCGCTGTGCAGCCTTCGAGGTAACTGACGTAAGCCCCCTCATCGGCAATGATGAGCGTGCGTTCGAACTGGCCGGTGTCTTTGGCGTTGATGCGGAAGTAAGTCGAGAGCTCCATGGGGCACCGCACGCCCTTGGGCACGTAACAGAACGAGCCGTCGCTGAAGACCGCCGAGTTCAACGCGGCGAAGAAGTTGTCCGTGTACGGAACCACCGACCCCAGGTATTTCTCCACCAGCTCGGGATGTTCCCGCACTGCTTCCGAGAAAGAGCCGAAGATAATGCCCATCTCGCTCAGTTTGTGCTTGAACGTAGTGGCCACCGATACGCTGTCGAAGACCGCGTCCACCGCCACTCCCGCGAACATGGCCTGCTCCTTGAGCGGGATGCCCAGCTTCTCGTAGGTGCGCAGCAGCTCGGGATCGACGTCCTCCAGACTCTTCGGCTGGTTTCCGCCGGCGCCCTTTGGAGCCGAGTAGTAGACGATGCTCTGGTAGTCGATCGCCGGATAGCGCACGTTCGCCCAGTCCGGCTCCCGCATCTTCACCCAGTGGCGGTAGGCCTTCAAACGCCAGTCCAGCATGAACTGCGGCTCTTGTTTCTTGGCCGAAATCAGGCGGATGACGTCCTCGTTGAGGCCGGCAGGCACCGAGTCGGTTTCGATGTCGGTCACGAAGCCGTACTTGTATTCCTGCTCGGTAAAGGCTTGGATCTCGTTGGCGGCTGTGCTCATCCAATCTCCTTAGACAGCGGACCCTGATTTGAGAGTGCACTGTCAGTTTAGCGAATCTGTACTAAGTAGTCAAGATTCGCACAGCGAACGGTTGGTTGCAGGAATAAACGGCGCTTTTGGGGCTGCGGAGCCTCCTGCAACAGAAATGCCCGCCTCCACGAAGGAGGCAGGCATTTATGGTACGTCCCCCTGTTCTCACAGGGCGATGTTCAATGGGAGAACCGGTTCGACGGAAACGCAACCGCCAAAACCTGTTGGTGATTGGATCTTATTTCAGCCACGCCCTCAAATCAAGGGAAAAAGCTCCCCCTCCCATGTTTCCTCCAAAGCGCTGCCAGATATGGGCTTAGCGACGCAGCCAGTTTTCCTCAGCCTGTGCAAAAGCCTGTTCAAGACCCTGTGCAGAACCAGCGTATCTGTTGCAATCGAAACAAAAAGAGGATGTTATGGTTGGGAGGACTCGCTCTGATGATCGTCCAGGTGCAATAGCGTCATTGGGTCACCTGAAGTGCCCCAGCCGAGCCTTCGAAGGACTGCAACCGCCAGTCCGGCTACCAAACAGAGCACCAAAAGGATACCCGTCAGCGTGAAAATGGTTATCAGCAGTTCGGCGACGTTATCCTTCGCCGTGGGAGGCCGATCGGCCTCTGTGACAATCCCGTTGTACCTGACCTGGGCAAGAAGCCTCTCGGCCGCGTTGGGCTCCTGTGGCGATAGGATGACGGCCACCATAGGTCCCGCGCGCTTGGACATGACCCCGGGGAGGCCCTGGAACTGCTTCACCTGCTGGATCGCGATCTGCGGAGTGGGATACGAGAAGACGGCCAACTGCATCCTTCCAGCCTTCGTATCGTATTGACCGATCTCGACTTCTGCTCCAAGGCTGAACGCCGCCACCGCCGGCTGCACCCCTTTTTCGAACTCCTCGAGGCCCACCGGACCGATCACGTACCGCGCGGAGCCCGCCTCGAGCCCCCGCTCAGGCAGGTGGACCGTGGGCAGCGCGCTCCGGTCCAAGCCCGGCAGACGCCCCAAGACATCGACCAGATCGTCGGACTGCGGCGGCTTCCAGCCCTCCAGACGGAACAGGTAGTTGCCGAACAGGAACCAGACGCCATCGCCGGCCTCGGCTGCGATGTCGCCCAGCTTGGAGGGTTTGGAGCCGGCTGGCCGCTGCCATTCGAAGGCGGCGAAGGCGCCGGTCGGGTCCTGGAACCCATACGCCGTACCCCTGAAATGCTTCGCCCCGGCCGTGTATTCGGCCTGCTCGGTCTGCTTCAGGCCGTATTCATCCCAAAGCGGGCGATTCTCGACAACCAACGGCTTGGAAGAGGTTTTCTTGTACTCGCCCACCTGGTCCGGCCACAGCGCCGCCTGGGCACATGAGGCCAGGAGGAGGGTGAGCCAGACCAAGTGGCGCAGCCTCTCAGGCCGCCGTCTCGGCACTCGTGCCGAGACCAAGACCGCTCCCTGGCGGTCGCGGCTCAGCTCCGCCCTCATGCATTCGCCCCGCAGCACTTCTTGTACTTCTTGCCGCTCCCGCACGGGCACGGGTCGTTCCGGCCGGTCTTGGCGCCCCGGACCACGGTGGAGCTGGTCGAACTGGCCTCGCCCCCGGCAAATTGCAGTTGCGCCATCTGCCGCTCGTTCTTGCGCTGGATATTGCGGGTGAAGTCGTCAATGGACGACTGTGCCGCCTCGCGCTGCTGCTCCGAAGCCACAGCCAGGACCTGCTGCTGCTCCTCCTCCATGTCCGCTTCCGCCTGCTCCTCGTCGGTCAGAAACGACGACGGCGGTGGGCCGCCTCCTTCCACCGCCTGCAGGAAGAACAGGTACCGGATGGTCTCGTCCTCGATCCGGTCCATCATGTCCTGGAAGAGGATGAACGATTCCTTTTTGTACTCGACCAGCGGGTCCTTCTGGCCGTAACCGCGCAGCCCGATGCCTTCCTTCAGGTGGTCCATCGACAGCAGGTTGTCCTTCCACTGCGTGTCGATGACGTGGAGCATGATCAGGCGCTCCATCTCGCGCATGGCCTCCGCGCCGATGAGCTGCTCCTTCTCCTCGTACTTCTGCATCAGCCGCTGAAAGATGGCCTCTTCCACATCGACGCGGGAAAGCCCCTGGATCTCGCTCGGCCGGATCCGGACGCCGAACTCGCTGTTGATGTCGGTCTCGAGACTGATCAGGTCCCACGCGCTGACGTGCGTCCTGGGCGGGCAGCGCAGATCCAGAAACCCCACCAGGATGCCGCGAATGATGTCCAGAATCTTCTCGCGCTGATCGGCCTTCTCGAGCAGTTCGCGGCGCCAGCCGTAGATGGCCTCGCGCTGCTTGTTCATCACGTCGTCGTACTCGATCAGGTGTTTTCGAGCGCCGAAGTTCTGCGCCTCCACCTGCTCCTGCGCCTTCCGTATCCGCCGCGTGATGAGCTTCGACTCGATGGGCACGTCCTCTTCCATGCCCAGCCTCAGCATCAGGTTCTGAATGCGCTCGCCGCCGAAAATGCGCAGCAGGTCGTCCTGAAGAGAGAGGTAGAAACGCGAGCTTCCGGGATCGCCCTGGCGGCCGGCGCGTCCACGCAACTGGTTGTCGATGCGCCGCGATTCGTGCCGCTCGGTGCCTACGATGTGCAGTCCGCCCGATGCCACAACCAGTTCGTGCTCCGTCTCGGTGGCCTGCTTGTGCACGGCGTAGATCGCGTCCCAGCGGGGTCGCTGCACCCGGTAGGCCTGGCCCAGGTGCAGGAAGTAGTAATAATGCTGGTCCGGAACCAGGCTGGCCTGCTCTTTCGATAGCAGCTCGGCGATCTTTTCCTTGAGGCACTGCTCCTTGGTGATGAACTCGGCGTTGCCTC
The DNA here is from genome assembly GCA_964493965.1 of uncultured Solibacteraceae bacterium. GTDB lineage: Bacteria > Acidobacteriota > Terriglobia > Bryobacterales > Bryobacteraceae > DASWZN01. The sequence continues at coordinate 68,871 of CAZBQQ010000002.1, forward strand.
CGAGCAGAATATCGGTGCCGCGGCCGGCCATGTTGGTCGACACCGTGACTTGGTTTCTGCGCCCGGCCTGGGCCACGATGAACGCCTCACGCTCGTGATTCTTGGCGTTCAGGACTTCGTGCCGCACGCCCATCTTCTTAAGGATGCCCGACAGCCGCTCCGACTTCTCCACCGAGATGGTGCCCACCAGCACCGGCTGGCCCCGCTCGTTGCAGGACTTGATTTCTTTGGCCGCATTGCGGAACTTCTCGTCCTCGGTGCGGTAGACGATGTCCGGATTCTCTTTCCGTATAAGCGCGCGATTGGTCGGGATGACCACCACGTCCAGCTTGTAGATCTTGTCGAACTCGGCGGCCTCGGTCTCGGCGGTTCCCGTCATGCCGGCGAGCTTTTTGTACATGCGGAAATAGTTCTGGAAGGTGATGGTCGCGAGCGTCTGGTTTTCGCGCTGAACCTTCACGCCCTCCTTCGCTTCCACCGCCTGGTGCAGCCCGTCGCTCCACCGCCGTCCCGGCATGAGGCGGCCGGTGAACTCATCGACGATGATGACCTCGCCTTCCTTGACGACGTAGTCCTTGTCCAGATGGAACAGCACGTGCGCCTTCAGCGCCTGCTCCACGTGGTGCTTCCACTCGATGGTCTCGAGATCCCAGATACTGGTCAGGCCGAGCAGCTTCGCCGCCTTATCGAAACCCTCATCGGTGAGGGCCACGGAGCGGCTCTTCTCCTCCACCGTGTAGTCGCCGGTCAGATATTTTTCGCCCGGCTCCTTGCCTTCGATCACCTCGCCCCGGATCAGCTTGGGGATGATCCGGTTGGCCTTCATGTACTTATCGGTCGATTCCTCGCTCGGGCCGGAGATGATCAGCGGCGTGCGCGCTTCGTCGATCAGGATCGAGTCCACTTCGTCCACGATCGAGAAGTGGTGCCCGCGCTGCACGCATTGCTCCAGCTGGAACTTCATGTTGTCGCGCAGGTAGTCGAAGCCGAACTCGTTGTTGGTGCCGTAGGTGATGTCGCAGTTGTAAGCTTCCTGGCGCTCGCGGTCGTCCAGGTCGTGCACGATGACGCCGACCGTCATGCCCAGGAACTTGTATAGCTTGCCCATCCACTCGGAGTCGCGCTTGGCCAGGTAGTCGTTGACCGTGATGACGTGAACGCCCTTCCCTGCCAGGGCGTTCAGGTAGACCGGAAGCGTGGCGACCAGCGTCTTTCCTTCACCGGTCTTCATTTCAGCGATCTTGCCGCGGTGCAGAACGATGCCGCCGATGAGCTGGACATCGAAATGTCGCATGTTCAGCACGCGGCGGCCGGCCTCGCGCACTACGGCGAAGGCTTCAACGAGCAGGTCGTCGAGCTCGGCGCCCTGGGCCAGCCGCTCCTTGAATTCGACCGTCTTGCGGGCGAGTTCTTCGTCGCTGAGCTGCTCGATGGCGGGCTCCAACTGGTTGATAGCCGCCACCAGCGGACGCATCGCCTTGACCTGGCGCTCGTTCCTGGTCCCGAAAATCTTGGCAAAAATCGCGTCGATCATAGTACGAGTTCATCTTCATTCTATCAGGCGGGGTGGGGCAGGACTCCAGTCCTGCGGCCGGTGTCCACACCGGCCTCCGTCAAAGCGACCGCAGAAACTCGGTAACCGCCGCCGCGAACGCGGCTGGCTGGTCCGCGAAGACGAAGTGCCCCGCCCCAGCGACCTCCACCATGCGGTGATTCGGGAACAGCTCGGCGAAGTGGCGGCTCGAGTTGGCAGGCTGTAGATCGTCCTTACCGTGAATCACCAGCACGGGAACCGCGACCTTGCCGAATGCATCGCGGTAATCGTGCCGCCGACCCATACTGAGGTAGATGGCCAGCGGCATCATGCCGCCGTTTCCCTCCATCGTGCCGGCGATGGCATGTTGCGCCGCCGCGGGCGAAGCCGCCAGATAGAAAGTACCGAAGCGGCGGTACATAGCCGCCAGTTCGTCGTCGCTCTTCTTCACCGCGCCCTTGAAATCGAAATACTCCGCCAGAAACCTGTCGTACTCGGCCAGTCTTTCGGCAGGCAACCGCTGGCGGATCTGCCCGAACAGGCCGCCGTCAGGAGTCGGAAGGACCGCCAGATCGGCCGGGGCCACGGCGATGAGGGCGCGCACGTGCTCGGGAAACTCGGCCGCATAGAGCGCGGCCAGGAACGCCCCGAACGAATGCCCGGCGAGGATCAGCTTCTCCCGCCCCAGGATGCGCCGGATCCGCTCGATGTCGGCGACCTGCGCGGGCAGCCCCAGCGTCCGGTTGAGCGTCTGCATCGACTGGTAGAAGTTCTGATCGGGCAGCGAGCGGATCGGCCGGCTCGACGATCCGCATCCGCGCTGGTGGTAGTACACCAGCCGGTAATCGGCGCCGAGCTCAGCGCCCGCCGGCCACGGCCCCGCGGGCACGAAACCCGGGCCGCCATGAATAGTGAGGATCGGCTCGCCCGCGCCTTCCTCGAAGTGGAACAGTTCGATATCGGAGGCAACGGGCCAGTACCCCGGCCGCGCCGCGTCCTGCGAAGGCGGCGCCAGCGGCTCGCGCAAATCCTTGCCGGCCCGCACGTCGCCGGGCCGATACAACGGACTGTTGAACGAGTGCCAGCCGAAGGCGGCCAACAGCACGATCAAGAAAAAGACGCCGACCAGAATCGAGAGTTTCATGTCCCGATAGTATGCCGAGGCCGCTTGCTTCGCTTGACGGTTTTTGCGATTTTACCGCCGCGTGAGAGGCCGCGGGTTTAGGATACAGCTCTCGCCGGCATGCACCGTCACCATCTCAACTACTCCTTCGTACCGCTCCAGACCCTCCGCGCCTTGAATCACGAGGTCGTTTTCGTCAACCGCAGCCAGCCTGTAGCTGCCGGGGACCACGGAGTCGAATGAATATCGGCCGTTGGCGCCGATGTCGGCAAAGCGAGGAGAAATGTCGCGCTCGGGGGTGACGGCAACCAGCGCCACCTTCAGACCGGCGATCGCCGCGCGCTCGCCTGGAACACTCCCCGAGACGTCACCGAAGCGCGAACTGACCAGGACTCTGAGCGTTGCGCCGCCCGAGCCCTCCGTCAGGTCGAGAATGTCGCCCTGGATGTCGGAGGATCCCAGCCGCATCGATTTCACATAGGCCGGAGACACGCACCGGCACACCACGCGATAGCGTCCAGGCGGAATGTATTCAAGCGTGAAGTGCCCGTCGCCGCTGACCGCGGCGGCAGTGTCCGCGAGCCTGTCCAAATCCAGCCCAATGAGCAAAAGCGATCGTTCCGCGGCGTGCGGCTGGGGCGCGCCTGTTTCGTAGTCCAGGCTCCCCGGAATATCGAAGGGCGGCCGAATACGCAACTCGAGATTGTCGATATTGGCGCCGGCTACCGTGATCGTGACCAGCGCCGAGGACGGCGTTCGCGCGCCGTCTATCCACATTGGCAACGAGCCGACCCCTTCACGCGCCCTGACGACATACTTCCCGGGCTCGAGTCCCCACCACTCGAAGGTGCCGTCGGCTCCAGGAGAGTCGCTGAAGCCCCCTTTGAGGTTGTTCACCGTTAGCGTTACCTGGGAGCCCCGCGGAACTCCAGTGACCCGCCCGCCGACCCGCACGATCGGCTTACGCGGCAAGTGAATCTCTATGCTGCCGGTATCGCTCCCCGACCGTACTTCGACCCTGCTCGGGTAGCGGGCAGTGCTCAGGTGAGTTGCCACCGTGCCATCTGGGCGGATCCCGGGAGCCTTGCTGTGCTGGGCCCAGCCGGACGGTGAGGCCTCGATCCAGTAGCTGCCGGGCAGCTATCCGCCGATCCGAAAACGGCCCTTCCCGTCCGCCTGCGAACCCGCCGTGCCGATCTTGCCTCGGACGAACATTGCAGCATGGTCCACCGGCTCCCCATCGGCATCCAGCACGCGGCCGACGATCGCGCCGGTGGGCGTCAGCGGCAGTTTCAGATCATACTTCCCCTCTCCCGCACGCAATTTCACGGAAGTGCCGGCAAGATGCGGGCTGGCGAAGCCCACGCGCCGGGCTTCGATTCCGTACCCGCCCTCGGGCACGCCCGTGATGGAGAACTTCCCGTCCGGAGTCGTCATCGCCCCGTAACTTCGCAGGACGCCGTTGTCGTCAAAACTCCTTAGCGAAATATGAACGCGCGCCAAAGGAGCACCGCTCACCTCGTTGAAGACGACGCCTGCAACGCTAGCGACCTTTCCATCGGCCGGCGGCGAGGGCGGCAACGGGCCCATCCGCCGGCGCGCAAGGCGAATTACAAGGGCACCCGAATTGCTGCCGGCAGTCACTAACTCCGCTGACGCTTTGTCGGACGCATTGGGATAGTAACTTCGTTCGTATGGGGCGCCGGAGCTGCCGTCGGTGTGGATTTCCGGCTGATCGTCCAGCCCGCCCAGCGAATTCGCTACGACGTAATAGTTGCCCGGTGGGACGCCAAGACTGAACTCCCCGCGATCGTCCGTATAGGCCGAAGACGACTCGAAGGGCGGCGGCGGCTCATCCGGGGATGCCGTCTCGGCGCGGACCATTACGTTTTGGACCGCGTCGCCGTCCTCATCCAGCACCCGCCCGCTGATTGCGCAACGCCGCCCTCGCTCACTGGCCGTAAGCCAGTCAGGGGCCCCCGCCACCAGCACGCCGTCGATGCACCGGGTGGTGTTGGAGGGAGTCTCAAGCTGCGCAATAGCGAGGTTCGCGAATACGAACAATCCTGCCAGAACTGCGCGGCCGGGCATTCCACGATTCTCTCACCTCCACGGACACGCCCGCGGCTGTAGAATACTTCGAGACCCGCGATTCGCGAAGGAGGCTCCTATGGAGCGGACGGTTTCATTTCGTCTGAACGGAAAGGCGGCCAGCGTCACCGCCGACGACGAGCGCATGCTGCTTTGGGTGCTGCGTTCCGACCTGCGCCTCACCGGAACCAAGTTCGGCTGCGGCGAGGGCCTGTGCGGCGCCTGCACCGTGGTGGTGGGCAACGAAGCCGTGCGCTCTTGCATGACGCCCCTCAAGGACGTGGCCGGCAAGAACGTGCTGACCATCGAGGGCCTCGGCAGCGAGCGCCTGCACGCCATTCAGCAGGCCTTCCACGACCAGCACGCATTCCAGTGTGGATTCTGCACTCCGGGGATGATCCTCACCGCCTACGCGCTGCTGCAAAAGACCCCGCGGCCCTCGCGCGCCCAGATCATCGCAGCCATGGACGACAACCTCTGCCGCTGCGGCGCACACGTGCGCATCGTCAGTGCCATTCAACAGGCCGCCGCGGCCGGAAAGGCAGGTGCGTGATGGCAACCCGGGAACTCAGCCGCCGCGATTTCGCAAGGCTCGCCGGCGCGGGCCTGTTCGTCTTCTTCGACACCGGCCTCGCGCAGGAGCCGAACCGCATCCCGCGCCGCGTGGCCGCTCCCACCGACTTCAACGCCTTTCTGAGGATCGGCGAGGACGGCCGCGTGCAATGCCTGGTCGGCAAAGTGGAGCTGGGCCAAGGCGCGATGACCTCCCTGGCGCAGGTGCTGGCCGACGAGTTGGATGTCGGCTTAGACTCGGTGGACATGGTGATGGGCGACACCGATCTTTGCCCCTACGACATGGGGACGTTCGGCTCGATGACCACACCGTTCCTGGTGCCGACAGTCCGCAAGGCCGCCGCCGAAGCGCGCGCGGTGCTGCTCGCCCTGGCCGCCGAACGCCTGGGCGTCCCCGTGGAACGGCTGCGTGCGAAGAACGGAGTCGTTACCGATTCCGCCGCGGCGGGCGCCTCGGTGACCTACGCCCGCCTGGTAGAAGGCAAGCGCATCGAGCGGCACCTCGCCAACATCGCGGTCAAGCCGGTCGCGGAATTCCAGGTGATCGGCCACTCGCCGCGCCGCAAAGATGCGACGGACAAGGTGACCGGCAAGGCCGTATACGCGGCCGACCAACTGCCCGCCGGCCTGCTGCATGCCCGCGTTCTGCGGCCTCCGGCGCACGGCGCAAAGCGCCTGAGCGTGGACACCTCCGCGGCCGAGAAGATGCCCGGAGTGCGCGTGGTGAAGGACGGCGATCTGGTGGCCGTGTTGCACGAACACCGCGACGTGGCCGCGGCCGCGATCGAAAAGGTGAAGGCCGCGTTCGATTCCCAGCCGTCGCTTCCCGACGACAAGACGATCTTCGATCACATCCTGAAGACCGCGCCGCAACCGCGCGTCGTCGCCGAGAGCGGCGACCTGGCCGAAGGCGAGCGGCTTTCCGGCGGCGTCATCGAGCGGACCTACCTGCACGCTTACGGCGCGCACGCGCCCATCGAAACACATTCGGCGACCGCCGTAGTGGAAGACGGCAAGGTCACCGTGTGGGCCAGCACTCAGGCTCCGTTCATGGTCAAGGAGCAGGTGGCCCGCGAGGCCGGATTCGCGCCCGACAAGGTCCGCATCATCTCGCGCTACGTCGGCGGCGGATTTGGCGGAAAGACCGAGGGCCCGCAGGCGGTGGAGGCGGCGCGCCTGGCGAAGATCACCGGCCGGGCCGTGCAGGTGGTGTGGAGCCGGCAAGAGGAATTCTTTTACGACCACTTCCGCCCCGCAGCAGTCCTCAAGATTCGATCGGGGATGACCGCAGCGGGCAAGATCACTCTGTGGGATGCACGGATCGTAGGCGCCGGAGACCGTGAGGCGCGGCCGTTCTACGACATCCCAAATCAGCGCACCACATCCGCGGGAGGCTGGATGGGCGGCAACCCTGCGGGCATGCATCCATTCGAGGTCGGAGCGTGGAGGGCGCCGACGGTCAACAGCATCACCTTCGCCCGAGAGTCGCACATCGACGTGATGGCCGCCCAGGGCGGCTTCGACCCGCTGGAGTTCCGCCTGAACAACCTGACCAACGCGCGCATGCGGCGCGTGCTGGAGACCGCGGCGAAGCGCTTCGGATGGAAGGCCGGCAAAGCGCCGAGCCGCCGCGGCGTGGGAGTCGCCTGCGGGACGTATTCCAACGCCTGCAACGCCACGATGGCCGAAGTGGCGGTCCACCCGGATGGGCGCGTGCAAGTGAAGCGAGTGCTGATCGCGCTAGACGTGGGCGTCCAATTGAATCCTGACGGCCTGCGCCAACAAGCCGAAGGCGCCGTAATGATGGGCATGGGCTACGCGCTCTCCGAACAGCTGCGCTTCCAGGGCGGCAAGGTACTCACGGCCAACTTCGACGACTATCAGATCCCCCGCTTCACGTCGCTGCCCGAGATCGACGTGGTGCTGGTGGACAACCCGCAGATGAACGCGCTGGGCGCCGGCGAGCCGCCGATCATAGCCATGGGAGCGGCGCTGGCCAACGCAGTCTTCGACGCGACGGGCAAGCGCATGCTCGAACTGCCGATGACACAGGAGCGGGTGAAGAAGGCGCTGGGGTAAACAGTCCGGCCCGGCCAGCTCGGCCTCAGCCCCAGCAAGCTGGTCATGTAGAATGCTTGGTGTGATCCGCACGATAGCTCTCACAAGCCTGCTATCGAGCGTCTGCCTGTGCGCGCCAGACGAACAACAACCGACATATCCCTCGTATGAGTACGTGGTGGCGCGCGCACATGAAATCAAGCCGCACCGGCGTACCGTATCGCTTGCAGGCGTCCCCCAGGGTTTCCTTCGCCTAACGCTGACCGTGTCGCCAACAGGGGAGGTGATGAACGCCGACGCTGCCGGCGAGCCCGAAATGATGAAACTCTGGCCACAACTATGGGGCGAGGTCCGTCTCTGGAAGTTCGTGCCATTTCAAGAAAATGGGAGAGCAGTTACGGCACGGGTCGAGGAGTATCTCACGCTTGTTCCGCCGGAACGAATGCCTCAGCGCCATGTTGTTGCACCCGCTCTTCGGCCGGACTCCAAGGTGACGATTTCGCTTGAGAGGACGGGATGCTTCGGCAGTTGTCCTTCCTACACGGTCACGGTCAGCACGAATGGCATCGTGTTCGACGGCGGAGACTATGTGGTCGCTTCGGGAAGACACATCGATACGGTAGACGTCGATGAAGTTCGAAAGCTGGCACAGAACTTTGTTGCCGCTGACTTCTATTCAATGGACGCCAGCTACACGGCGTCGGTGACAGATTGTCCCACCTACTCGCTCTCGATTACGATCGATGGCCACCCAACGGGAGTGGACGATTACGTCGGCTCGAAGGTGGGGATGCCGGAGATCATCACCGAACTCGAAGATGAGGTCGACGCGTTGGCACGGACTGACCGATGGATAGACGGCAGCGACGGGCTTGTTCCGGCATTGCGGGCCGAGAGATTCGCCTTCCAGACCTTCGAGGCGCAAGTCATGCTGAAAGAAGCCGCCAGTCGCGGGAAGACCGCGACTGTGCGGGAGTTCTTGGAAGCTGGCGTGCCGCTGAAGCCCTTGCCCCATCCGATGCCGAAGGAACCATACAGAGCCGTTCCCTTTGAGCACGTCGGCTGGCTCCAGGCGGCCAGTGGCCATCCGGAGACACTGCAGGTTCTGATCACTGCGGCGGCGAGCAAGAGCGATAAAGGCGACAAGGACTTGGCTCTGGCAGGTGCCACTCGTTCAGGAAGCGTAGCGGCAGTTCGGGCGTTGATCGCTTATGGCGCAAATCCAAATGTAGATCTCACCACACTGATCGTCACGCAGAGCAGCGGCGGCGCGACGATGCAGGGAGGTGGTGCGGGCAGCGTGCTGATGTACGCCGCTGAGTCGGGGAATCCCGAGGTGGTGCGCGAGATTCTCCGCTATCACCCGAAGCTGGAGATGCGAGACCACGAAGGAAAAACCGCCGTGTTCGCGGCAGGAGACTATCGCTCCGGAGATGTAGACGGTGCGCGGGTGGAATGCGTGCGCCTGCTTGCACAAGCCGGTGCCGACGTAAATGCACGCGATAACGCGGGAAATACGCCGCTGCATGAAACCGTCCTCACCGATGTGGAAGAGGAGTTGTTGAAGCTAGGCGCAGATGTGAACGCGCGCAACAACGAAGGTGAAACGCCGATCTTCACTACGTTTGATGACGATGCAATACCGCTATTCATTAAGTACGGCGCTGACCTGACCATTCGCAATAACGAGGGCAAGACGGTGATAGAGGCGGCCGAGGAAGAGGGGTCTTTTCGGCCAGAGGCTCTCCTCAAGGCAATTCAGAAGTTAGATCAGCATTAGCCCTACCGGCAGTAGTGTTCGCTCCAATTCGACTACGCCGCCGCCAGGGCCTTCCGCACCGCGGCGGGCTGGTTCTTGATGACGAGCATGTACGCGCGCACCGCCGGTTCCGGCTTGCGCCTCCCTTGCTCCCACTCCTGAATGGCCCTCGCCTGCAGCCCGTAACGCGCCGCGAATTCCTCGCGCGTCAGCCCCTGGCCTTCCCGGATCGCGCGAACATCGACGTCGGGCACCACATGCACAACTTTCATCGGAAGGTCGATTTCGCCCCTCATGTGCCGTGCAATCTGTCTGGCTGAATCAACCAGCACGCGACCGAGCCTAGTGCTCTTGTTTCTTGATTGGCCGGAGGATTTTCGCAAGGGCTTGTTTTTCGGCGTCACTGAGATTCTCCTTCCTGTTCTTGGCGTAGACGGCGATGAAGTAGACCGCGTCCGGAGCGGCGAAGTAGCAAATCACCCGCACGCCAGCGCTCTTACCACGCCCGGGTCGCGCCCAGCGCGCTTTCCGCATTCCACCTCCGCCGGGAATGCGCGGGTGGCGCCCCGGGCGTCGGCAATATGGCGCTCCATTTCGTCTTGCTCCATCGCGTCCAGCAACTTTGCAGCATCACGCTGGTAGCGCGGGAGCAGGAACAAGCGCCGCATATCTGGATTGTACTGCGGCATTGCCGCACCCGCAACCTGCCACTACCGCCCCCCATTCCGCAGCTTCCGTGCGCACTCCCTGCAGTAGTGCTCGGTCTTAGAATCCACCCGCTCCACCGAATGCGACGAACTCATCACGCAGTTCCAGTCCTGGCAGTGCGGCAGCCCCCGCAGGTGCCCCGCCTCATGCCACAACTCACGCAGCGCCCGGGTGGCCAGCCGCGTGCGATCCGGCGGCAGCCCGTAAAACTCCTCGCGTAGCCGATGGATCGAGAAGATGGCCGCGCGCCCCGGCATCTCCGCCTCGCCGAAAACGAAGGTCAGCACGGGGATGAACAGGTCGCACGCCGTCGCGCCGATCACCAGTCCCTCGTGAAACCGGGCCTTCATCTCCGCCAGCAGGCGCGTGGAATCGTACTGCTTGCGCGCCGGGTTCAGCGCGAAGGCGGGATCGAGCTTGCCGAAACCGATGGGAATGCGCGCGCGAAAGGAGATCTCGTGCAGCAGGTCCCGCGGGAAGTCGCCCACCGGAACGAGCAGCATTTCCGTTTGAAGCTCTTCCGTACCCGCCTCCCCAAACTCACGAGCGTGCCGAGAAGCACACGAATGCCAGCCCCGCTTTCAATTCGTGTTCATTCGTGTTCATTCGTGGCCAACCTGTTTTACACCCGCGCGGCTTTCGCGGGCGGAGTCAGCCCGAAGCGCCGGATCTTGTGATACAGCGTGACGCGGTCGATGCCCAGCGCCTTGGCGGCCTGCGTCTGGTTCCACGCGAAATCCTCGAGCACTCGCACCACGTGCTGCCGCTCCAGGGTTAACAGCGTGAGATCGCCCGCGCCCTCCGCCGGCCGCGTGATCGCCAGATCGTGCGCCCGCACCAGCGGCTCGTGTCCCACCACCACCGCCCGCTCGACAATGTTTTCCAGCTCGCGAACGTTCCCCGGCCAGTTGTGCGCAATCAGCAGGTCCATCGCCGCTCGGTCGAAGCCCGTGAACTTGCGGCTCATCTGCTGGCTGTACTTGTCCAGGAAGAAGGTCGCCAGCAACGGCACATCGCCGTGCCGCTCGCGCAGCGGAGGCAGCCGGATCGCGAACACGTTGAGCCGATAAAACAGGTCCGACCGGAAACGCCCTTCCTTCACCAGGTCCGCCAGGTTGGTGTTGGTGGCGGCAATCACCCGAAAATCCACGTGGACCGCCTGCGTCCCGCCCACCCTGACGATCTCGCGCTCCTGCAGCACGCGCAGCAGGTCGGTCTGCGTCTTCAGACTGATGTCGGCGATCTCGTCCAGAAACACCGTGCCGCCCATCGCCGCTTCGAACTTGCCCTTCTTGCGATACTGCGCCCCGGTGAACGCGCCCTTCTCGTGCCCGAACAACTCGCTCTCAATCAGCGTCTCCGTCAGCGCTCCGCAATGGACCACCACCATCGGGTTGAACCGCCGCGGGCTCAGCCGGTGTATGGCGCGGGCCACCAGTTCCTTCCCGGTTCCGCTCTCGCCTTCCACCATGACCGTGGAATCCACGCCGGCCACAGTCTCGATCTGCTCGCGCACCCTGGCCATCGCCTCGCTCTGGCCCACCAGTTCGGTGATGGCGTGGTCGGTCTCGGTGAGCTGCTCGCGCAGCATGCGGTTCTCGCGCTTCAGCCGGTGCTGCTCCAGCGCGTTGCGGGCCACCACCGAAAGATCGTCGGGATCGAACGGCTTGGTGATGTAATCGAAGGCCCCGTGCTTGAGCGCCCGGATCGCGGTCTCGACCGACGCATAGCCGGTCATCACGATCACGCCCGTGTCGAGCTGTTCGCTCTGGATCTTCTCGAGCAGCCCGATGCCGTCCATCCCCGGCATGCGTATGTCCGCGATGACCAGGTCGAACTCGCGGCCCGCCAGCTTGGCCAGCGCGTCGTTGGCGTTCGAGGCGGAATCCAGGTCGTAGCCTTCCTCGGTGAACCAGTGGACGAGCGAGTCCCGAACGACCTGCTCATCATCCACGATGAGTATCGACAGCTTCTGATCGGCCATCCGTATTCTCCGTCTCTGTGCGCTCCTCGACCGGCGGCCCAACCACCGGGAGGATCACGTGGAACGTGGTCTCGTCCCCCGTATCCACCTGTATGTCGCCGCCGTGCCGCTTGATCAGCCCGTAGGCGACCGCGAGTCCCAATCCTACACCAGAAGCAGCTTGCTTGGTGCTGAAGAAAGGTTCAAAAATGTGGGGCAGCACGTCCTTGGGAATCGGCGGGCCGTCGTTGCTGACCGCCAGATCCAGCCGCCCGCCTTCGTCGATCAGGCCGGCCCGTATGCGCAGGTGGCCGGGCTGCCCGCTCTTGCTCGCCAGTGCGTCCACCGCGTTCACCACGATGGCCACCAGCACTTGCTGGATCTGCGAGCCGTCGCAGAAGACCTGCGGCAGCTCCGGCACCTCGACGGCCAGCTCGACGCCTTGCATCTGTAGCTTGTGCTGCACCACCGCCACCGTCCGGTCAACGATGGTCTTCACGTCCGTCATCGACATCTCGGTGTGGTGCTTCCGCGCAAACACCAGCAGGTTGCTTACGATCTCGCCGCAGCGCCGGCTCTCGTGCTGTATGGTCTGCAGCCAGTCGAGCATCGGCTTCTCGAGCGCCAGCTTCTTCTCCAACAGGCGCGCATAGGTAAAGATGCCGGCCAGCGGATTGTTGATCTCGTGCGCCACGGCTGCCGCGAGCTGCCCGAGCGAGGAGAGCTTCTCGGAATGGATGAGCTTCTCCTGCGCCGCTTCGAGATCCTTGGTCTTGCGCCGTATGCGGTCTTCGAGCGTGCGGTTGGCCGTCTCCAGCTCTCCGGCCATGCTGTCGAAAGCGCCCGCCAGTTCGCCGATCTCGTCGCGCCGCCGGAACCCGAACCGATACGAAAGGTTGTGCCCGGCCAGCACGTGCACTCCTGCCGTGAGCCGCTTGATGGGACGCCGCACCAGGAACCACACCAGGCCGCCCGCAATCAGGATCATCAGCGCCGCCGAAAACGCCACCTGCGCCCGCATGCGCCGCTCGTGCGCCGCCAGCGCCTGGTCCACCGATTCGAGCGAGAGCACCACGTCCAGCACGCCCAGGATGCGCTGCGACGCCGGGTGCGCGTGGCATGCGGCGTTCGAACAGGCAGGCTCGTTCTCGATCGGCCGCACCAGGCCGATCAGATGCTCGGAACCCGCGTAATAGGTGCGCCAGGTGTCCCGCGTCCGAGGCTTTTCGAGCGGCTGGTTGGAGCTATGGCAAAGGATGCAGGCGTCCGCGCGCTTGTCCACCATGGTCCCGGTCTCGCCCGGAAGAGTGGAGAACTGCACCAAGCCTTTCTTCGAGAAGATGCGGATCTTCTGCACCCCGGGCTGGGCTGCTATCGAACGGATGATCTCGATCAGCTGTTCGCGGTCGTTGCGCAGCATGCTGGTGCGCGTGGATTGGAAGATGATGCCGGCCATGCGCTGTTCGGACATGACCGCCGTCGTCTCGAGGTTCTCGCGGAGCACGTGCAGGTTGGCCCAGCCCAGGCCCACCAGCACCGCGAGCAGGCTGGCCACCAGTCCGAAAATGAGCTTCGCGCTAAGACTCCGCATACGCCGTTCGGCGAGGCTTCTCGCCGTGTGTGGCGTCGTGGAAAACCGGAAGGTATCGCGCAGCGAGCCGGAACAGGTTCAGCCCGACGACCACGATGCTCATTGTAACCGCTATCTCCATCCAGGAAGGAAAGTAATGTACCCCGGACGAGGCATCGAGGCCGGTGGTGGAAACATTCAGACGGTTGACCAGGAACCCGCCCACCACCACCGCCGAGCAAGCGACCAGCGCCTGCGGATTGGCGCGAACCCGCCGAATCGAAACCAGCAGAATGGGCAGCGCCAGCAGCGCGGTTTCCAGCCAGAACATTCCCGCTTCGTAGCTTCCAGGCCCGGCCAGGCGGAACGCTTGCGGGAGCGCTCCGCGCCAGGCAAGATCGAGAAATCTGACCACCAGGAAGAGTCCCAGGAACGCAGCCATGACCTTCGCAACGCTTTGCAGCACGTCGAATTCGAGCGCCCGCCCGAAGGCCCGCGCGCTCAGGCCGCTCTCGAAAATCACCATCCCGAGGCCCGCCGCCACCGCTGAGATCCAGAACAGAATCGGCAGGATGGGCGAGTACCACAACGGATGCAGCTTGGTGGGCATGATGAGGTACAGGCTGCCCAACGACGACTGGTGCAGCGTCGAAAGCAGGAATCCCAGCCCCACCAGCGGAACCACCACCCGCTTCACCACCCGCACCGCGGCGTGCCACTTCAACCGCTCAAACAGCATGGGCGAGAATTCCAGCGCCAGCACGGTGTTGTACAGCATCACGCACCACGCCACCTCGAACATCACCGAATGCGGATTCCACAGGACCATGGCCCGCCAGATGTTCCAGGGCCGGCCCAGGTCGAACATCAGCCCTACCACCACCAGCATGTAGCCCAGATACGCCGTCAGAATGGTCGGGCGCACGATCGGCCGCAGCTTCTCCAGGTGGAGAATGTAAACCGCTGTCGTAATTGCGAAGCCGCCCGCGGCCAGGCCGACGCCGCACAGGATGTCGAAACCGATCCACAATCCCCACGGGGCGTGGTCGTTCAGATGAGTGGACGCACCCAGACCCTGAGTGAATCGCACCCACGTGGCGTAGGCGCCGCCGGCCAGGATCACGAGGGCGGCGATGCGCCAGAACAGCAAACGGACTTGTCTCATTGCGGAGTGTCCTCGCAGGCAGCCACCGTCGCCGGCACCCGGCCCTCGGCCCGCGCCACGGCCTCCTTGCGGCGGGTAAACCACCACAAGCCGGTCAACACGGATGCGCCCACTGCGACCAGCGGAGGAATCTTAGAGAGTACGCGGAAGGTCAGCAGCGGCATGGGCTCGTCCGGGAGGTTCACGGGCAGCCCCATCGCCGCGAACGGGATCGAGGAAAGCATCAGGACGGACGTCCCGCCGGCATCGTGCTCGCCGAAGATCTTCGGCACATACTTTCCAGGCTCCGCAGCCAGCCGCGCGCGGGCTTCCGTCAGCAGGGACTCGCGGTCGCCGGCGATCGTCGCGCCATAAGGACACGCCTCGGCGCAGGCGTTGATCTTCCCCTGAGCCAAACGGTCCGCACAGAAGTTGCATTTGCGGACGCGAGGCTTGAGCGACGTCCATTCGTACTTCGGAATGGCGAAGGGGCAGGCCTGGACGCAGTACCGGCAGCCCAGGCAGATGTCGGCGTTGTACACCACCGGACCGCTGGCGGTTTTGTGCAGCGCGCCCACCGGGCACACCGAGGCGCAGGTGGGATCGAGGCAGTGCATGCATAGCCGGCGATAGTGGACCTCGCCGTCCTTCCCCGCCGCCGTCTTCAAAACCGTGAACTGCTTGTCCGTCAAATCGGGAGCATCGGTCTCGGGCAGATGGTTCTGCTCGCGGCACGCCATCATGCAGGCGCCGCAGCCGACACACTTCGTGTTGTCGTACAAAATTGCGTGCGTCAAAGGTGAACTTCTCTTCGTTTATGAACGGAAGAACTGGCGCGTCACTTCACGCCACTTCTCGGGAGGCAATTCAGTGCCCACTTGCGGAGAGATGGTGCCACCGTCCAAAGCGGTCGCCAGCACGCCCGGCGAAATAGCCTGGCGAAGCTCGGCCACCGATTCCTCCATCCAGCGGCGGGCGAAGGAGCCCGTGAGGAGATTGCGGAAACTGACCTGAACGTCCGGAGAGAAGATCTCGAGCAGCCAACCGGCGCCGTAGGGGTCCCTAGCCACGCTGTCGGGGTCCGAAATGGCCTTCTCGTTGATCGCGACGATCTCACCCTCGGCGGGCGCCAGCATGGCGACTTCGCCGCGCTCGGTATGGATCGTCCAGCCCTTTTCACCCTGGCGGAACCAGCGGCCCCGCTGCGGCACGTCCAGCTTCTGTATGCCACCGAGCAGGCTGGCGGCAAACTCGTCCAAGCCCACGCGAACACGGCCGTTACCTGCATCGACAGCCCAGGCGTGGCCGGGGTGATAGGACAGGCCTTCCGGCAGGGTTACGCCCGCAACTACTGGCGCCGCCGTAGCTGCTGAGGGAGAAGCCGGTGCGGCGACCCGAAAGCGATACTTGTCCCTATGTAGCAGGACATCCCAAGCGATGAATGCAACGAAAGTTGCGAGAACCAGTAGTGCGACCATTTTAGTTTGCCTCCGCGATGGAATATGCACCTTCATGGCCCGCACGAGAGGCACCCGTTGCGTTGCCCTCATCTTTATGACAATAAAGCCTTAAGCCGTGTTGCGTTTTGCACACCACGAATCGGAGCAAAGGGTCTCATGTTGCGTTTGTAAGCATACTAGACGCCAATAAGCCGCCAACCCACGGAAGACGCAGGGTCAAGGTGGCAGGATGCGTTATGCAATGGCACCATGTCCCTTCGCAACGCTTTTACTGTTCGCAACCAGCGGGTCCACCCGCTCTCGTTATATTTTTTAAACACCCTGAACTGCTCGCCTTCCCCCACCACCCTGCGCGAAATGCCACAATCGAGCCCCAACGTCTTAATCTTTTTGTTCTTGACAGTGGAAGAACGCAGCAGTAGCATTCGGAGCACGGGCTCTCATGCTAAGCGAACGTAGGGGCTTCCTCGGATGGCTTCTCGGAGGGGGAGTCGCTGCCTCCTTGGGATCATTTCTCTACCCCGTGGTCGAGTTCGTCAATCCGCCCGCAGTCCCCGAGGCAACCGTCGACGAAGTCTCCGCCGGCAAAACTCAGGGCTTCAAGATCAACAGCGGGAAGATCGTCAAGTTCGGCAGCCGCCCGGTGCTGCTCATACGATCCAGCGAAACCGACTGGAAGGCCTTCTCGGCGGTCTGCACCCACCTGAACTGCACCGTCCAGTACAAAGAGGATGCTCACGTGATCTGGTGCGCCTGCCACAACGGCATGTACGACCTGAACGGCGCCGTCGTGTCCGGTCCACCACCGAAGCCGCTCGACGAGTACGTAGTGCGCCTCCGAGGAGATGAGGTGTTCGTCTCCCGCCGCGCGTAGGTTCTGGAGGGCGGGCTCCAGCCCGCGCGGGGCTTCAGCCCCGCAGTGTGCAGGACAAGGGAGGGCACAAGGTGCCGCCTGTCGAAGAGAACCGCCGCCTACAACGCGGCGTCGCCTGGCTGGACGAACGCCTGGGGCTGGCCGCGATCCGCGAGTTCGTCGCCCACAAGACCGTGCCGGTCCACTCCGGAACCATCTGGTATTACTTCGGCGGCGTCACGCTCTTCCTCTTCACCGTCCAGGTGCTGACCGGGATCCTGCTGCTCCTCTACTACAGGCCGACAGCCTCCGAAGCGTATGAAAGCGTGCAGTTCATCATGACCCGCGTCCGCTTCGGCTGGCTGATCCGCTCCATTCACAGCTGGTCCGCCAACCTGATGATCCTGTCGGCCTTCATTCACATGTTCAGCGTGGTTTTCCTGCGCGCCTACCGCCGCCCCCGCGAGCTCACATGGCTCAGCGGACTGGCCTTGCTCGGACTGGCGCTCGGCTTCGGTTTCAGCGGCTACCTGCTGCCCTGGAATACCATCTCCTACTTCGCCACCAAGGTCGGCACCGACATGGCCGCCAGTGTCCCGGTCGTTGGGCACGCCATGGCGCGCTTCCTGCGCGGCGGCGACGACGTAGGCGGAGCCACCCTGACCCGCTTCTTCGGCTTCCACGTCGCCGTTCTGCCCGGCCTCGCCACCACGCTGATCGCCCTGCACCTGCTGCTGGTACAGCGCCATGGCATCAGTTCCCCGCCCTGGATCGAAAAGCGCTTCGCATCCACAGGCGGCCGCGTGCCCCAGATGCCGTTCTTCCCCAACTTCTTCCTGCGTGAATTGATGGCGTGGTACGCCGCCCTGGGCGTCCTCGGTTGCCTGGCGGCGCTGTTCCCCTGGGAACTGGGCGACAAGGCCGACCCCTTCGCCTCCGCCCCCGCCGGCATCCGCCCGGAGTGGTATTTCCTGGCGCCGTTCTACACCCTCAAACTCATTCCCAGCCACGTCTGGTTCATGGAAGGCGAATTGCTCGGATTGGCCGGGTTCGGTCTCCTGGCGGTGTGGTGGGTGATGCTGCCTTTTTGGGCGACGAATCGCGAGGGCCTCGAGCGCACCCGGCTGGTCACGGGTGCCGGCGTCCTCCTGGTCGCCTACCTGGCGACTTTCTCGCTCCTGGGGTACCTGAAATGACCCGCGCCCTGGAATTCCCGCCTCGTGGCGCAGACTCTCAGTCTGCCGCGTCGAGACTCGTCTCGACGCTTGCCCTGCGCCCCGCATTTCTCCTATTCCTCGCCGTCGGCCTCGCTCAAGCGGCCCCGCCCAAGGATTCCTGCGTCGAGTGCCACGCCGCCCTCGCCGCCGACCTCCAAAAGCCTGCGCTCCTCTTCTCCAAGGATGTACATAGCCAGCATGGCTTCTCCTGTGTGGATTGCCACGGCGGGGACCGCAACGCCGACGACCCATCCGGCGCCATGGACCCCGCCCGTGGCTTCAAGGGCAAGCCCGCCCGTAGGACTGTGCCCCAGCTCTGCGCCCGCTGCCACAGCGACATCGGCCTGATGCGCCGCTACAACCCGCGTGAGCGCGTGGATCAGTACGCCGAGTATCAGACCAGCGTCCACGGCAAGCGCATCGCGGAGGGCGACGAATCCGCTGCCACCTGCATCGACTGCCACAGCGTGCATGACATACGAGCGGTCAAGGACCCCCTCTCGCCTGTCCACCCGCTGCGCCTGCCCGAGACCTGCGCCCACTGCCACGCCGACGCGGCTCACATGGCGAAGTACAAGATCCCCACCAACCAGTTCGCCGAGTACCGCCAGAGCGTACATTGGGAAGCGCTCGCCAAACGCGGCGACCTTTCCGCGCCGAGTTGCGCCTCCTGCCACGGCAACCACGGCGCCACGCCGCCGCAGGTTTCTTCCGTCGCCGCCGTCTGCGGTTCCTGCCACGCCCTGATGGCGGATCTGTACGACAAGAGCATGCACCACGACGTCTTCGCCGCCATGAATCTGGGCGGCTGCGTGGTCTGCCACAGCAACCATGACGTAAAAATGCCTTCGACCGCGATGCTCGCCGGTCCGGCCTCCGTCTGCAAACAGTGCCATGACGCGGACACCGCCGAAGGCCAGGTCGCCGCCGGAATGGCCGCCCAGATCACGAAGCTCGACGCCGCGCTCAAGAATTCCGACGCGATTCTCGGCGTGGCCGCGCGCTCGGGCATGGAGGTCTCCGAGGCCGTCCTGAAACAGCGCGACGGGCGCGAGGCGCTGGTGAAGGCTCGTGTCGCCGTACACACGCTAGACCCCGCCGCGGTCGAGAAGGCCGCCGGCATCGGCCTCGCCATCGCCACGGAGACGCACCACGCCGGCGAGACCGCGCTCAAGGAGCGGGATTTCCGCCGCTTCGGCCTGATCTTCGCGTTGATCGCGATCGCACTTACGATGGCTGGCCTGTGGCTGCTGATACGCACCATCGAGAGCGTGCGGCCGCCAGTTGCCGAAACCGGGAGGAGGTAGAAGGAATGGGCCCCAGATTGTCCCTGCTCCTCGCGGCCCTGTCGGCCGCCTATGGGGCGGCGCCGCCGCCTTTGGACACCCCGGCCAGCGCCGAGGCGTGTGGCCGCTGCCACCGCGCCATCCACGAAGCCTGGAAGTCCTCGGCCCACGCCGGCGCCATGGAGAGCCGCCTGTTCCAGGACGCGCTCGAGATTACCGAAACCGAGTTCGGCGCCGACTCCCGCAAAGTCTGCCTCGAGTGCCACTCGCCCATCGCCTCCCGCATCGCCGATTTCCGCCTGCGCCGCAAGGTGAGTTGGGAGGGCGTGACCTGCGACTACTGCCACTCGGTTCGCGAGGTGACCTTCGACGGTCCCAACCCCAAGGCCCGCGTGGAATTCACCCAGATGAAGAGCGGGCCGCTCCAGAACGTGACTTCGGTGGGCCACGAAACCGTCTACTCCGCGGTGCACACCACAGCCGCCGTGTGCGCGCCATGCCACGACTACCGCAACGCTCTCGGCTTCCCGGTGCTCACGACTTACTCGGAGTGGAAGGCCAGCCGCTACGCCAAGGAAGGCCGCGCCTGCCAGTCCTGCCATATGAGCCGCGTGGAGGGCGAGGTGGTGGACCCGCGCATCCAGCAGGTCGCGCTAGCCAAGATCAACCTGCACCTGATGCCCGGCAGCCACTCCCTCGAGCAGCTCACCAGCACGGTGAAAGCGAACCTCGCCACCGAGCGCCGCGGCGACGGCCTGCACGTCTTCGTCGATGTCGCCAACGTCGCCGCCGGGCACTACGTCCCCACCGGCTCGCCGCTCCGCCAGATCGTTCTCGAAGTGAAGGCCGACGCCTACGACGGGAAGCATTTCCGCGAGCAGCGCGTCTACCGCCGCACCGTGGCCGACCAGCAAGGCAAGGAGATCGACCGCGAGCCGGTAGCTTTCCTGCGCGCCGCCAGCGTGATTTCGGATACGCGCCTGGCGCCAGGAGAGAAGCGCCGCGAGTCGTTCGCCTTCGCGATCCCGGCCGGCACCTCGGCGCAGGTCAGCGCGACGTTCTGGTATTACTACTCGCCCCTAGCCCGCACCGAGGCCCAGAAGCGAGTTACGTTTTTGACGATGCAGCAGTTGGTGAAGTGAGAGGGGTTACCGGCACCACCAGTTCAACGGTTGTTTGCCACCAATCGAGACCCCAAGCTTGCCCGTGGCGTCCTGCGGCCAACTGGAATCCGAGGCGCAGCCTCTCCCTCCCTCGATTCTGTACTTCGCCGTGCCGCTGACGAACGTCCAGAAAGAGTACTCACAGGCGTCCGTACCCTCGAAATCGGCGGTCCCCGCCGGGATCTCCAGGTCGGGTGTCTCCGTCAGGGGGCGCGGCCTGTTCCATGCTCGGTAGCGTGGCGCCCCGTTGGCTCCGGCATCGATCACGATCCGGTGCTTCTCCGCATCGCAGACGAACTCGATCTTGGGCACCGTTGCGAGGCCGCGAAGCGCCGCGAACGCCCGGGAGGTTGATCACCTCGATCACATACCGCCCCCCCGTGGTGCCGATCCAAAGGGCACCGTCACCATACGTGACTCCGGTGGAAGTGCAGAACACCGTTTCGGGCTTCTGTTTCAGGACGGCAGCACGCACCGCTGGCGGGAACACCTCCGCAAAATGAGACTGCAACGCTGCCGGGTCATTCAGCGAATAGCTGCCGTGGTCACCTTCGTTAATGCGTAATGGATAGCGCACCAGAAGCGCCATCGGCACCGCATCCTGCGTAGAGATGGCGGCACGCAGCTCTTGGTCGAACATTAGAAAGCCCTGCGTATCCTTGGCTCCCACTGCAGCAAGGTCGCAGGAATTCCCGAGCCGGGCGCTCTGGGAAAATGCACTGTAGGATGCAATCAGCAGCAGTGCGGCAAGCCGTGTTCTTCGCGAATGCCAGGATGACATAGGTCCGCAGCCATCGTAGCCCATCTCGCCCTCACGATCGTCCCTCCCCTGCGCTACACTCGAACTGGGATGCGCCGCCGTCAGGCGCCACGGAGGGGAAATGGCCAAGTACCAAATGGCCCAGGTCAACATCGCCCGCATGAAGGCCCCGCTCGACAGCCTTCTCATGGCCGGCTTCGTCGAGCGGCTCGATGAGATCAACGCCCTCGCCGACCACAGCTCCGGCTTCGTCTGGCGCCTTCAAACCGCCGAGGGAAACGCCACCTACCTCCGCCCCTACGACGACGGTCGCATCCTCTTCAACCTATCCGTATGGGAGACCCCCGACGCGCTCAAAACCTTCGTCTACCGCACCGCCCACGCCCAACTGATTCGGCAGCGGCAGCGGTGGTTTGAGCAGTTCGCCGGCGCCTACGTCGCGTTGTGGTGGGTGCCCGCCGGCCACCTCCCCGGCATCGACGAAGCGAAAAAACGCCTCGGCTACCTCGACGCCCACGGTCCCACCCAGTTCGCCTTCGACCTGAAGTCGATCCTCCCGCTGGACGAGGAATTCCAACAATCCATCGATTGGTCCTGCTTCCAGCCCTGCCGCGCAGCCTAGCATTTCTTATTCGTGTCCATTCGTGTTCATTCGTGGCCATACTGGTTTTGTGCCGCCCGCCAAGCGCCCGCTAAAAACTCTAGAGCGCGTCCTGTCGAAAGCCGGCCTCGGCTCGCGCACCGAGGCCCGCCAGTGGATCGGCGCCGGCCGCGTGCGCGTCAACGGCAAGCTGATCCAAACCCCCGACCACTGGGTGGACCTCGTACGCGACCGTGTCACCTTCGACGGCAAGCCCGTCCGCGACGCCGCGAAGCTCTACCTCCTCCTCTACAAGCCCAAGGGCTACCTCACCACGTACAAGGATCCCGAAGGCCGTCCGACCATCTACGATCTTCTCGACGGCGTCGAGCAGTGGGTCTCCCCCGTCGGCCGGCTCGACCTCGATACCAGCGGCCTGCTCCTGCTGACCAACGACACCGCCTTCGCCGAGCGCGTCACCAACCCCGATTTCAAGGTCCCCAAGACCTACCTCGTAAAGACCGCCAGCCGCCTCTCCGAAGAAGATCTCGACCGCCTGCGCCAGGGCCTGGACTTGAAGGACGGCCCCACGCAGCCTGCCCTGGTCACCCGCCAGCGCGACGCAGCCAGCCACACCTTCCTCGAAATCACCATCACCGAGGGCCGCAACCGCCAGGTCCGCAGAATGATCGAGGCCGTCGGCAGCCGCGTCCTGAAGCTGGTGCGCGTCGCCATCGGCCCCATCCGCATCGGCCCGCTCGCCATCGGGAAACACCGCCCGCTGACCCCGGCCGAGCTCCAAACGCTCGGTGGCGCCGCGAAACCGAAGGCGCGGAGCAGGCGCTGACGTAGAATGGAGACTGGATCGATGCCCACCTCACATGACCTCGCCAGGACCGACGTCCAGGATTTCGCCAAACGTTTGCGCGCGGAAATGATTCCGCTCAGCGCCCGGCTCTCGTACTTCTCCACAGTTCCGCTGGTCGACGACGATGCCCGCGAGTACCTTCACGAGCCCGTCGGCGCCGTGCCTCCCTCGCTGCGGGCCGAGTTGCCCCCCATCTCGCTTCTGTTCGTGCCTTACCTGGAGAAGGCCGCCGCCGGCCGTGAGAAGGTCGTCTACGAAGCGCCCACCGAGAAAGCGCGCATCTGGTCCACCCGCTTCACCCTGAGCGGCGACGCGGTTCTGGTCTTCGCCGTCAAGGACCAGCAGGTGGCCGAATACCACTACCTTTTCTACCGTGCCCTGGCCGCGGTGGCCGCCGACCGCCTCGCCGCCGAGAAGTTCGCCGGCTTCAACGAGCTGCTCCGCGAGGAACTGCGCAGCCGCGTCCACGGCGAGCTAGACGAGGACGGCTGGAAGCTGAAACAGTCGCTCTTCGAGCGGCAATCGGACGTGCGGCGCGATACGAAGCTGTTCCGCAGCTACGCCCGCCAGTCCCTGATCGATTCACTCACGCTGTACCTCCACGGAATCTGCTGCGACATCGACGTCGAGACCGGCCCGCGCCAGCTCCCCAGCCGCCACCTCCGCCGCCGCCTCGAGCACCTCCACGAGCTCTTCCCGCCACCCGACGGTTACGCCGTCTTCCCCGAAGAGCTGAAGACGTAGCACGCCTGGAACAACTCCGACGTGACCGGCGTCTCATGATCATGCGAGCCCGAGCAGCCGTCGCCTGTGTCGCGCTCCTTCTTACCACACCGGGCTGGGCCGCCCCGAACGATCCGTGCGCCGCGGCCTCGTCCGCTTCCGACGTCCGGCTTGCACTCGCCCTGAAGGACGGCCGTAACGTTTTCCAGGAGGGAGAGATCGTCCCCCTGGTTCTGTCTTTCACCTCGACGACGAAAAATCGCTACTGGGCCGACGTCCGCAATTATGACCGCAGTGGGCGGCTCTCTACCGAATATTACTGCGTGGAGCCGGAAGCGCCCGATCCCCTCGATTCCTACTTCAGGTCGTCGGGCGGCATGGGCGGCGGTCTCGGAAGCACGCGGGAACTCGGTGAGGCTCCGTTCACCGCGGACGCGGAGCTGAACGAATGGCGCAGGCTGGAACCGGGCCACTATCGGGTCTATGCCATCAGCTATCGGGTGTGGAGGACACCCGACCCAAACGAGCAGACCCCCTACACTCGCGTCTCTGAGGTGCTCCGGTCCAACCCAGTGGATCTCCGAGTGACCAAGGCAGACCCTGCATGGCAGGTCGAGCAAATCCGGAGCGCAACGCAAACGCTGGATGGCGCGCCTCCGCCGGACGATGCGCACCGTGCCGCCCGCACGCTTCGATTCCTCAATACAGAGGACTCCACCAGACAACTTGCCCGGCTGTTCACGGGCCTGAATCAGCAACAGCCGGTCGGCTGGGACCTCATGTTCGGCCTCTACGCCTCGCCTTACCGAAAGCTGGCTATCGATTCGATGCACGACCAGATCGCTGCTCCCGGCCACGCCATCACGGCCGAGTTTCTGAACACCCTGGTCGGTCTCGAGGTCAGCGCCGATCCCGCGTGCAATCCGCCATCGGATCCTCTAGCCCCCCTGGGGTTCTGGCAGCGGCGCCAGGTGCAAACGCAGGCGCTGATGAAGTTGGAGCTGCCGAAAGTGGTCGCCGCGCTCCCCGCCAAGGCCGGCCGCACCCGCGCGCTGACTCTCCTTGGGCTCTTCAGCGCCGGCGAATCGGACCAGACGATCGTTCAGAGCATTCGTCCGGCCTTGATGGCCGCATGGGCGGATCTGCCGCCCGACACGCAGCGGGACTTGATCGAGTTTGGATGGCAGTCGCTTCGCGGTCCGGACATGCTGCCGATTCTGCGCCGAATGGTCGCGGAGCCCCCGTCGCCCTCCCAGAGCGTCAGAGCCCTGGCGCGCGATGCCGCCCTCAAACACATACACGAGCTCGATCCCGCCGAAGGCCGCGCATTGATCCTCCACGATGCGCTGGACCCGAATGCCCAGCCAGGTTTGGACGTCATCAAGTTCCTCCCCGAGAAAGACATTGAGCCTGTTCTCCGGCTTGCCGTCGAACGGATCGGCAACCACGATGCTCGGGAAATGGACTACGAGTTGGTCGACCGCTACGCCGGCCCCGCCGCTCTGGGAGTCGTCAAACCGGCGTTCGAAGCGCACCTGGGCCGATGGGCCTGCGCTCAGCAATCGGCAATGCTGCGCTATTTCCTTCGTGTGGATTCCGCTTACGGGGCAAAGCAGGTCAGCGCATCATTGAGCTCTAGGAAGGCCACTCACTGCTACAGCCACCTGCTTCAAAGCCTGGGCGGCCAGCTTCCGAAAGTTGAGCAGAGTGCGATTCAGGCGCTCGACGATCCCGATCCCGAACTGGTGCAGGACGCCGTTGTGGCGTTGGGACGCTGGGGCTCGGCCGACGCCGAAGCGGCGCTGTGGGCACGGCTGCGGCGTTTCCACCAGGAGTGGGCCGGACGTGAAGACCAGCTCCGCTTGACGCCCGACTACAAGAGTCCCGGTGCGCGCGCAGCGGCACTGGAACAGGTGCTGGTGACGGCCATTGCCGGGGGCACGAACTGGCTATGCACGCCCGACAAGCTGTCCCGGCTTGCCGGACTTGTCGCCACCAAATACCAGCATGAGCAGATCGAGAGCTTGATAGAACAATGGAAGCCAGGGCGCGCGCTCATCAATCCAACCTGGTTCCCGGAGGACAACCGTACGTTCTCCCTCGTGCAGTACGGCGCGCTGACGGAGGAACAGTTGCGCGCGAAGCTGGCCCAGTTTCCGCGAGGCACCCAGCTACTCTGGCAGTTCTGGCAGCCTGCACAAATCGCGCCGTCTGTAAGCATGGCGGTGCAGGAGGCGCTCTACGAAAGCATACGGAGCGCCGCCGAAAAGAGCGGCGTCACTTTGGGAAAGGCCAACCACCCGTAACGCCCTACACCACCAGCACCCGGTGTTCGACGCAATCCCGCCCCGTCTCCGCGGCCAGCACCT
>CAZBQQ010000003.1:0-7862 GCA_964493965.1 uncultured Solibacteraceae bacterium
GCTGGAAGGACTATAACGATCCTGACGGCGAGACCGAGATGGTGGTGCTCAAGGACCAGGGCCTGATCCATGAGATCACCACTTCGGTGAGTTATCCCGGAAAGGGCGTGGTCTGGGCAGCGACTTACTTTGGCGCCAGCCGTTACGACGGCCGCCATTGGAAAGGCTTCCTGGAGAAGGACAGCGGACTGCCGAGTAACTTCCTGAACCAGGTGAAAGCGGTGGACAACGATCGAGCGTGGTTCGCCACCGACAAAGGGCTGGCCTACTATGACGGCGTGAACTGGGCCGTCTACCGCCCGGCGCTCGATACGCACAAGCCCGAGATGACGGTGCGCGATGCCGCTGGAACCGTCACTCATGTCGCGGTGGATTCCGCGCCGTCCCACAACTACATTCTAGGTCTGGATTTTCAGGGCGACGACGTGTGGGTGGCCACGGCTCACGGGTTGAGCCACGGAATCCGAATCAAGACGCCGCCGGAGAGTCTCGCGGCGCAACGACATTAGAGGAGGCACTTATCCATGACGTCTAAGTGGCTGTTGGTTCTGGCGCCGGCGGCGCTGATGTGGGCACAAGGGCTCTCTGGCCCGTGCTCTTGCGGCGCGAACCCTTCGGATCCGCCCAAGAACCGCGAGTTGAGGCCCTACGCCGATACGCCGGACGACATGCAGCCGTATGCGAAGTTCGGTGAGAAGACGGGCGAAGCGTATTTCGAGTACTACACCAACCTCATCCAGTACAACGGCGCCGCGCGCGAGGTGCCCACCCTGCAGGCCGCCGACGTCGACGAGGTCCGCATCGGGTTTCTGGGCCCCATCGAGAACCACCCCGAAGAGCCGCTAGGCCGGATGATGCTGGGCGGCGCGCAGCTTGCCATCGAGGAGGCGAACGCCGCCGGCGGCTACGGCGGCAAGCCCTTCAAGCTGATGATCCACAATGACCAGGCCGTGTGGGGCGCGTCGTCCAACGAGATGGTCAAAATGGCCTATGACGAGAAGGTGTGGGCGATGCTCGGATCCATCAGCGGCGACTCCACTCATATCGCGCTACGCGTGACCCTGAAGGCCGAGGTTCCGATCGTCAACAGCGCCTCTTCCGATCCTACGATTCCCGAGACGATCATCCCCTGGTCCCTGACCACCATTCAGGATGACCGCGTCCAATGCTACACGCTGGCGCGACGCATCTACAGCGATCTCGGCCTGGGGCGGGTTGGTCTGCTGCGCGTCAACTCCCGCTACGGCCGTTTCGGCGTGGTGAAGTTCAAGGACGTTTCACGGCGTCTGGGCCATCCGGTGATCATCGAGCAGAAGTGGATGCCGGGCGAAACGGACTACAAGCGCCAGTTGCGCATCATCAACGAGTCCAACGTGGATGCCATTGTCATCTGGGGCGATGGCGCGCAAGCCGGCGGCGTGCTC
This sequence comes from uncultured Solibacteraceae bacterium, assembly GCA_964493965.1. Classification (GTDB taxonomy): domain Bacteria; phylum Acidobacteriota; class Terriglobia; order Bryobacterales; family Bryobacteraceae; genus DASWZN01. Next base: position 1,425 of record CAZBQQ010000003.1, read on the forward strand.
AAACAAATGCGCGCTATGGGAATGAAGCAGCGGGTCTTCGGCAGTTTCCGCACCGTGGGGCCGGGGCTGTTCGAGACTGCCGGCGACGCGGCGGAAGGCTTCGAAGCCGTCTACCCGTTCGATCCAACCCGCGACGATCCGGACTGGGTGGCTTTTGAGCAGCGTTTCGAGAAGAAGTTCGGCAAAGAGCCCGAAGCGTTTGCTTCACTGGGCTACGACACCATGCGCGTCCTGCTCGAGTCCATCTGCAAGGCCGGCCTGAACCGAGGCCGGATTCGCGACGCGCTCACAGGTCTCGAACACTACAAGGGCGTCACGGGCGAAATGGTGTTTGACCCCAACTGCAAGAACATCGCGCCGCTGTATCTGGCTACGGCGAAGCAAGGCAAGCTGGAGTTTCGCCGCTATCCCATGAAGCAGGAGCGCGCGGGCGAACACGCACTCGAGTGCAACAGGCCGGAACGCGCGGATCCGCCCCCAGCTAGCAACTGAGTTCGCCGTTCGACGGAGGCTTACGGCGGTCCTGCCGCAACCCTGGCTTCCGCCCCCCACTTCCCTCGCGGGAGCGGTTATGACAGGCGCGCTCTTGCCCCCGCTCACGACAACGAGCAATCTGCAGCGCGCACATCCCGGGAGTCCATCGAAGGTCTGGCTCCCCACCGCGCCGGCACAGCCGGGTGATTGCTCGGCACAGCGTTCGCGCCAGCCCCGCCATCCTTCGGCGGGTTGGCAAAGCCGGCGCAACCGGACGCTGTGACCCCTTCGAAACTGGCGCCATTCTCAGTTTTCCTTCCGTAACAGGGTCTCTCTCGGGGAGCCAAAACAAGTCCTTTGGTTTCAACGCAGGTCCTGCAAAACACGCCACTTGCCGCGCTGCGCCCGAGGTGAGTGCGTCCATCGCGATTTACCCGTCTTTTGCTCCGCGCTTCCTTCAGACCCCGCCTCGCGACGACGCCCTTGCGCTTCGCTATGACTTCATCTCCATCAGGTTGTCAAAGGGACTTGCACCCTCAAGCTGTCGGAAATGCTCGGTACACAAAGAAAGGGCACGGCTTTAGCCGTGCCGCAAAATTAGAACTGCTGCTTTTAGAAATTGCGGAGGAATCGCGGTAGGGGCTGCAACACGGTTTTCAGACAGTACCGGGATGCGGGCCACCAGCCCACCTTGAAGGGCAGATAATGTGGTAGCATCGCAACCGCGAGGTGAGCCGTGCAGATTGGTTTGGCACTCCTCTGTCTGGTGATTGCAATCCATTCGGCGAGGGCCTGGCGTCAGAGCCCGCTCTATTCGCTGAAGTCCGTGGTCGGGGCCATTGTAGCCCTGGTGACGGGACTGACGCTGGTGGTCGTGCTTGTGCTGGAGATCGCTTACCATCCGCCAAGCGAATCGCGCGGAGTGGTCATCCTCTACTGCGTGGCCCTGATTGCGGCGGTCGTGCTGGGCCTGGCCGTCGTCATCATGCGCATCACCGACGGAAGGGCCGCTAGGCCGCCCGCGGGGACGAAAGCTCTGAATAGCCATCGGCGCAAGCTCTATCCCTGGATGTGGGGGAGTGGGATCGTTCTGCTGCTACTGATCGTCTGGGCTAATCTGGCAGGGCCTTCGTACGCGGATGCTCTGTTTGCCCAGGCCGCTCTTTTGCTGGTCGTCGGCGCCTGCATCCTAGGCGGTCTCTACCTGAAGGCCCGGAGGACCGACCTGGCCATTACCGCGCTCAAGAGCGATTTCTGGGTTCATTGGCAGCAGGTGCCCGGGCAGGGCGAGAGCTGGCTTGGTCCCGCCGGGCTATTGGCCGGGGACGAGTTCATGCCCTGGCTTTCTTCCGGCACCTATCTGCTGAACGCTCGCGCCGAAGGGCGCGGCAGAGGATCTCTGGTCTTCACCTTTGCAAAGTACCCCGGCCCGGTGGTGACGATTCGCGTGCCCGTCCACGCAGGCCGGGAGAGCGAACTGGAAGCGCTCGAAGCAAAGCTGCGCGCGCGCTGTTCCAAGGCCCGAATCGGCTTCGGGGTGCCCGCCGCGTGATGCAGAGGTGGTTCCTGACGCATCGGCCGTTTGACCGCGGAAGAGCAGAATGCATCGGCTGGACGGCGAAGCCCGGACCTGGTGTTCTGGACGACTCGGCGAAGTCCATCGAGATCGAGGACATCGAGGCGCGCGTGACGGCGCTCGAGGCGGCGGCAAGCGAACAGGCGCGGTAGTGAATTCAGCCATGTCGAATCTCCTCAGGCGAGTCCGAAAGCTCGAAACGCGGTTGACGGACTTCAGTGGGCTGGCGCCCCGTTCGGAGGAGTGGCTCGATTATTGGGGCGCAGGATAGGGCAGCTCCTCGATGGAGTCGGGCAACGCGGCACAGGCCGCATCCCTCTCGAGGCGATCGATGCGATAGTCGCAGCCAGCACGGCTGAAACGGCGCGCGAGAGCCTGCGCCCATGAAGCCTATTATCAGGCGGATTCGAGAGATGGAGCGGAGAGGCGGCCGGGCTGGGCAGCCAGAGTTGTGTGGGATGGGAAGAATAAGAGCAAGATAGTTCCATGAGGTCACTGGTATCTTCGGATCTTGGGAATTGTTGCTGCAACTCTGCGTGGGTGGCTTGTTTGGGTGCGGCCTCCCTGCTTGCGCTGAGCGGCTGCGCGGCTGTGCAGGTCAAGCTGGGGATGAAGGTCTACTTGGCCAAGACCCCCATCACGTCCATCGACGTCAGCCAGCCTAAAGGGCCGGGAATTGGGCCGGGACAGAACTCGCCCCTGGTGGTCGAGGTCACCCAGCTGGATGGCAAGGTATTGAAGACGGAAGGAGCAGGCAAAGGGAAGGTCCTGTGGCAGGACCTCGTGGTCACCCCAACCGTCGTGGCCGTCAATAAGAAAGGCGTCCTCACCCTTCCCAAGGATCCCAGGAAGAGCGAAGGGAAGCTCCCGCACGTTACCATCACGGTACCCAGCCATCCGGAGCTGCGCGCGGAACTTGACATTCCGCTGCGCTACGACTATGGCTTCGTCTCGAATTTCTCCGGCAGCGATGGATCAAGCGGCACGAGCGGCAGCGATGGATCAAGCGGTACGAGCGGCAGCCCAGGCTCCCTGGATCCGGATAATCCCTCTCCGGGAGGAAACGGCACAAACGGAGGCGATGGCTCGAATGGCCAGGATGGAGGGCCTGGAGGAGACGCACCGCCCGTGCAGATCCAGGTGGCGCTCAGGCCGGGCAGCCCTCCTCTCCTCCAGGCGAGCGTCTCAGCAGCAGGGCACAAGAGGCTTTACCTGGTGAACCCTCAGGGCGGTTCGCTGACGGTGAAGGCTGACGGCGGCCCCGGAGGGTCAGGGGGCAGAGGTGGCCGTGGAGGCGAGGGCGGGGCCGGCGGAACAGGAACGCCCAGCGGCAGCAGCGGCAGCAACGGCTCCGATGGCCGGAACGGCTCGGATGGGTCGCCGGGGAAGGGCGGAAGCATTACGGTGACCTACGATCCGCAAGTTAAACCCTACCTGGCCGTGATCCATCCCTCCAGCCAGAATGGCCCCAAGCCGATATTCCAGGAAGCACCGGTGGCTCCGCTGTGGTGAGCGGGACCAGGCAATGATTCCTATGAAGTCGATCCTCAGAAGGCTTCAAAAGCTGGAGCAGAGACTCCCGCCTCCGGCTCCAGCCCAATCGGGCCCGCCGGTCCACCAGTTGATTGCGGACGGGCTCGCACGGGTCGGGTGGGTTCGGGGTGACAACGAAAGCCTGGCGGAGACGCTGGCGCGGTTTCTCGGGATCGCTCTCCGGGAGCTTCGTGCGCGGTTGCAAAGTCGAGCGGTCGGCGTCGGCGGTTGACGCTCGATTGGATTTCAGGCACCACCCGCGCGCGAAAAGTGCGTTGATGCCGGTCAGCGTTTGCGATCCGGAGGGGGAAGATGAAGTGGATGTACCTTGCTGTTGAAGGCATCAAGCGCGCGAATGGCCTCGGCTAGCGCCTCCATCTTGCGGCGGTGGCTCCGCGTGGCGGCCTTTACAGCGAGAGCGTTGTCTGGGACAGAAGACGATTGATCAATCTCGGCGCGCGAGGCTTTCAGTTTTGCTATGGCCCGTTCCACGCGGAGACGCAGTTTGTCCCGGATCTCTTCTTGACCCTGGGGATCGTTCGGAGGGGGCATAGGTGGCAGCGGACGATCATATCACCATCTGGAGTCCGAATATCCTGAACGGTTGTTAAGGATCGTGAACTGGGCGGCGTGTTAGCGTTCAGGCGCATTGGGAGAAGATGGAGCCGGGAGCGTTAAGGGCCAAACTTCGCCCTTGGTTCACAGCGTCGAGCGGCCGGCCTGCTCGCGGACTTGGCTACCGATATCGGGTGATAACGCTCGTTCTCGACTATGCGCGGTCCCACTCCGCGGCGGGGCGGCTGCTGACCCGCATCCTCGACATCGAGTTTGACGTGGCGAAGTTCCGGGTCGGCTGGGGGGAAGTGACAGCGGAAGAAGCGCTCGGCCTGCGCGTCCTGGCCGACGAGCGGGACAAATACCAGCGCGAGAAGGCCAAGAAGGATCGGCAGACCTGATGGCGTACCGGTCTAAATGGTATTTGCGTATCCGCAACATCTGTGGAACCGGTTGAGTGTATACTGGCGGCACCTGGGACGCCTTCAACCAACCCGCGGCTATCCGGGGAGATAAAGCGCGGGCCGACCCACAGGTCTACGAAATAGAGGAGACACACAGCGGAATGGCCTCAGATCCTCCGTGCGTCATCGCACCCCCGGCGGTTGAGGTTGGAGACCGCACGCGCCACCACATCGCCGTGCGGTTGCTGCCATTTCTTTTCGTCCTTTACATCGCCAATTATCTGGACCGCGCCAATCTGGCTTACGCCGCGCTAGGCATGTCTCGTGATCTGGGGTTCAGCGACCGGGTGATCGGTCTGGGCGTGGGCGTCTTTTTCATCAGCTACGTTGCGCTGCAGATCCCCGGCGCCCTCCTGGTCGAGCGCTGGAGCGCCCGGCGGATGATCTCCGCGAGCATGATCGCGTGGGGATTGCTGACGGTGCTGACGGCGCTGGTCCGCACTCCCGGCCAACTTTACGCGTCGCGCTTCTTGTTAGGCGCGGCGGAAGGCGGTTTCTTTCCGGGGGTGGTTGTTTATCTGAGCCACTGGTTCATTCGGGAGGACCGTGCTAAGGCGACCAGTAATTTCATGTGCGCCATTCCGTTGTCTTTCGTCATCGGATCCCCCTTCGCCGGGTGGATTTTGAGTCACAACTGGCTTGCCCTGGAGGGCTGGCGCTGGCTGTTTTTCCTGGAGGGAATTCCCGCAGTCCTATTGGGCGCAGCGGCATTTTTCTTCCTGACGGATTGGCCCCGCGAAGCCTCCTGGCTGGCTCCCGCGCAGCGTCAATGGATTCAACAGAAGCTGCAGCAGGACAAGCCAGCCGTCAGGCAGGCAATTACCGTGTGGCAGGAGTTCCGGTCTGGCACAACCCGGTTGCTGGCGTCGCTGACCTTTCTTATATATTTCATGCTGTACAGTTTTGTCTTCTGGTTCCCCACCATGCTGAAACGCCAGTCGGGACTTTCGGATGGGCGTGTCGGCCTGCTCGGCGCAGCGCCGTACCTGGTGACCTTTCTCGCGATGCTGGTCAATGGTTGGCATTCCGATAAGAGCTGCGAAAGACGCTGGCACTCAGCGGCCCCGCTGTTTCTCGCGGCTGTTGGACTGCTCGGTCTCTTGAGCCAACCCCGCTCCATTGCGCTATCAGTCGTTTTGTTCACGGTGGTATGCAGCGCTTATGCCTATCTGCCGGTGTTTTGGGCGATCCCCAGCGAGATCCTGAGCCAGCCGGCCGCGGCCACCGCGGTGGGAGTGATCAACGCGGTTGGCAGCGTTGCCGGTTTTGCGGGTCCTTACCTGTTCGGTTACCTGCACACTCGAACGAATTCTTTTTCGCCGGGGCTCGCCCTCATGATGCTCTCAGCTCTTGCCGGAGGGCTGCTGATCCTGTCTGTTCCCAGGGGCGCGCCAGCAGCGACACGATCGCCGCTTTAGCTCATCAGTCCGGCAGCGCAAACACCCACCTGCCCATATGCACACTGATGTAGATCCGGGAAGCCCCGTTGACCGCCCGACACACCAAGGCTCCGCACCCGCACACCTTGCAGCCGCCGTCACGGCTGCCAAGTGTGGGCAAGGCCGCGGAGTTGACTACCGATATTGGCGGATAACGCCGCGTCCGCGCACTGTCGGCGGTGTCCGTTGGCCGACGTTTGCTGCAGTCGGTCCAGCTCGGACTTCAGGCTCGCTGCCAGCCGCTGCCCGCGGGACTGCTCGAAGATGTCCCACAGCGTCACCAGCGCCGTGGTCATCGCCGCTCTGCATTCCGCTCTTCTCTTCCGCCGCCTCCGCTCCACGGCCCTCGGTCGCGCCGTCCGGCCTAACAACCGGATGCAGTATTCTCGGTTGTACC
>CAZBQQ010000003.1:7962-15143 GCA_964493965.1 uncultured Solibacteraceae bacterium
GCCCTCGGTCGCGCCGTCCGGCCTAACAACCGGATGCAGTATTCTCGGTTGTACCCCGTCCTCTACTGAGCTTCATGCAGCAAAACCGCGTGCGGGCGCGGTCATCCGCCCCCTTGTACTCCTTCTGAAGAGCTGCCCAGTTACTGCTTGCGCGCCTGCATGTCGCCCGCTTGGGTTACTTTTTACATGACGCAATTCGGCTAATTGACCTAACCCTCTGTTCATGGCATACTCGCCCTTTCAGAAGTAAAAGCCCAAGCACCAAATCCTCAAACAACGGTGGAAGCCCCTGGAATGGTCGGTTCCGGCCGCGCCCGCGAACGTCTAGTTCGATCCGCTCGCGTCCCGGTCCCTGCGACCTGCGGCGCCATCCTCCGAACCAGAGAGACGCCCGCGCAATGGCCGGGCTCCCCGCCAACCGATCCGCGCCGTATGACTCCCGAAAGGAAGGATTCCGCATGAAAAGCCGCCAGTGGCTCGTTATTGCTTGCGTTTTGTTGACGGTGTGCTTCAAGGCCTGGGCCGCGACGAACCTCCCTCTGGGTCAGACAGCGACCGGCACGATCGCCTCGGCGTCGCAGAGCAACAGCTACACATTCAGCGCCAACGCCAACGATGTGGTCGATTTCACCGCCGTGACCACGAGCGGCAAGCTCAGCCCGCTGCTGAAACTGTACACCTCCGGTGGAACGCTGCTCAGTTCGGCCCACCCCCAAGACCCCTACGGGGACTGCTCCGGGGGAGCAACGCTCGAAATGAACACAGTGCAGCTTCCGGCGAGCGGGACGTATACCCTACTCCTCGGCGACTGCTCCAGCACGAACACTGGCAACTACGCACTTTATGCCCAACTGACCGACAACCCCTCAGGAGCGACGGTCCTTCCCTTCGGCCAGACGGAGGCCGGGACGATTGGCTCGGCGGCGCAGAGCAACACCTACACCTTTACCGCCAACGCCAACGACAGGATCGATTTCACGCTAACCACCTCCAGCGGCACTCTCAGCCCTAAAATCCGCCTCTACAACCCCGCCGGATCGCAGCTCAGTTCGGCCTACCCCCAAGACCCCTACGGGGACTGCTCCGGGGGAGCCACCGTCGAAATGAACACAGTGCAGATTCCAGCCAGCGGCACCTATACCGTGCTGGTGGGTGATTGCCGAGACACAAACTCCGGAGGCTACGAGGTCTACGCGCAGCTGACGAACAGCCCAGCGGGCCCGGCAAATCTGCCTTTTGGCCAGGTACAGTCGGGCACGATCACCTTGCCAGCACAGAGCAATGCTTACACGTTCAGCGCCCAAGCCAAAGATGTCCTCGACCTGACTGCAGCAACCATCAGCGGTAAGCTCAGCCCAAAGATCCGGCTCTACAGCCCCGCCGGAGGGCTACTCACCCAGGGCTTCCCCGCGGATCCTTACGGGGATTGCTCCGGCGGCTCTATCTTGGAGATGAACACCATCCAATTCACCTCCACCGGAACCTATACCATCCTCCTCGGCGACTGTTCCGACACCAACTCCGGCAATTATGTCCTCTATGGGCAGCTGACGAACAATCCAACCGCAGCCGTAAGTCTTCCCTTTGCTCAGGTGCAGACCGGGCTCATCGGCTCGGCAGCACAGAACAACACGTACACATTCAGCGCCAACGCCAAGGACGTCATCGACTTTACTGCTGTCACCACCAGCGGCAAGCTCAGCCCCAAGATCCGTCTCTACGCCCCCTCCGGAAGCCTGGTCAGCACCGCCTTCCCGGAGGATCCTTACGGGGACTGCTCAGGCGGCTCAGCCGTAGAGATGAACACGGTGAGCCTTCCCGCAAGCGGCACGTATACCGTTCTCTTCGCCGACTGCTCCGACACGAACTCCGGCAACTATGCGCTGTACGATCAGTTGACCGACAGTCCGTCCGGTGCCGCTGGAGTCCTGTGGGGGCAGGTCCAGTCCGGTGTGATCGGCTCAGCCGCCCAGAGCAACACTTTCACCTTCTCCGGAAGCGCAGGCAACTCGGTCGATTTCACCCTGACCACCACACAAGGCAGTCTTAGCCCGAAGATCCGCCTCTACAATCCCGATGGAACTCAGCTTGCCTTGGCCTACCCGGAGGATCCTTACGGGGACTGCTCAGGCGGCTCAGCCGTGTCTCTGAATTCGATTACCCTCGCTGAGAGTGGCAACTACACCGTTCTCGTGGGGGACTGTAAAGACACGAGCACCGGCAACTACAACATGTCCTCGCAGTGCTTCGGCACCTGCCCGTTGCCGGCGCCCTTGCTCACCTCCGTATCTCCCAATAGCGCGCTGGCGGGCGGCAGCGGCTTCGCGTTGACCGTGAACGGATCGAATTTCGTGAGCGGATCGGCGGTGAACTGGAACGGAAGCGCCCGGACCACGACCTTCGTCAGCTCAACCCAACTCACGGCGGCGATCACACAGGCCGATATCGCCACGGCAGGCAGTTTTCCGGTCACCGTGCTGAACCCGACGCCCCTGGCCGGCCCGTCCAAGGCGATTCCATTCGCTGTGAACAACCCGGCGCCCGCCATCACCTCGCTGTCGCCCAGCAGCGCCACAGCGGGCAGCGGCGGTTTCACCCTGACGGTAAACGGAGCCGGTTTCGTCGGCAGCTCGGTAGTGAATTGGAACGGGAGTGCCCGCACGACGACCTACGTCAGCGCCACACAACTGAACGCGGCGATCAATTCTGCCGACATCAATAGCCCCGGCTCTGTTCCCGTGACGGTCGCCAACCCCAGCCCCGGCGGCGGCCTTTCGAGCGGTGCCAGCTTCACGATCAATCCGATCGGAAGCTCGCTTCAGATCAGCTCTGTCAGCCAGATCTTGGCTCAACAGGCTCAGACCATCACAATCACAGGCAGCGGTTTCGGCACTCAGGCTCCGTATAGCGGGGATTCCCTCTACATCGCTATCTTCGATGTGACCGTGGGGAACTGGTCGGCCGGCTATGCGGGCCCCTGCTTCCAAGGCGCGTGCAACGACGGCGTGGGTCTTGTCGTGACCTCTTGGACGGACACGCAGATCGTTCTGGGGGGATTCACCGGCGAATGGGGAGCTAACAATTGGAAGCTCAACAATGGCGATCAGGTGCGGATCTACGTCTGGAGCGCCCCTTCTGGAAACGGCCCGGCATCCTTCACCACGACCGTAGGACCTAGCGTGAACAACCCGGTGCCCGCCATCACCTCGCTTTCGCCCACCAGCGCCACGGCGGGAGGCGCCGCCTTCACACTGACAGTGAATGGAACCGGCTTCGTCGGTGGTTCGGTGGTTGACTGGAACGGGAGTGCCCGTGCGACGACCTACGTCAGCGCCACACAACTGACGGCGGCACTCAGTGCAGGCGACATCACTACAGCCAGTTCCGTGTCCGTGACTGCCGTCAATCCCGGCCCGGGCGGCGGACCGTCGGCCGCGTTCCCATTCGCGATCAACGCGGCTGTAATAAGCCAGACCATCACCTTCGGTTCGCTAGTCAGCGAGCCGCTCGGAACGGCCCCCTTCACGGTGAGCGGAACGGCTTCATCCGGTCTGCCGGTGAGCTTCAACTCTCTGACGGCTGCGGTGTGCACAGTGTCGGGTTCGACCGTTACTCTTGTCGCCGTTGGCACCTGCACGATTCAGGCGACGCAGGCCGGCAATGCGACGTATGCTGCCGCATCGCCCGTGAACCAGAGCTTTCAGGTGACCCATCCGACTCAGGCCAGCCAGACCATCACCTTCGGTCCGCTGACCAACGAATCGCTCGGCACAGCCCCCTTCACGGTGAGCGCGACAGCCTCGTCCGGATTGCCAGTGAGCTTCAACTCTTTGACGACAACGGTGTGCAGTGTGTCGGGTGCGACTGTCACCCTGATCGGCGTTGGCACCTGTACAATCCAGGCGACACAAGCTGGCAACACGACCTATGCCGCGGCGTCACCTGTCAATCAGGGATTCCAGGCAACGCCGATCGGCATCCAGATCACCTCGATCAGTCAGGTTCTGGCTCAACAGAACCAGACCATCACGATCACCGGCAGCGGCTTCGGCACCCAGGCTCCTTACACAGGCGACTCCAGCCATATCGTCCTCTTTGACGTGACGGTTGGGAACTGGTCGGCTGGCTATGCGGGTTCGTGCTTCCAAGGCGCGTGCAACGACGAGGTGGGTCTTGTCGTGACCTCTTGGACGGACACACAGATCGTTCTCGGAGGGTTTACCGGCGCCTGGGGAGTGAACAACTGGAACCTCAACCGGGGAGACATCGTGAGGCTATATATATGGAACGCCAACTCGGGGAATGGGCCCGCGACGATTACCACAACCGTCGGGCCCGGCCTGCACTTCGTTCCCGTCACGCCCTGCCGACTGGCCGATACGCGTGACGGGCAGACGATCAGCGGCGGCACCTCCCGCGATTTCGCCGTTCCTCAACTCGGCTGCGGCATCCCGGCTACAGCGCTGGCCTACTCGCTCAACGTGACGGCCGTGCCGCCTGGCTACCTCGGCTACTTGACCATCTGGCCAACTGGCCAGGCACGGCCGAATGCCTCCACGTTGAACTCCTGGGAGGGCATTGTAGTGGCCAACGCTTCCATCGTCCCGGCCGGGGCGAACGGTGCCGTCAGCGTCTTCGTCTCAAACGAGAGCAACGTCATCCTCGACATCGACGGATATTTCGACACCTCGGACGGCTCGGACTCCTATTCGTTCTATCCAGCCACGCCCTGCCGCGTGGCCGACACGCGCAACCCGGCAGGCCCGTTCGGCGGACCATCAATCACGAGCACCACGCCTCGCGCTTTCCAGGTTCCGCTGAGCAACTGCTCGATCCCGGCCACGGCCGCCGGCTATTCGCTGAACTTCACCGTCGTTCCCTCGGGGTATCTCGGATATCTCAGCACTTGGCCCACGGGCCAGGCGCAGCCGAACGTTTCGACCCTGAATTCTTGGACTGGGAAGGTGGTGGCCAACGCGGCCATCGTTCCTGCCGGAACGAACGAATCAATTTCAGTCTACGCAAGCAATCCGACCGACGTGGTCATGGACATCAACGGGTTTTTCGGGGCGCCCGGCAGTGCCGGCGCGCTGACGTTCTACCCCGTGACGCCGTGCCGGGTAGCCGACACGCGCAATCCGTCTGGGACCTTTGGGGGGCCCGAGATGGAAGGGCCCACGACGCGGACGTTCCCGATTCCCGCCAGTGTGTGCAACATCCCAACGACTGCGGCGGCCTACTCGCTCAACATGACGGTGGTGCCAGACGGGCTGCTGTCGTACCTGACGATCTGGCCCGCCGGTTCGGCGCAGCCGAACGTGTCGACCTTGAACTCGTTTGACGGCAGCGTGGTGGCGAACGCGGCGATCGTGCCAGCGGGGACCAACGGGGCGATCGACGTGTTTGTGACGAACCCGACGCAGGTGATCATCGACATCAACGGCTACTTCGCGCCATAAGGGCCGGCTTACCTGCGATTTGCGTCGCCGATGGGATGAGGTTGGTGCGGGCCTAGGGCGGCTGCCCGCGGGATTGGCTGCCGATATCAGGTCATAACGCCGACGCCCCCCGCTGCGCTCGCTGAAGGTCAAGCGGGTCAGCGGAACCAGGCGGTCATCGGCTTTATCGACCCCAACGCCGACCGCATCGCGCACGTGAACAACCTGCGCGAGAAGGCGTTCGGCGTTTCGCCCAAGGACAGGAAGGCACTGGGAGCGATCGTTGTTAGGGTGCTGAAACGGTCGAGGGCGGTTCGCGTAACGAAAGCCGCCTAGCCTTCGCTGGAGTTTACTGTTTTGATTTGACTCCAATCGTCTCTGCCCGACCCCCGACGTGCTCAAGGGCGGCTTGACGGAGAGCGCCGCGCGTATGGGCGAGCACATGATGCGGCAGATGCGGAAGTGGCCGGGGCGGATCGCCTCGATGGGCGATGTGCGGGGGCTGGCATCGATGATCGGGATCGAGCTGGTTCGAGACCGCGCGACCAAGGAGCGGGCGCCGGAACTGAGGGGCCGGATGGTTGAGCGGGACTTCGAGTGCGGGCTGTTAGTGCTGGGGGCGGGCGAGAACACGGTGCGGCTCTGCCCGCCGCTGATTGTTTCGCGCGACCAGGCGGATCTTGCGAGGGACGTGATCGAGGCGGCTTGCCAGGAGCAGAGGACATGAAATACAATCGGGTCGAGTTTGAGGCTGCTGAAGGAGGAAACGCCGTGCAGTGCACAAGATCCGTGGCTTTTGGAGCGACCATGGGGCTCGTTGCCGCTTCTGCTCTGTGCGCGCAGGAGCGCATGAACCAGCAGGAACTCACGGTTCACGCGGCATACGCCGGCGTTGTTATCTCATCGCGAGTCAGCTCGATTGTGAACTCCCAGTCCCGGGAGTTAGGTGAGCCTGAAGTAGCCATACGCATCGAGGATTTTCGAAGCGGGCGGGTGGCCGAACTGCTACCAGATAAGCCCATGGCGGACCTCGTGACAATCCCTTCAGAGCCTATCCTGCTAACTATGCAAGGCGCGTGGGACGTAGGCGAAACCATGGTCCAGGTGGGCGATTGGGGCCCCGTGAAGGCAAGATACGATGAAACGGGACAGGCGATTTGGACCAATACGTTTCGGGGGTTCCTTCAGGTAACTGGATGGAAGCCCGCTTCTTGGGCAAGCTTCTCGGTCTTGCTTTCAGCTCATGGCCGCGAACGCCGGTATCGCGCGATGTTTCTGTTCGAAGACGGGAAGGCCGGGGAACCTCGGAAAGTAAGAGTCATCGACGCCATTCTGGGTGCTTCCGCTTTGGACCAGGTGATGCTGCGGAATCTGGGTCAGGATCTTCCCAAACTCCCCGACCACATCCGGGACGTGTGTGCAGCAAATCTCGCGAATTCCGTTCGCTGCCCCCCAACGATGAGCGTTGGCGCCGACAAGCTCCTAGAGTCGCTGAGAGTCGCACCAGATTGCGAGGTTGATTCAGTGACTGGACTATGTTGCGATCCCAGAACCGGCGAGTGTGGTTTAAGGCGCTGAGTTGGGGCGGCTGCGCTCTCAGGAGCGCCTTGCCCGCCTGAAAACAAGCGCGATCCACCAACGTTTCCGCCCCACCGTATCGCAAACAGGGCTCGAGGCGGCCAAAAATCCAGTCGGCCTGCACGTGGCTGTAACTAGTGAAGATCTTCTGGCGCACGAGGGCGT
>CAZBQQ010000003.1:15243-90716 GCA_964493965.1 uncultured Solibacteraceae bacterium
CAGTCGGCCTGCACGTGGCTGTAACTAGTGAAGATCTTCTGGCGCACGAGGGCGTTCTCCTGGCTTGTTGAGCCCGAGCCTAGAGTTTACAGCCACGTCCAGCGCTATCCAAGAAGAAGGCCCACGCCAGAGCCGTGGGTTTGGCCACGTCTCCAGGCTGGAAGCCGGCCGGACGCGCCGCGCGGGTTTGCCGAAGGGGCCTCTAAGTCAGTGGCTTGCGGACTCTCTAGTCGTGCGCACTAACTCCAACTTCTTGCGATGTCGCGCTCGGGGAGCCAATTCTTTAGGCTACGTTCGATGGCCCCCATCTCCTGGAGAACCGCGTCGTGTACCAAGCTCGCGAAAGCCCTTCCCGCGCAGGCAGAATAGACCCGCGAGATCGGGCTCGTCGGATCGCCGCGAGCTGATCGGCGGGAGAGGCCGAAAGTTGAAGTGGGGTTACAGCGGCCTGTAGGATGCGGAGATCCTTGTCGGCGTTCGTCCAGGCGACGAAGAAGGCCTGCACTCGGTGCGGGCGCTGGCCGGATTCCGGCGGCGGCTCAGGCCGGCCCGCAGCCAGTCCGCCTGTGCCGCAGGATCAGGCGCCTGATCTGCGACAGGCTCTTACCGGTCACCTTGTGCAGGTAGGCTCGGATCACTCCCCTCCGTTTCTTGGCTTGTCGTAAGTCACCCAGCGAAGATCTCTCCTGGTTCTGGCCAGCGAACCCGGGCGCCTGGCTGGCCTCCAAGAACTCGCCGATCGCTTCCGGGTGCCAAAATTCCGCATTCCGCATCCGAATTCGCATTCCCCCGCAGGATGCCGCAACCGGGCCCTCCCGGGCGCGTTTTCAGGAGCACCTTGTATTGGAAACCAGTTCAGTTTCAGGTCATCTTTCTTGTATTGGACAATACTTCCTTGGACAATACTTCCTGATGGAATTCGCGGGAGATGTGATATAATTCATTTCAATTGCTGGGGCAGCCAGGAGGGGCGTGTGGCGGAGCTGAACGCACGGCACAATTGGCTCGGAACCGATGCAGAACTCCGCACGCTGTTCCTGGGGCTGGGGTTCGTAACCGCCAGCGCGGGCATGGTCCCGTTGCTTCGACGGTCGTGGCGGGCGGCCCAGGTCAGCGACGCGCCGCTCCTTATCGAAGGCGAGACCGGAACGGGGAAGCAAGCGCTGGCCGATGCGATTTACCACCTGGACCCCAAACGTGGCCGCAATCCCTTTGTCACGGTGCACTGCGGAGCGCTCCAGGAATCGCTGGCCGAAAGCGAGCTCTTCGGGCACGAAAAGGGCGCCTTTTCGGGGGCGGTCAGCGAGCGCAAAGGCCTGTTCCAAACCGCGCATCGCGGCACGCTGTTTCTTGACGACGTGAACGACCTCCCCATGTCGCTCCAGCCGAAACTGCTCGACGTGCTGCAGAGGGGCAGAGTGCGCGCGGTGGGCTCGGATTCGGAAACACCTCTCGATGTCCGCGTCATCGCCGCCTGCAATCAGCCGCTCGAACCGCTGGTGCGCGAAGGCAAGTTCCGCGCCGATTTGTATTACCGCCTCGACGTGATCCGCCTGGCGCTTCCCCCGTTGCGCGAGCGCCGGGAAGACATAACGGCGCTGTTGCTGAGATTCGCGAAGCGCTACGAAGAGTTTTACGGCCCGGTTGACTCCGTGGACCCGGACCTCGTCCGTCACCTCTGCGGCCAGCCCTTCGCGGGCAACGTACGCGAGCTCCAGCACGCCGTTCAGCGCATGCTTTTCGCCAAGACCGAGGGCCGTTCGCTCACCCTGGAAGACTGGCTGCGCCAGGCTCCCAAGAGCCAGCCCAGCCCGGAAGAGGACTTAGCCCACGCCGCCGCCCGGCTTTGGAGGGCCATCGACCAGAACGGCGCGTCCTTCGATGCGACCTTGCGCGACCTGGAGCGGCGCCTGCTCGAATCCGCGCTGGCCGAAGGCGGCACGAAGCGGCAGATCGCGATCCAACTCGGCATGAGCGAGCGCAACCTCTACCACAAACTCCGCGCGCACGGAGTGCATGAGCCGCAGTCCGGCGCTGACAGGAAATTCAGCACCACTGTCAATTCCCGCAGATCCCCCGGGACCCTGCGCCAGTCCGCCTGATCCGCTCCGCCGCAGGCGACTTCTCTCTCCGCGAGCCTGCCAGATCCTGCATTCGTCCCAGCGGCGGCCGACGCAGAATCAGCGGGATAACTCCGGCAACGGAAGTGCATCATCTATCGCAACCGGGAGCTATGTGGAAAGCAAGTGGGACGGAGACTGGGTGGCCTTTCGCCTCGCGGACGTTTACCTTCCCGATCCGCGCGAGCCTGTGAGTGCGCTCCCTAGCGATGCGCTGCTCATGGGCCGGCTAGTGGGCTATTCCGACTCGGGTTCGGAGCAGGAGGCCTTCGGCGTTGTGGCTGTGGCCGCGGGCCAGCGTGTCATCGTCCCGACCAAGGTGTTGCGTTGGCTCTCGGTGGCGGAACGGGATAGGCAATGCGGTCCCGGTCCCGAAGAGTAACTAGATGGACGCCGCGACAGAAGACCGGAGCGAGCGCGCAAGCGACTCCGGACGTGAGGGCGTAGTTTACGCCTCCGCCTGGGATCATCTCGCCGATGAGTTGCGCCTCCTGGATGCTCGCATCTACCTCGCGACGCTGCTGCGCCGCGACGAGACCGACTCCGATCCACTGGGCCGATTCCGGTCCGTGGTGGTGACAGAAGACGAGGTCGAGCGGCTCACCGAGGGGTTGGCCGGCGCCTGGGATGACGGCCACGAGGAGCTTGAGCCGGACGCTGAGCAGGCCGCGGTGGCGGAGCTTCTCGACAGGCTCGAGCGCCAGGTCTGGGACCGCAGAATCGCCGCGCGAAGCAACGGCCTGATCCTGCCCCTGGCGCGCCTGACGGAAGTCTTCGGGCTCAGCCGGTTCGAAGAGACGTGTCTGGTCGTCTCGATGGCCGCGGAGCTGGATCGCCGTTACGGGCGGCTTTTCGGATATCTGCAGGACGACCTGACGCGCAACCGCCCGAGCGTCGATCTGGCGATGAGTTTGCTGCGTCTGCCGGTGAGCCAGCGGGTCCGGGCTCGCGCGTCGTTCGGCGCCGAAGGGCCACTGGTGCGGCACGCGCTGATCGCGGTTACGGCGCCCCCGGGCGATCCCGCCGGGCCGCTCATCGACCGCTTCCTCAAGATCGACGACCGCATCGCCGGGTTCCTGCTCGGAATGGAGCAGATCGATCCGCGCATTCAGCCGGCGATCCAGCTGCTTCCGGAGGGCAATGAATCCGCCGGCCTGGACGAAAGAGTCCGCGAGTTGCGGGCGTATGCGGCTCACCACTTCGTCGGCAGGCGCGATGCCGGGCCGATGGTGGTGTGCGTCCAAGGCTCGAACGCTGCCGGCAAACTGGCCAGCGCGGCGGCGATCGCGGAGGGCGCGGGCAGATGCCTGCTCACAGTGGATGCCGACCGTCTGTCCGAGTGCCAGGCTGGCCCCGAGGAGGCGGTCCGGCTTGTCCGGCGCGAGGCCATGCTGCAAGGCGCCGCGCTCTTCTTCCACGGCTTCGAATGCCTGCCGGTTATCGATGGCCGCCGCCCGCTGGTGCGCCCCATTCTCGACGGCGCGGCCGAATTCGGTACCCTCACTTTCCTTTCGACGGTCGAACCGTGGAGACCCGCCTCCATCGCCGGGCGCGTGGCGTTCGCGTCGCTTGATGTCGGAGTGCCCGACGACACAGCCCGAAAGGCGACCTGGGACGGCCGCCTGGAGCGATTGGACGGCATGGCGCCGCCAGTGGACACCGTCGCTCTGGCAAGCAAGTTCCGGTTCACGGAAGGGCAGATCGACGAGGCTCTCGCGCAGGCCCTGTCGCGCGCGCGACAGCGCAGGCCGGGGAGCCCCAAGATCAGCGAGGCCGACCTACACGCCGCCTGCCGCGCCCAGGCCCTGCCCAAACTCGGGTCGCTCGCACGCAAAGTGGAACCGCGCCGCGTGTGGAGGGATCTGGTCCTGCCGGCCGACCAGCTCCAGCATCTGCGTGAGATCTGCAATCAGGCACGCTACCGCCAAGTGGTCTACGGCGACTGGGGATTCGACCGCGCCTCCACGTTGGGCAAAGGGCTGAACGTCCTTTTCTGTGGCGCGCCGGGCACCGGCAAGACGATCTCGGCGGAAGTCGTCGCCAACGAATTGGAGTTGGGACTCTACAAGATCGACCTCTCCCAGGTGGTCAACAAATACGTCGGCGAAACCGAGAAGAACCTCTCGGCGTTGTTCCGGGAAGCGCAGGGCAGCAACGCCATTCTCTTCTTCGATGAAGCGGACGCGTTGTTCGGGAAGCGCTCTGAAGTCAAGGAAGCGCACGACCGGTACGCCAACATCGAGATCGGCTTCCTGTTACAGCGCATGGAAGAGTACGACGGCATCTCGATCATGGCGACCAACCTGCGCCGTAACCTGGATGATGCCTTCGTACGGCGGCTGCAGTTCATCGTGGAGTTCCCGTTTCCCGATGAGGCCAACCGCCTCGCCCTCTGGCGCGGCCACATTCCGCCGGGCACGCCGGCCGCGGATCTGGACCTGGCGTTCCTGGCGCGTCAGTTCCGCCTGGCGGGCGGCAACATCCGCAACATCGCTGTGAACGGCGCGTTTCTGGCGGCCTCCGAGGGCGCATCGCTCGGCATGCGGCACCTGATCCGGTCCACCCGCCGCGAGTTTCAGAAGATCGGCCGCACCTGCGCGCCCACCGAGTTCGGCGCCTACGCGGATTTGGTGCGGGCGACGCACGAGAACGCAGGGACGGAGGTCGAAACCCAATGATCGACGACCTCGATCTCTCCATCGAAGCCCTCCTCACCATGGAGTTCGGCGGCGCGCTGCCCTTCGACCTGAGCTTCGCGATCCCGGACAAAACATTCGCGCCGGTTTCCGGGTCGAAGAACACTCTCAATTGCTACCTCTACGACATTCGCGAAGACCGCGAGCTGCGCCGCACGGATCCGATTCTGGCGCGCCAACCCGATGGCACGGTGCAGAAGCAATACCCGCCGGCGCGCGTTCGACTGGCCTACTGCATCACCGCCTGGAGCCCGGCCACGGTGAGCGTGGAGATCGCCCCGGCGCAGGATGAACACAAGCTCCTCAGCGATGTCCTGCGCGCGCTGCTCAAGTACCCGACTCTGCCGCCCTCGGCCCTGAAGGGTTCGCTCGCGGGACAGCAGCCGCCCCTGCCCACCACGGTCATCCTGCCCGACACGGACAAGATCGTCTCCGATTTCTGGACTGCTGTCGGAGGACAGCTACGGCCGTCGCTCGACTACCGCGTGACGCTGTCGCTGACCTATCTCGACCTGGTGACCGGGCCCATGGTCACCATGCAATCCAGCACGTTCCTGCAATCCGACCTGGGCGGCCCGTCGGATGAGTGGATTCAGATCGGCGGACAGGTGCTCGACAATGGCCTTCCGCCCAACCCGATCCCGAATGCCTGGGTCCGTGCGGACGCCACTGGCCAGACCGCGGTCAGCGATGCGCTCGGCCGCTTTGTGTTCGTGGGTCTCAAGCGGGGCCCGCAGACCATTCGCGCGCGCGCGGTGGGCTTCAAGGACGGCATTCGCAACATCAACATTCCGGAACCGGCGGGCGATTACAACATCGTCGTCAGCCCCTAAGTTAGGAGGAGCATGTCCACGTCTTACACCACTCCCGGCGTTTACATCGAGGAACTCCCCGCAACCGGTCCGATTCAGGGAGTCGGGACGAGCACCGCCGGCTTCATTGGCCAGGCGCTGAGCGGCCCAATCGAGACGCCCACCAAGATCACGAGCTGGACGCAATTCAAGAACACGTTCGGCTCTTACATTTCGGCGCCCAGGCGCTACATGGCCTACGCGGTGGACAACTTTTTTCGCAACGGCGGAACCGTGGCGTATATCGTCCGCGTGGGCACCGCAAAGGAAGCCTGGCTTGACCTGGCGGACCGGGCGGCGACCAACAGCCTGCGCGTCACCGCTCTCCAGGAAGGGACAACCGGCAACGCGATCACTGTCCAGACATCGGACGCCCAGATCGTCACCGCCGCGACGGCTTTGCGCGCCCTGGCGCCCATTTCCCTGGGAAAGAACAACGCCATCACGTTGACCAACGCCGGCGACGCTGCCCTGTTCCGCCCGGGCGACACCGTCACCATCGACGGCACCGCCGAGCGTGCGGTCATCGATCGGATCACGGGTGGCCAGATCTTCCTGCAATCCGTCCTTACCGCGACCTACAACAACGGCAATGTGCGCATCGCGGATCTCATCGCGACGCAGACCACCTTCCGCGTCGCCGGGGGCAGCGGGCTCGAAGCGGGCAGCGTCATCGTAATCGCGCAGGGCGGCACCACCGAAAACGCGGTGATCGATCAGGTCCTGGCCGGCTTCGTCACGCTCAGCAAGGGCCTGGCCAACCCCAAGTACACCATGGGCGCGGCGGATGCGGCGGTGGGCATTCAGAGCCTGGAATTCACGCTGGTCATCCGCGCGCCGAGCCTTCCGGACGAGACCTTCTCGAACCTGGCGATGGACTCGCGGCACAGCCACTATTTCGGCAAAGTGGTCGACTCGGTGTCGGTCAGCGTGGCGCTGGCGGATCCGCCCTCGGCGGCCGCGCCGCCCAACAACCGCCCCAAGGTGATCGGCGCGACGAACCTGGCCAACGGCGCCAACGACGATCTGAACGCCATCTCGCCCGCGGATTACCAGGACGGCATCGATAGCCTCAAGGTCATCCAGGACGTCAACATTCTCTGCACCCCGGACCGCAGCGACGCTACCGTTCAACAGGCTCTCATCACGCATTGCGAGTCCATGGGCGACCGCGTGGCGGTGCTCGATCCGATCCGCGGCGCTCCCCCCTATGGCGTCGGCAGCGTCAGCGAGCAGCGGGCCGGCCTGGAGTCCGCCAGAGGGTTCGGCGGCTTGTACTATCCCTGGCTCTCGATTCCGGACCCGCAGAGCACGACGGGCGACCTGCTGCTGGTGCCACCCTCGGGCGCCGTCGCCGGCATCTACGCCCAGGTGGATCAGGCGCGCGGCGTGCACAAAGCTCCGGCCAACGTGATCATCGCGACCGCCAGCGGTCTCGAGCGCGTGCTCAACGAAGCCGACATGGGGCAGTTGAATATCGCCGGCATCAACATGATCCGGACGTTCCCGAATGCCACCCGGCCCATCGTCTGGGGCGCTCGGACAACCACCAACCCCGACGAAGCTCCCTGGCGCTATATCAACGTGCGGCGCCTCTTTTGTTTCGTCGAGTCATCCATCAAGCTCAGCTTGCAGTGGGCCGTGTTCGAGCCCAACGACCTGGGCCTGTGGCAGAAGCTGATCCGCACCATCTCCGAGTTCCTTACGCGCGTCTGGCGCAGCGGAGCGTTGTTCGGCGCCACGGCCGATCAGGCCTTTTACGTGAAGTGCGACGCGGAGCTGAATCCTGCGTCGGTGCGCGCGCTCGGGCAGGTTTTCGTCGAAATCGGCATAGCGCCAGTGCGGCCCGCCGAATTCGTGGTCATCCGTATCGGCATCTGGGACGACGGTTCCCAGGTGTCGGAGCAGTAGGCAGGAAAGGAGAGTTCCATGGCGACAGGCGCAGTGGTGGATCCCTATCGTAATTACAATTTTCTGGTCGAGATCGACGGCATCGCGCAGGGTAGTTTCATGGAGTGCAGCGGCCTCGACGCGACCACGGAAAGCATCGAATACCGCGAAGGCGGTGACAACGTCACGGTGCGAAAGCTGCCCGGAAAAACCTCTTACGGCGACATCACGCTGAAATGGGGGGTCAATCCCTCGAAGGACCTGTGGACCTGGCGCAAGCAGGTTATTCAGGGCAACATCCAGCGCAAGAACGGCTCGGTGGTGGTCTACGATCTGGCCAATTCCACCGAGGTGGCGCGCTGGAACTTTGTGCGCGGCTGGCCCGTTAAGTGGGAAGGCCCGCACTTCGACGCCAAAGGCAAGGATGTGGCGGTGGAGACCTTGACCATCGCCCACGAAGGCATCGACAGGGCGACATAGCATATGTTCCAGACCGAATACGAATTCACGCTACCCAAGGGATACGTCGACGTTGACGGCCAACTGCACCGCGAGGGCGTCATGCGCCTGGCCACCGCGGCCGATGAGATCCTGCCGCTTGCGGATCCGCGGGTGGAGAAGAACCCCGCGTACCTGCTGGTGATTCTCTTTTCGCGAGTGGTGATCAAGCTTGGAAGGATCAAGCAGGTGACTCCCAAGACCATGGAGGGCCTGTTCTCCGAAGACCTGGCGTTCCTGCACCGGTTCTTCAACGAGATCAACGGCGTGGGTGCGAGGAGGGTGTCCACGCGCTGCCCCAAGTGCAGCCATGAATACAGCGTGGAGCCTGCGCCGTTGGGGGAATTAGCGGCTATCCCTTAGATCTGCTCCACGAGGAGGTAGCCCTGATCGGCATGTACTGCCACTGGTCGTACACAGAGGTCATGTCGATGGAGCACGCCGAGCGGCGGCGATGGATCCGTGAAATCGTGCGCCTGGCGCGCACGGAGAGAAGCGCGTGAACGACGACGAAAACAATCCGGAACGCGAGCGTGAACTGCCCGGTGCACGCTGGCTTGGCGCGGCCTTGGAGCAGTTGGGACGCTTCGCGGTGGACCGCAAATGGCCCGCGGCCGCGGAGTCGATCCGCGCCCGGTTCGACGCCGTCCCGCGCATGGAGTCGCTCCGCGAGCGCGTGCAAACGGCGCGTGCGCAAACCCCACGAGAAGGCCAGCCCCGCAGGATTCCGTTCCCGCAGCCCGAGCCTCCCCAGACCGCGAGCGTGGAAGACCAGCCGCCGCAAGCCGAGCCCGAGGAAGGCCGCGGGCTCGATCCGGCTCTGCGCGCCCGCCTCGAAAAACTGCTGCGCTTCGGGCTTCCGGCCATCCGCGTCTACACGGGATACGGCGCGGATCGCCTTGCGCGGCGGCACAACGCCGACGCCGTGACGGTTCGCGATGAAATCCACTTCCGCCAGGGCGCCTACGATCCGGCGACGTCCCGGGGGCTGGGTCTGCTGGCCCACGAGGCCACGCACGTTGCCTGGGATCGCGGCGCACGCACGTCCCGTCTGACCCAGGGGCTCGATCCCGCGCAGGCCGAAGAGCGGGCGGCCATCGATAACGAACGGCGCGTTCTTTACGCGGACGCGCGGCCGGCTGGATTGCGGCCCCTGCTCCCGGCTCCCCCTCTACCCATGGCCGGCCCGCCCCCGCGTTCCGGCGTCCGCACGGCGCAGACCTCCCGCGACCTGAGCCAGCCCGAGGCGGCGCCGGTCCAGGCCGCCCAACTCTCGGACGCTCAGCTGCGCGCTCTGCGGCACGACATTCACACCTCGCTGCTCGACAAGCTGCGAACGGATTACGAACGAGGAGCCTAGAACATGTCGCTCGAAAAGGCCTCCATCACGAAACTCAGCACCGGCGAGCAGATGTCCGTGATGTTCAATCCCGCCGAATACAGCTTCGACCTGGGCAACACCTTCGCCGAAATCGACATCCCGGGCCTCCGCACGCCGCCCATCCAGTACGTACGCGGCAACGCCAGCTCGCTGCGCATGGAGCTCTTCTTCGACAGCTATGAGAGCCAGTCCGATGTGCGGGCATCCACCACGCAGTTGACCGCGCTGCTCGACGCCGACCCCATTACGTCAGCCCCGCCGATTCTCCTGTTCAACTGGGGCGGATTCGCGCTGAAGTGCGTCCTCGAATCCGTCGCCCAGCGCTTCACCATGTTTCTGGAAGACGGCACGCCCGTGCGCGCCACCCTCACGGCGACGTTCAAGGAGTACGAGCCCGTACAGGTGCAAATCCAGTCCGGGTTCTTCGTCGGGCCGCCCACCGTCGTCAATATCGTTCAGGGAGCCACGGTCAGCAAAATAGCCGAACAGGTGCTCGGCGATCCAACGCAATGGCGGACCATCGCCGACGCGAACAACATCGACAATCCCCGGAAGCTGCAGGCGGGCGGTACGGTGATCGTGCCGCCCAACACGCCGCAGCCTCCTTTCTGAGGCGCCGAAAATGGGATCGTTTTACGCCCCGGCATTCAACGTGAAGATCGCAGGCCTGACGCTGGCAGCCAACGTCACCCGCTCCATCATCGAGCTGGTGTATGACAACAGCCTCACCACCGCCGACATGTTCACGCTGAAGCTGAACAACGCCGACATGAGCTTGACCGATTCGGCGCTGTTCGACGTGGGCAAGAACGTCGAGATCTACATGGGCTATGCCGGCGACTTGCAGCCGATGATGCTAGGCGAAATCGCGGCCGTGAATCCGTCTTTCCCTCGGGACGGCGCGCCCATGATGACCATCACCGGCTACGACAAATCGCAGAAGATGCGGCACAACACGCCGGAGCCCTTCACGTTCAAGTACATGCCCGATAGCGCGATCGCCGCTGCCATCGCGGGGGAAAACCTGCTGATTCCCATCGTGGACCCTTCGCCCACCGGAGTGCGCGAGTCCGTTCAGCAGACCGGCAGTGACTGGGCTTTCTTGCGCGATCTCGCTCGGCGCAATTTCTTCGAGCTCTTCGTCTATTGGGATCGCCTCTATTTCCGCTTCCCCCGCCCGCAGACCCAGCTCACCATTCTCGAGTGGGGCAAGAACCTGAGCAGTTTCAGCCCGCGCCTATCGACTTCGGGCCAGTTCGGCATCCAAGTGCTGCGCGGTTACGACTACAAGCTGGCGCAGACCATCGTGGCGGTGCTTCCGGCGGTGACGCTCGGCGGCGACCTCTCCGACATCATCGAGCGGCTGGGCTCGAGCTTCCTCGAGCAACTGGTCTCTCTCGGCCGCTACGTGGTGCGTGACCAGCCCATCAACAACTATCTCGACGCGCTCGCGGTCGCCAAATCCGTCCTCCTTCAACTGCTCGAAGGCCTGTTTGAGGGCAGCGGCTCCTGCATCGGCATGCCGCAGCTTCGCGCTGGCGACTACGTGCAGATCAACGGCGTCGGACAGCGCTTCAGCGGCCGGTACAAGCTCAGCAAGGTGACCCACACCATCAGCGACGCCGGTTACATCACCAACTTCGAAGTGTCGCAGAACGTGAACGCCGCTCTGCTGGAGAGCCTGCGCAAGAAGCTCGGTGGATCCAGCAAGCCGGACGGCCAGTCCGCGGTCAACGGCGTCGTGGTGGCCAAGGTGGAGAACAACATCGATCCGGAGGGCCTGGGCCGCGTGCAGCTCTCGTTTCCGCATCTGTCCGACGTGAACCTGAGCAACTGGGCCCGCGTCGCCACGCCCATGGCGGGAAGCAGCAGCGGTATCTTCTTCCTGCCCGATGTCGGCGACGAAGTGCTGGCCACTTTCGAACAGGGCGACGTCGATAAGCCCGTGGTGTTGGGTGGGCTGTGGAACGGCCTGAGCCGGCCACCCGTAGTCAACGCCGGGCCAAATCAGACCAAGACCATCAAGCTCAAGAAGGGCCTGGAGGTTCAATTGGACGAAACCAAGGGCCTGACGCTCCAGAACGGGCTGGGGTCGTCGATCTCGCTCGACCTTCAGGGCAACATAACGATCCAGGCGGTGGGAGACGTAACGATCAAATCGGGCCCGGCCGGCAAGGTCCATCTCAATCCGTAAAGGGGAGGTTTCCGATGCAGCAGCAAATCGTGGTTCAGGGGCGGACATTGACAACGACGGTGACGGCTCCTCCCGCGCCGGCCGTGCTCAACGTCGCGCTCACTCCAACGGACCACCCGGCGTTGCACTGCGACGCCAGCTCGAAAGGCGCGCTGATCCAGGGCATTGACCTGACGTGCAACTGCACCGGCGATTGGGTCACGGGAACCTCGACCTTCGTTGGTGCCGGGACGGGAACCATCTCCGCCTCCACTCCTCGTGTGCAGTGCGAAGGGCAGTCGATGGTGACTCTCGGGGATGCGGTCAGCATCAGTTGCCCCGGGACGATCACCGTCACCGCCGGCGGCGCCACCTCGGCCGGCACGGCCAAAGTGACCGTGACCATCACCGACGCCGCCCAGCTGACGGTGGACGCCAACAAGGCTTGAGGAGGGAGCGCCTATGATCCCGGACTTGCTCGGAAAAGGGTTCGCCTACCCGATGAGCCGCAACGTTCGCGGCGGCATTCAGCAGGCGAGTGGCGTGGAGAAGGTGCGCGAAGCCATCTTCATCCTCCTCGGCACGCAGTACGGCGAACGGCTGATGCGTCCCGACTTCGGCTGCAATCTGAAGTCCCTGGTCTTCGCACCCAACAATCTGGCCACGGCGAACCTGGCCACTCACTATGTGACCGAAGGGCTCACCAACGGCGAGCCCCGCATTATTCTCGACAGCGTGCTGGTCGATAACGACAACTTGAACGGGCGGCTGATCATCAATGTCCGGTATCGGATTCGGGCGACTTACCAGCCCGACGATCTGGTGTATCCGTTCTACCTTCAGCCGTCCCAGACCTGAGGATCCGCGCTATGGCGAATGGTCAACTGCAAACCCTGAACCTGGACGACCGGATGTGGCAGGACATCGTCGACGAGGCCCGAAGCCTCATTCCGCGCTACAACCCCGAGTGGACCGATCACAACGCGACCGACCTGGGCATCACGCTCATGGAGCTGTTCGCGTGGATCGTAGAGGGCATGCAGTACCGTCTCAATCGCGTGCCCGACAATAACTTCATCGAGTTCCTCAACCTGCTCGGCATCACCCAGGACCCGGCTTCGCCCGCTACTGTCTTTCTGACCTACCAGCTCGCTGGCGTCTCGCCGCCCCTCACCCTGCCCAAGGGGAACGTCGTCGCAACCCAGCAGACCGACCAGGATCCGGCCATCCTGTTCGAAACCGATGCGGACGTGTCGCTGCTCCCCACAAACCTGACCACCGCCATCAGTCTGCACAAGACCGGCCTGCACTACGAGAACGTCACCTCACAGATGGTCGCCGCGCCGCTCAGCGGGTATTCCTACTCGCTGGCGCCCGGCGACGTGTTGACTCTGACGCTCGGCTTCGACCAGGCCACAGCGCTGCCGATCCCACTCAGCTTCCTGTTCCGCACGCCCGTCAGCCCCGGCAGCCTGCAGGTGCTCTGGCAGTATTCCCAAGCCGCCGTGTCACCACTCCTCTGGCCCGTGATCCCAGGCGTCCTTGATGGCACCACGTCTTTCACTCAGAACGGCGTCGCCAGCGTAACGGTCCCGCTCGACTGGGCAGCCCAGACGCCTAAAAACTGGGGCCTCACTCCAACCACGCTGGCCGACGCGGTCGACAAGCAGTTGTTCTGGGTCGGCGTGCATGTCTCGAATCTGACGGCGAACCCGCTGACCATTCAGATCGATTCCATTCTCTTCAACAGCGTGCATGCGAGCAACGCGCTCACTGTGACCCAGCCGGAATTGGCCGGCACCAGCAATGGAAAGCCCTTCCAGTATTTCGACCTCGTGAACGCGCCGCTCTACCAGCACCCCGGCGTTCCCGATCCCTACGACCACCTGGTTGTGCAGGTGCGCCAGGCCTTGCCCGGCGGCACGTTCGGACCGTGGACCACCTGGTCCCGGGTGGATGATTTCCCGCAAGGCGCGGCCAACGTCTTCCGTCTCGACGCCGTGATGGGCCGCCTCAGCTTCGGCAACTACGATTCCATCGTCTCGCCCGACGGTCACGGAACCATCCCGCCATCGGAGAGCCAGATCCAGGCGCTCACGTATCGCTACGTGGTGGGCGGCGTCATCGGCAACGTGCCGCCCTCTACCATCACCGTTCTGCGCGCGCCCGTCGCGGGGCTGGTGGCGGCCACGAACCCGGGCCCAGCGGCCAACGGAGCGGACCAGGAGTCCATCGACGACACCAAGCGCCGCGGCCCCGAGGTGCTGCGCAACCGCTACCGGGCGGTCGCCGCCGAGGACTACGAGTATCTCGCAGTCCAGGCGAGCACCGAGGTCCAGAAGGTTCGCTGCCTGCCGCCCCGCCTCTTCACGGTCTACGACCAGAGCTTCAATCCGGCCGTAAAGCCGGGCGATCCCTGGACCTACGGCGGCCTGAACCGCGACTCGGGCAACGTCCAGGTCATCATTATTCCCGGCTCCCCGCTGAGCAATCCCACGCCGGCGCCGACTGCGGAGTTGCTGGCGGAGGTCGCCGACTACCTGGAGCAGCGCCGCTCCGTCACCGCCGCCCTCACCGTCACCGGCCCGCGCTACCTGCCCATCAAGGTGACCGCCCAGATCATGGTCTGGAAGCAGGCGGTGGACCAGGGTCTGGTGCCCGATCCGGCCACCTCCACCACGGTGCACGACGGCATCGTCGCCCAGATCAAGCAGTTCCTGCACCCCACCCTGGGCAACAGCGACGGAAACGGATGGGATGTCGGGGAGGACCAGACCATCGCGCCCCTGTTCGAATTCATCAAGCCGCCCAACGCGGTCGGCTTCATCTCGTCCCTGCAAATCGACGCGGAGACTCCGCTCTACACGCCGCCAACGCGACTGTATCCCACCGGCGTGTTGGGCGTCTGGGTCAAATTCGCCGACTACGAAATGGTCTGTAGCGCCGCGGCGCACAACGTGACGGTAACCAAGATCTGATCGGAGCACGATGGCCAACAGCACCTATCTCGACTATCTGCCCCCGGTGCTCTGGGTACCGGACAACGACCCGACCCAGTTCCTGGGCCGTCATCTCCGGATCTATGAGAAGATCCTGACCGGCCTGGACGGCGGCGGGTTGGTGGTTCGTGCGGCGGCGCCCTTCGCCTCCGCCGTAACCGACCACATCCTGTTCGCCGCCGCCACCGACATGGCGCAGTTCCGCATTGGGGATTGGATCACTATCGCAGGCACTGCCGAGCGCCGCCAGGTGGATCACTTCACCGGCCTGACCATGTTCCTCGACGCAAGTCTCGCCGGGGGCCCTTACATTGCCGGAACCGTCCGCATCGCCGACCTCATCCCGGGCCAGACCACCTTCCGCGCCGACAACGCCGCCCGGCTCGAAGGCGGCCGCCCGCTCCAGATCCTGCAAGCCGGTCAGACGGAGAACCTGGTGGTGGCGCAGGCCACGGCGGAGTTCCTTACGCTGGCGTACGGCCTGGTGAACACGTATCCCCTGGCCCCGGACGCCGTCCCGGTGAAGCTCATCGACCCCATCACGATCGTGCACGGCGATCACACCCACACCGACTTTGAGACCCAGATCGACAACCTGTTCACACTGTTCAACCCCTGGCGCACGCGCACGGATTTCCTCCCGTACCTGGCTTCCTGGGTCGCACTCACGCTCCTGCCCGATTGGACCGAGTACCAGCAGCGCAAGCTGATTTCGCAGATGGTCGCCATCTACCAGCAACGGGGCCTGAAAGAGGGGCTCTACACCTATCTCGATATCTACGCCGTCACCGCCGCACGGCCGCGCATGGTCGTAGACGACAACGACGCAGTCCTGCACACCGTGCCCGCGAGCGATGGAACGGCGGTGTTGCGGGCGGTGGCCCACAGCAACACGGTGTCGCCCCCCAGCGCTCCAGCCCAGACCATTACGGCCTTGCTGCATCCTTCGGGCATCGCCGTCGATAGCAAGAACTTCTACTTCGTTTCCGATCCCGCCGACATTTCGCTCGCGGTTCCCCGCAGGCCCGCGCTCTGGCGCTCGACCGCGAACGGCGACCTCGATTTCGCGCCGGGCGGGCTGCCCATGCCCATGCCGAAGCCGATCTTCACGGGCGCTCCGCTGGTTCAGCCGACGGCCGTTGTCGTGGACGCAACGGACCGCGTCAGCGTGGTGGATACGGGCCAGTACGCATCGGCCTCGCAGCAGAAATCGGGACTCTATCGTTTCACTCCACCGGGCTACGCCATCGCCACGGTTATGGACCAGACCACGGTGCCGGTCCTGCCGGTCATCCATCCGGTGGACATGGTTTTGGACGGCGCCGGGCACTTCGTCATTCTCGATCGCGGATTCCATCCACTGGGCAATCCGCCGGCGGGGGCGTCCAAACCGGCCATCGTCGTGGTCAGCGAAGGGCCACTCGCGGCCGCCACGCACGCTCTGGCCGCCATCGGGGAGCCGACCGCTCTGATCATGGATGCCACCGGCCGCTTCATCGTCGCCGACGCCCAGCAGCAGAGCACTACCACCCCCGCCGATCTGGTCCTGGTGGATCCTGGCGCCGGCTGGACCACCACTTCCCTGCTGGGCGCCGTCGCGGCCGGCGCCAACCCGCTGGTGTTTCCGACCGGCCTGGTGTGGGAGTCCCCTTCCGTGTTGCTCGTCTCGGACCAGGCCCTGCGCTGGGGATTCTCGGTGGATCCCAGCAACCGCGTCATGGCCGAGCAACCCCACATCTACCGCGTCGATCTCACGCAGGCTCCGCCGGTCATCACCCGCGTGACCAGCCAGCGGCAACTCGTCCACCCCACGAAAATGGCGAAGGATCGTAACGGCCGGGTGCTCATCACCGATGCCGGGGAGACCCAGCAGGACCCGCCGCAGCGCAGCTGGCGCGCGGGCGCCAACGAATTCGGTGTCGTCGTGTTCTTCTCCAATCAGCGCCCGACGACGTCCGACGATCGCAACAAGTTCCGGCGCGGGATCGTTCAGATCATCGAGAACGAGAAACCCGGACACACATCGTGGTGGATGGATTTCTAGCCGGACCGAACCATCGCAAAACGGAGGCAGCATGACTTACGACCAGATCAAGAAGAACGTCTATTACGATGCTCCGAACGAGTATCCGCACAGCAGCCGGAACCACTTCGAGGACTTCACGGACTACCATCTGCCGCTGGCGCGCCTGCACCACGCGACGGTGCACGACCGCGGCGTGGCGTTAGGGTTGGAGGTGAGCGGGGCTCCCGGCGATACACAGGTTTCCGTCAACCCTGGAGTCGCCGTGGATGGCGTGGGCGAGATGATCGTACTCTCAACCACCGGTCACGGCGACATCGGCGCGGACCCGCCCAACGGCAACAACAACGAGGTCGCCGTCCCGGTCCTGCTCCCGCTCTCTTTGGTTGGCCAGAAGTCGTATGTGACCATCCAGTTCTCGGAGATTAACCGCGTCACCGAAGGGTCGGGCGGCCGCATGGAGCAGGTGCCTTGGGTCCGCTTGCAGCCCGTCGCGGGCGCCGGCGCGTACGTCGACGACGGCACTTCGGTGATCCTGGCCATAGTCAACGTCTCGGGTGCCGGAGCGCTGACCACTCTTTCCGACAGCGACGGCGCGCTGCCCTTTCGCCGCTCCACGCTTGGAGAGCCGGTCGGCGAATTGCGCGTGCGCCGCTCCCTCACCAATGCCAATCAGGTGCAGGAGAAGCTGTCCGGGCGGCTGACAGCCGGCGTCGGAGGCGGGCTCCAACTCACCGTTCCGAACAGCGGAGACGCCATCGTCCTCTCCAAGGACGGCGGGACCAACCTGTCGCGCGTCGAGACTCACGCCGACACAGTCGTGTGCAAGGACGGGGCCGGACGGCCGGCGATGAATCTGGATTCCAATCACGCCGTCCTCAGCGTTGGAACGCAGGGCAACGGCGGCGATTTCCTGTGCTTCGATGCCAACGGCCATTTAGGCCTGGCCTATGACGGCGACGAGTACCGGCTCGATATCGGCGCCACCGGCGGCGCCGGCCATCTTTTCATGCGCAACGCCCAGGCGGCGCTCACCATGCACCTGGATGGCAGTGCGAGCGCGGTCAACGCGAACAACCTGAATCCGTTCGGACAGTCGGTGATCGACGTCGGCGCCCGATTCTTCCGCATCCACGGCTGGGACCTGGTCCTCGACGGCCGCTCGGGTGGAAACAAGCGCGCGCTGGTCGACTGGACCAACAAGCTGGCCATCAACTTCGCCGGCGACTACGCCAACGGCGTCGAGGTGATGAGCGGGATGCAGGTGGACGGAGTCCTTACCGACGGCAGCGGCACCTCTCTGATGGGCAACCCGGTCAGCAAGGTGATGGTGAACGGCAATCTGGCAGTGAACACCTCGGTAACATTCGACGTCGACCTGGGCTCCGCCAAGTTCTTCACGGCGTTCTGCCAGTACACCCTGATCGACTCCCTCGACGCCTTCGACGGTGACAACGCGGTCTCGATCGAGGTCTACAAGGTGGACGGCAACAGGACCGACCCCCCCTGGATATGGGACGACGGTCCGAAACTCGGTCACCATGGCGACGACAACAATGTTCACGCGCCTTGGTTCAGGGGCACTGGGCAGGTGATCACGTTTCGCATACAGGCGATCGGGCCGGATATCGCCGCCGCAGGTGTCGGCTTCGTATTTTTCGAATGAAAGGAGAGATCCAGCATGAACATTCCGATGCAGGCGAGCCCAACCATACAGTACGTCGTGTATGACAAGACGACCGGTCAGATCCTCCACCAGCACACCCGCTACAGCGCCGAGAAAAACGCCCATGTCGAGGTTCCTCTCGATGAGCTGAAAGCAAGTCTGTTCACGGATGGCTCCATCCTGGCGCGGGTAACCGGCAAGGATGCCGCCAACCTGGACATCATCCAGGTCGGCCCAAAGACTCCGGGCGCAGAACGCCTGGGCCGCATGGTTGTCGACCCGAAAACCCGTGTCCTGGTCGACAAGCCAGCCTTGACGCTGACGCCTGACAAGACCCAGATCGCGGGCGATGGCCAGGCGAGCGTCAAGATCGCCATCCGGGCCGTGGGCGCCGATGGCAAGCCCGTCCGCAGCCTCGACGACAAGCTTAAGGTTGTCACCAGCCGCGGGAAGCTCTCGGCCACGGGAGGCCTGGTCGAGCTGGTTCAGGGCCAGGCCACCATCACGCTGACCTCTGTCAACGAGACCGTCAGCCGCGTGATGGTCAAGGCGTCTTCGATCGCGGGCGTTTGCGTCACCGGGGACGTGCGGCTCGAATTCGTGTAGTTCCAGCACTGAACGGAGGGACGCAGCATGGTCCAGCGCAGTGTGGCAAAGCGACAGTGGGCCGCGGCGAAGTTGTACGAGACTCCGGACGCTCGCCTCAAGGCGTTTCTCTATCACGTCGACGCGTACACGACTGAGTGCTGGGACGATGTGGTCGCCCTGCTCCGCAAGGACTACTACGACCTGTTCGACCAGATCGTGCCGCCGCTGGTCGCCTCTTCCGACAAGGCCCTGCGCGTGCAGCTCTTCCTCCACATCGATCCAAAACAGCCCAAGGAGTTGGATCTTCTGCGCCAGTTCATCCGCCAGGCTGATCCCGTAAAGGACCAGCCGGAACTGAAGGCGATCGCCGGATTCAACCATCCGGCGCTGCAGAAGGAAATCGCCGGCCGGCCCGAGATAGCGGCTGTGCTGGCGCCCTCCGCGCCGCCGCGAAGAGCCGTGACCAACGTGCGGCCGGCTCCCGCGACCGCCGCCGGCCCTCCGCCGCCTTCGAAAAAACCGGAGTCCAAGGATCAACCGGAGCCAGCCGCGATCGCCGTTGCGAGCAATCCGGCGCCGCAGCAGGACATTGCCGTGCGCCCCTCCGCGCCGCCGCGAAGAGCCGTGACCAACGTCCGGCTGCCTCCCGCGCCCGCCGCCGAGCCCCCGCCGCCCCCGAAAGAACCGGGCCCCAAGGATCAACCGGAGCCAGCCGCGAGCGCCGGCTCCAACGATCAGGCACCGCCGCAGGAGATTGCCCGAAAGCCCCCGCCGCGAAGAGCGGCGACCAAGGTGCGGGCGGCTCCCGCGCCCGCCGCCGCGCCTCCGCCGCCGCGGAAAGAACCGGGCCCCAAGGATCAACCGGAGCCAGCCGCGAGCGCCGGCTCCAACGATCAGGCACCGCCGCAGGAGATTGCCCGAAAGCCCCCGCCGCGAAGAGCGGCGACCAAGGTGCGGGCGGCTCCCGCGCCCGCCGCCGCGCCTCCGCCGCCGCGGAAGAAACCGCGCCGCAAGCCGCGGGGTAAGGCATGAATCGTAGCCGGGCCGACAAAACGCCCGCTGTTCGCACCGTTGAGAGTGCGGCGCAGGTGCGGGAACACGAGCCCGCGCTGGCGATCGCCAAGGCCCAGGGCCTGCGCGGTTTGCAGCCGCTGGCGGGCAATCGCGCTTTGCTAGCGATTCTCTCGGGCGCGCCCGGCGCGGGTGCACGGCCCCATCGCCACCGGATCGAAAACGTGGATGGCGGCCCTGGATCAGAGGAGCTGCGAATCGATGGCGCCCCTGTCCTGCGTTACCCGCGCAACGCGCCGCCTGTCTCGGCTGCGTGGTCGGACCTTCGGCCGGACCTGATCCACCTCGCACTCTCCGCCAAAACCGCAGCCGGCGCCCGGCAGAACGCTCCCGGCCTGATGCGGCTGGCCCTTCGGGGGATTACGGTGGTGCCCCATGAGGGCGAGGTTCCGCGGCGCTACGGCGAGACAAGGCGCGTCGAACCCCTGCCCGCCCCGCCCACTCCCGCGCAGGGCGAGGCCGCCTATCATGCGGGCCAGGCGGATGCCGCGGATAGCGATGCCTCCCCTCCCGCGATCGTCGAACCGCCGCCCGAAGATGGCGAATCGGACCAGCCCTCCGAACGCGAGGCCGATCGCGTCGCCGCCGCCGTCGCCGGCCGCGCCCCGCCCCGTGTTAGCCCGCTTCTGCCTCTTCACGAGCGCGTTTCCTCGCGGCGTGCGCGCTTCGGACCCGGTGCCGCCCTCTCGCGCCCCCTGCGCGAGTTCTTCGAGGCGCGATTCGGCCGCTCGCTCGCCGGCGTCGGCATCCACACCGGCCCGGAGGCGGAGCGCGCCGCGGAAAGGGCCGGGGCGCGCGCCTTCGCCTACGGCTCCTCCATCGTCTTCAACCGCTCCGAATTTGCTCCGCAGTCGCCGGCCGGCCGCGAACTGCTCGCCCACGAGCTGACCCACGTGGTGCAGCAAGTGGAAAGCGGTCGCGCTCCCGTCATTCAGCGCGACGCCAAGAAGGAGCAGCCTCAGCAGACGAGCGTCACCGGCGTAACCGTCTACTGCACCGACGACCCCTTCTCTTCGAGCTACATCGTCTTCGCCACGGCCACAGGCAATCTCACCTACGAATTGAGCGACTGTACGGTTCCGGAGGGAGGTTACGAGACCACGGTTACCGTCGAGGGGAAGAAGGTTCATTGGGACTTCGGCGATAAGTTGGTGGGCGGCCAGCAATACGAGTTCGGCTTCAAGGTACTGCCCGGCCAACGCGACCCCGCGACCCTCTTCAAAAAACAGAAGAAGGTTCACGTCGACGTCATCAAGAAGACCCTCTTCGCGTTCGCGCCGTCGGAAGATAAGCAGGAGGAGCCGGAGAAGCCGTCGCTCGCCGACCGCGTCGCCGCCTTCAAGCGTCTGGTCAAGGCCGCGGGCCAGGCGCGCATGGCGGGCAACCGCTCCGCGCTCGCGGACTGGCGCCAGTTCCTCGAACAGCAACTGCAGCCCAAACAGGTGGAGCGCATGGCTTACTCCCAGGACGTCCGCGACCTCCAGGTTCGGGCCGTGCAGGAGGGCGGGCAGGCGCTGCAGGCTTACGACCAGGCCGTCACTTCAAAGAACCCAATCCGGCGAATGAAGGCCGAGGGCCAGGTGAGGGGCGAGAATCGGGTCTGCATGGGCTGCCACCTGGAGCTTCTCGCCGACCAGTTGGAAAAGGAGACTCCGAAGTACCTGCAGACCGGCCGCGAATGGGAAGCGCCGGTGGACATCTTGAAGGACTACGCCGCCGACGAGATGAAGTCCCCCACGCCCCGTCCCACCTTCGCCAAGCCGCTCAAAGGCGAGGGCATGCCTCCCGAATACCGCATCGACAACCAGGCGCTTCCGGGTGCAACTTCCGCTTCGGCCTCCTTGACCAAGATCCAGCCCTTCCTCCTCGTCCTCGGACCCGCCAACTACGACGTGCTGCCGGAAAACCTGCTGGTGACGCACACCGAGCCCGCCGAGGTCCTGACCGAAATCGTGAACCGCATTGAGGAGCGCCGCGCCAAGTTTGCCGCCTTCTCGAGGAAGATCGGCGAGCCCGACTTCGATTACCTCACGCTCCGGCCCATCGTCCGCGAGTTGCTCCCTTTGCAGGACGAGGCCGTCCAGAAAGCCATCGAAGAGGAGATAGAGGTCGCCGAGACCTGGGAGAAGGTCAAGAGCGTCCTGATGTTCGGCCTCACCATCGCCCTGCTCCTGCTGGCCATCTTTCCTCCCACCTCCGCCATCGGCATCGCCGGCGTCGCGGCCCTGGAAGCGGGCATGGGGGCCTACGCGATCTATTCCGGCATCAGCGCTTTCGAGCAGGGCTACATGCTCTCGCTCGGCAAGGGCGCCCACGACGTGCTCGACAAGGAACAGCAGGAGGCCGCCAACCAGATGATGGTCATGGGCGCGATCACCGCCGTGATGGGCGCGATTGGCCTCAAGAATGCCGCGGTGAAAGGCGTCAAGCTGGTGCGCGGCGGGCCGACGGCGGTCACCGGCGCCCTGAAGCCGATCGACGCCATCGAGGGCGAGGCCGGCGGCAACAAGATCGCCATCACCGAGATGTCGGGCGGCAGCCCCAAGGTGAAGGTCACCTCGCCCGAAGGCAAGGTGCTTTACGACGGACCGCTCAAAGACATGCCGCAGGAAGGTTTCGGCGGCGGCACCACGGGCGCCCCTCCCGAGCCTGGAGGGAATCTGCTGCAGCAACAGCGCGCCGCGGCCTGGCAACGTCTCGCCGCGTCCAAGGAGGCCGAAGCCGCCGAGTTGGAACGCCGCGTCGCCGTAATGAAGGATGTCGACAAGGCCGCGAAGTTCAAGGATCAGGCCGCCGCTCTGCGCAAAGAGGCAGCCAGCCTGAAGGAGGAGTCCGCCGAATACGCCGCCGGAACCCGGTCGGCGACCGCGGATCTGCCGACCAATGAGGAGATCGACGCCGAGATCGACAAGCTCGCCGCCGGGAAAGGCGCGCCCCAGCAGAAGGTCGAAGTGCCGCTTTCGAAGAGCGAGCAAACTCCTGCCGAACTGCCGCGCCTGGAGCGCGGGCTGCTGAAGACTGCGCGCGGCCGCGTGGTCTTCCGAGTGGAGGGCAGCGGCAGCCGTACTCTCCTCAACGTCGATCCGGCCGGAGCAGTCACTACCACGCCGGGCACCGCATATCTGAACTTCGGCTCGGTCGAACGGGCCCTCGAGTTCCTCGCCAAGCGCGGTCCCGGCGCAAGAATCGTGGCCTTTGAGGTGGAGGAGAGTTGGGTACAGTCCCTGCGTTCCGCCGCCGTCCCCGAGCGTGGAACGAAGTTCCTGCAGGGACAGCCGCGATTGGTCGACGTACGCTTCGCCGAAGACCAGATGGAAATTCCAGCGAACCTGCTACCGGAGATGGAGAAATTCATCGTTCCGGGATCGGCCAAGGTCGTGATCACCAGGTGAAGGATCGGCTATGAAGCGCGCCCACGCCGGCAAGGTCAGACCCCGCCCCGTTCGCAACCGGGGCGCCAAGGCTCCGCCCGCGTCCGCTCAGGCGCCGCCCGCTGTGCTCGGGCTGCAATCGCTGATCGGGAACCGCGCCGTCGCGTCTATGCTGCGGCGTAACGCCGGCCGCCAGCCAGGCATCCCGGTAAGGGCGGCGCTCCAATCCTCCGGCAGGCCCCTCGATGACGGGACGCGAGCTGAGATGGAGCAGCACTTCGGCGAGGATCTCGATACGGTGCGGGTTCACTCCGGCCCGCGCGCAGCCGCCACCGCCGACGCCGCGAACGCGCTCGCTTTCACCGTCGGTGACGACGTAGTCTTCAACCAGGGCCAGGTGTCCGCGGATCGCGCCGACTCCGAAGAGCTATTGACTCACGAACTGGCCCACGTGGTCCAGCAGCGGCGTGGCGGCCAGGCGCGTGCGGGCTCCGCCGCGCCGGAGCAGTCCGCGGCGAAAGCAGCCGCCGATGTGGCCGGCGGCGCCGAACGCGTCGATCTGCCCGCCGGAAGCATGGTCGGCATGGCCCGGCAAGACAAGCCCGAAACCCCAGGGCCCAAGGTGGGATACGTTGAAGCGGGCGAAGGTCTGCAGGAGGTCCAGGTTGACGGCGTCGGCGTCATCCGGTATCCGAAGGACAACAGCCTCCAGGATGAGCAATTCGCCGTTGCCATCGGCTGGACAACCGACGAGCCTGGAACGCTGAACATCGCGATCCGCCGCAAGACCACCACGCCCGTGCGCGTCGACCAGGCAGCCATGTCGCGGCTCGCCGCCCTCGGCTACAACAAGGTGGTGATCAACGAGTACCCAATCCCGGTGGACCTCAGGGAACATCCCGGGCCGCAGTTCCGGCCGCTGCCGCCCCCGGAGGCGCGCCCGAAGCCGAAGCCCAAGCCCAAAGCACCGCCCCCGAAGATCGAAGCGAAGCCGCCCGACTTGCCGCCCCTGCCTGCGCCGGATGTGGACGAACTGCCGCAACTCCCGCCGCCGGAGCTGCACGACGTCCTCGCACCGCCACCTCCGCCTCCTCCCACGCTGGTGCAGCCGGTCGAGAGCGACATTGTGCCGCCGCCCACGCCCCATCTGGAAACGATCGAGCCACCGCCGCCCGTGCGAACGCCGGAGGAGTTGATCGACGACCACACGAGTTGGCTGAATCTCGACGAGCAGGCGCTGGGCGCCGATCTGCTCAAGCGAGCCTTGCGTAGCGACCCCGACTACGTCCAGCGCGTCATCGATTCGTTGGGCTCCACCGACCAGGATGATGTGTCCTTGGCTTTCGCCGAAGCCGCAACCGACGAGCAGCTTCGCCAGCTCGCCGGGACCCCCGAAGGCCGTCGCCTCCTGGACCGCCTCTTCGACGAGCTGACCGCCGGGGAAGTCTTCGAGGACGAGCAGAAGCAGGCGGACCGCATCCTCGCCATCAAGACCAAGGCGGTGATGACGGCGGAGGTATTCGCCAAGGGGTTGGAGAAGGCGAAATCCAGCCTGATTCTGCCTTACAGAAAACCCGGCATTACAGTGCTGACCCCCTCGCCCATATACGCGCGCCGTCTCCCCGATGGCAAGATCGCCGTCCACCTCCGTTTCGACATTTTCGGCACCGATTACTTTTACGATCGCGATCTGCGCCTGCCGTCCAGGATCTGGGACGAGGTGATCCTCGACGAAACCGACGTCGTGGGAGTGAAGTTCTACGACGAGGGCGGGACCGTGGGCTACTTCCCCGCGCTCTACCTGTTGCAGCTCGAGAACGAATCGACGCGAGTGGCGCTCGAGAAGGCTGGTGAGGCATTCGGCACCGGCCTGACGTTCGGGTTTGGAGGCGAGGTGGCGGCCGGGGCCGAAACGGTGGAGGGTCTGGGCGCCGTCTCGACTGTGGCTCGCGTCGGCGCGGCCGCTCGCACTGGCCTGGTCTGGGCCGACCGTATCGCCTTGACGCTAGATCTCACCAACAGCGTCATCCAGGAACACCGCGGCTGGATTATCGAGACCTGGCCGGACCAGGGCCGCGAGTTCGTCACCAGCCTCGACCAGATCACAGCCTACGTTCGGATTTACGGCCTGGCGCGCGGCGGCATTGGCCTCGTGCAGCTGGGGAATGGCCTGCGCAAGAACTACGCCAACTGGCGCGCCGCCGTCAGAGCGGCCAAAGAACTGGACGCGAGCGACCTCGAGAACATCGAGCAGGTTGGCAAGCAGACCGAGGCTTTGCTCCAAGCCATCGACGATGCCGAGAAGGCCGGCCCGCCGGCCGTCAAGCCAGCTGTCGCAGGGACCGGGCCGCCTCCCGACCCTGAGTCG
The DNA here is from genome assembly GCA_964493965.1 of uncultured Solibacteraceae bacterium. Taxonomy (GTDB): domain Bacteria; phylum Acidobacteriota; class Terriglobia; order Bryobacterales; family Bryobacteraceae; genus DASWZN01. Next base: position 40,939 of record CAZBQQ010000003.1, read on the forward strand.
CTCGCCGACACGGCCGCCAAGTCGCCGATCCGCTCCGTAGTACAGGGCGAGGGACAAACCACCGCGGCCAAGACCGGCCACCTCAAGGTGGTCGGAGGGAAGAAGGAACTGACGCCTGCCGTCAACGCTGCCGAAGAGCTCGAGGAAGCGGAGCAGGAACTTCGGGCGGTTTCGGGCGATCCGAGGGCCGTGCGCCGGGTGGTGGCTCCGAAGAAGGCGCCGAAGACCGTTACCACCACCGCCGGCGGAACTGTCGGCGAAACCACCGAGGCTGTTCCCAAGAAGGGGGGCGGGCGCGGCGGAGGCGGCAGCGGTACAACGGGCAAGGCGATCGAGAAGAAGGAGATCAAGCGCTACGTCGCCGAGCGGCTCAAGGAACAACTGCAGGGGCACAAGCCCGATCCCACAGAATTCCTCACGTTTCACGAGCAGGTGACCATCCGCGGGAAGAGCTATGGCGGCAACAGCACCTTCAACGACATCGCGGAGGGTTTGAACAACTCGTCCACTCTGCGGCAGCAGGGCCTCAAACCGGCGCTCCCGCTGGACCCCAAGAAGGTCGACGCACTACTGAAAGAGGGCCAGATCAACTTCATCAAGCGCAACGCCGACCTGAGCACCCTTTACGATCAGCTCGACCGGCTGGCCAAGGGGCAGTCCGTACCTGAGCTCGAAGCGCTCCAACTCTCCCCTTCGCGTCTATCCGAGATCAGAGAAGAATTGGAGGCTCTCCAGGTCCGCCGGATCGGCAATATGCGGACCGACATCACCGAAGTCTGGTTCGATACCAAACGCGTCGAGATCGCCGACATCTCCCTGCGGGAGAACGACCCTCTCCACGAGTTCAAGACTCTCCTATACAAACACATCATGGAGGAAATGCTGCCTGGCTTCACCGTCCGCGCCCAGGACATCAAACCCACGCCGGGGAACTACTTCAACTACCTGTTCAAACTGGTGGGAGAGTAGCAACGTTCCGGCCTGGACTCTCAGGATTCCGTCGCCTCTTTCAGGCGGCAAAGCGCCACCATAAAGATCACCTGTCGTCGTATCGCGGACAGTTTACGCGGACAGCTTACGCTCCACAAAACCCTTTTTGTGTGATAGGATTCCGCTGTAAAGATCCAGATGGGCAGGTGTCCTCCTGCATGGCGCTGGGCAAGTGGTCGCGCTTCAAGACCGCCTACAGAGCCTGCTCCGTAAGACTCCGGCTGCGCGCGATACTGCCGGGATTGGCGTACGTGCGCTATCGCGGCGGCGTGGATACGCAACTCAACGCCCTGGATGCGGACCGCGACCTCTTTCAGGCCGAGCTGACGGACTCCCAGATCAAGCTGAACGAGTTGCTAAGCGTGGTTCAGCTGTACAAGGCCCTGGGCGGCGGATGGGACTAGCTTCGAACGATCATGGGTGAGGAGGGGTAAGTAACATGGCTGAAGACCCGCAACAGACCGACTTGATGTTCCCTGTCTTGGATGACGCTCAGATCGCGAGGCTCGCTGCATTCGCCGAACAGCGAACCGTACAGCCGGGCGAAATCGTTTACGACCAGGGCGATGACAGCCATGGGGTCTTTATCGTACTCCAGGGCAGTATCGAGATCATTGGTGTTACGGGCCGGCAGGAGACCGAGCTCAGAATCCTTGGCCCGGGGAAGTTCACGGGAGAAGTGAATCAGCTCTCGGGCCGGCGCAGCCTGGTCCGATGCCGGGCGCACGAAGCGAGCACGCTGCTCGAGCTTGGCAGGGCATCACTGCGGCGGATCATGCAGTCGGACGTCGCGCTTGGCGAGATTTTTCTGCGCTCCTTCGTGCTGCGCCGCGTGTATCTGATCGCCAACTCCGTAGGCGACGCGGTGCTGATCGGATCCAGCCATTCCGGCGACACTTTACGACTGAAAAGCTTCCTGTCCCGCAACGGCCATCCCCATACCTATGTGGACGTCGAGCGCGATCCCGATGTGCAGGGGATGCTCGATCACTTCGGGATTCAGGTGACGGAGATCCCGGTGCTGATCTGCCGTGGGGAGTTGGTGCTTCGGAACCCCACCAATGCGGAGGCCGCTGCGTGCTTTGGTTTGAATGCAGGGGTCGACGAGGGCGCAGTATACGACTTGATCGTGGTTGGTGCGGGACCGAGCGGGCTTGCCGCGGCGGTTTACGGAGCCTCGGAGGGGCTGAATGTGCTGGTGCTCGAGGGCAACGCGCCGGGAGGCCAAGCCGGCGCGAGTTCCAGGATCGAGAACTATCTCGGTTTTCCCATGGGGATTTCGGGCCAGGATCTCGCGAACCGCGCGTTCGTGCAGGCGGAGAAGTTCGGCGCACAGATCCTGGTGGCACGTGCGGCGCGCGCCTTAAAATGCGCCCGTGCGCCCTACGCGATCGAACTGGACGATGGAGGATCCGTTCGGGGGCGCAGCATCATTTTGGCGGCTGGCGCGCAATACCGAAAGCTGCCTCTGCCGAAGCTGGCGCGGTTCGAGGGCGCCGGTGTCTACTACGGCGCGACGCAGGTCGAGGCCCAGCTATGCAGCAACGAGGAAGTCGTCGTTGTCGGAGGAGGAAACTCCGCCGGGCAAGCGGCGATGTTCCTTTCCGGGATCGCCAAGCACGTCTACCTTCTGGTTCGCGGCCCGGGGCTTGCCGACACGATGTCCCGATACCTGGTTTCCCGAATCGAGGCCTGCCAAACCATCACTCTCAAGGCGTGGACCCAAATCGAAGAACTCGATGGCGACGCGCACCTCGAGCGTGTTCGTTGGCGAGCCAGAGACGAGGAGACGGCCGAGACCCACGAGGTCCGCCACGTGTTCCTGATGACTGGTGCGAATCCCAACACCGCATGGCTCGGAGGATGTTTGGCGCTTGACGGCAAACAGTTCGTCAAAACCGGCACCGACCTGGGGCCGGAGTGGTCCTTGAGCCGTGCGCCGTATATGCTCGAGACGAGTCTGCCCGGCGTTTTTGCTGTCGGAGATATCCGCTCCGGGAGCGTGAAGCGCGTGGCGTCGGCGGTGGGCGAAGGTTCGATGGCGGTCCAGTTCGTACACAAGGTGTTGGCGGCGTAGCGGTATGTCCGCACCTTCCGGCCCTCCGTATGTTACGGTGAAGCAAATGATGCTCGGAGGGGCTGAGGAGGTCCAGCGCCTTGCCTGTCGGGAGGTGCGCGGTGGGAATCGTCTCGCTGCGTTCTCGGCGGAGTTGCCGGGATTGGCGGGCTGGATTTCGTGCCGACCGCTCGAACCTTCTACACGCGGCGGAGACCTCTATTACATGTCCGCTTGCAGCCACGGCGTGATCGCCCGGGTTGTCCTGGCGGACGTATCCGGCCATGGCGAAGCGGTCAGCGCCGCGGCCGGCCGTTTGCGCGACTCGTTGCGGCAGCATGTCGAGAGCTGGGATCAATCCGCCTTGATCCAGGAGCTGAACGAGAACTTTCTGAGGACCGCGGAGAGCCCGCAGTTTGCCACGGCTTTCGTGGCCAGCTTCTACTCGGATTCCGGGGAGCTACTGTTTACGAACGCCGGTCAGGTGCCTCCTCTCTGGTATCGTGCCGCAGCACGGGAGTGGAACCTGCTATTGGACTCCACACCGCTCAGCAAAGAGATTGTTGACCTTCCACTAGGGCTCATTGCGGGAACTTCCTACCGCCAGACGGCGGTCCAGTTGGAGCCCCGGGACCTCCTGTTGGTCTTCACCGACGGGATCAGCGAGTCCTGGGATGCATCCGGTGCGCAATTAGGCCTGGACGGTTTGCTTTCCGCCGCCCGAAATCTGCCCACGGAATCCCCGGTAGCAGCCGGCCGAGGGCTGCTGGAGGCGGTGGCGCGGTTTCGCGGGACAGCGCCACAGACCGATGACGAAACGGTATTGGCCTTCGAGAGGCGCCTGCCTGGAGGTGGCAATGGGTAACCCTCCGCACGGCCTGCTACTCAAGTTCTCGATGCCGAGCGACCCGCGATATTTGCCCGTGGTCCGCGGCGCTATCGGGCCTCTGGCCGCACTGATTGGCTGGGATGAATCCGAATGCGATGCAATCGTCCTGGCGATACACGAAGCCCTCGCCAATGTCATCACGCATGCCTATCACAACCGCACCGACGGTTTGATGGAGCTGGAATGCAGGGAGAGCGCGGACGGCCTGGAGATCGCATTGTTGGACAACGGCGACGCGCCGGACCGGTCAAAAATCTGCGCGCGCGAAAATGGGCGGCGAGCAACCGGGCGGCCTTGGAACGCACATCATCCGGAACGTGATGGACGAAGTTTCCTACCAGGAATCGCCGGCGGGAAATCGTTTTGTGGCGAGCAAGCGGTTCAGGAAGGCGCCATGAAGATCACCGTGCGTGAGGTGGGAGCGGCGAAGGTTGTGGAGGTGGATGGAGACGTGGATCTCGGCACTTCTTCGGAACTCCGCCGCACTCTTCTCGCCGCCCTGCCGACGGGGGGCAGGCTGGCACTCAACCTGGCGGCGATCCGGTACATCGACAGCTCCGGAATCGCCACCCTTATCGAAGTGTTGAAGCGGTCGCAGAATCTGAAGAAGGAGTTCGTTCTGTTCGGGCTGACACCCAGGGTGCAAGAGGTGTTTCGGCTCACCCATGTAATTCGTATCTTTCAAGTCTTTCAAACTGAGCAGGAGGCATTGGGGGTGTCGTAATGCAGTGGGTGGCAGAGGTGGGCGGGGCAACCGAGCGAAGCATCGCGTACGTTGGCGGACTGGCCGAGATTGCCGTCCAATCGCTGCGATTGCTGTTTCTCTCCCCGCTGAAGACCAGCCGGATGCTCCAACGGGCGGTCCATGAAGCCATGGCCGTGGGCGTCGGCGCAATCCCCATCACCTCATTGATCACCTTCTTTGTAGGGGTCATCCTCAGGGCAAGTTGGACGGTCCTGTTCTGCTGGTGGGCGAAATCACGACACCGGAATCTCTCGAGGACGGCCGGATTCGGTACAGGAAAGGGTCCAACGAGGCAGGCGCGTATGAGTATCATCGCTGGACGGAGCGGCCCGGATCGATGGTCCGCGACGCACTGCTGCGCGCCCTGCGGGACTCGGGACAGTACCGGCGCGTGCTTAATTCGGGAAGTTCGACCAACGGCGACTACCTGGTGCGAGGAATGCTGGACGAGTTCGACGAAGTGGATAGCTCCTCCATTCGGACCAAGATCTCGCTGCATGTCGAGGTGGTAGACCGGAAGGCCAACCAGACTGTCTGGGATCGCACGGCGGAGCGAGAGGAGCAGGTCAGTGGCAACACAGTGGTCGAGGTGGTGCGATCGATGGAGCGCAACCTGCAACAACTTGTGGGCGAAACGGCGGGTGAGATCGACAGGTTCCTTGCCGAGCGGCGCTGAGTGAGCGCCTGAGCCGGGACCCGGCTTGCGCGACGGCGCATGCGCGGCTGTAGGGACTTTTGTAGGGAGCCTCCTTGCGAATCGGGCATAACGGAGAACATTGGTACAGGTCCGAGGCGCCACGCATGAAGCCCTCGAAGGCGAGCCAGCCGCGAGAAAACTCGAGAGAAGCCATCCAGACCTTGCGGCGCGGCGCTGGCGCGCGCAGGGCGATGCCGCGCTCTCGAATTTCTAGCTCGTTCGCGACTGCGCCGGGGCTCGGAACGAGACTGGTTCAGGCTGGCGGGAGACGAGGGCCGGGCCTGACGGTTCGGATGGCGAGCACCAGCAGGATCCCGAGCGAGAGCAGACTGATCCCATCGGCCAGGCGGCGCGGCGGCGTGCGGGTCCACTCCGCATCGAGCGTGTGTTCTCCGGCGGGAACCCGGAACCGGATCAGGCCGGTCGGGTCCGCCGGCTGAGTGGAGACCGGCGACCCGTCGATTCGCACCACCCAGCCCGGGAACCAGGCGATCGGCATCTCCGCCGTGCCGCCGGCGGCCGTGCGGATCCGTCCGGACCAGGAAACGGGCGTAAGGCGGCCTTGCCAGACCACCACTTCGCCGCCGGGAATTCGCGCCGGACGTGGATCGTACGCCGGCCAGGTTTTCACCCACCGCGGGACGTATTCGGCCGCAGTCGTCACTTCAATTCCGCGCATGGCGATTCGTTGCGGGGTCCACAGCGTCAGGTCCATGTCGCGGAATCGCCAAGGCTGACAGTGGGCCAGGCCGGGCAGGATCAAGAGCGCCAGAGCGGCGATCGCAGCGCCGGCCCGCCAGCGCGGGAGCGTGCCGATCAGCGCGCCGAGCGGCGCCACCAGCAGCGCCACACACAGGGTCACCGGTCCCAGCAAGCGCCACGGGAACTCGACCATTTGCAGAAGGGGCATGCGATCCCACAGCGGCGCCGCGACGTCGAGCATCAGGATCGCGAGGCCCGCCGCCGCGCCGGCGAAAAACCACAGCCACGGCCACTCTGCGTGAGCGTGTGTGCATGGCATCGCACCGAAGCTCACGCGACGAAGATGACCTCGCCGGCGGGACCACAGAATCCAGATTGCGGCAGTCGCAGCCAGCAGCAGGTGGCTCCATCCCAGAGCGAACGACATGCCGTCCTGGTCGCCCGCCACCGAGATCCCGTATCCCCACGGCGAGTAGAACAACTGGTGCAGGTAAACAAAATGGTTCTTGTAGTTCAGGTAACCTTCGAGCAGGCGGGCGAGACCGACGTACTGCCGTTCCGCGAGCGACGGCAGCCACACGCAAGCCCCCAGGCCGAGGCCCAGCAGAAACCCGTAAGCCTGATGGCGCAGCAGGCGCCACGAGTGCGCGGTCCACGCGGTGAAGACCAGAAACGCGATCAGCAGCGGCGTGAACAGCAAAGCCGCCGCGTTGTGGCTCAACAGGACGCCCGCATACGCCGCCGCTCCCGCCAGCAGGTACCCGCGCTTGCCGGTTTTGGCGTAGGCTCCGAAGCCATACAGCGTCAGCGCGAAGAACGGAAACGCGGCGAACTCGGCGAGGGCCGAGCGCACATAGAGGTCGACGGCGAAATAGGGCGCGTAGAGATAGGCCGCCGTTCCGAACCATCCGCCCCACGGACCGAAATAGAGCCGGCACAACAGGAACATGCCGGCGGCCGACGCCAGTACCAGTGTCACCGCCGCAAGATTGACGGAGGTCAGGAAATCGAAGCCCGCGAGATGCCAGAACTCGGACAGGTAGTAGATGACGGGCGGATTGAATTCGAAAAGCGGTTGACCCGTGCCGCGGCTCAAGTCGGGCGCCCAGCGCGGAAACAGGATCCCGTGGGAGATGTTTTCGTGAAACTCCTCGAGGCGCGGAAAGTACTCCAGCGCGTCGTGTCCGTCGGGGAGCCGCGGAGTGATGAGCGAAACGGCGACCGGCAGAGCCAGCGCCACCAGGCCCGCCGCGACCGCGACCCGCCGGGGTACGGCATGCTGCGCCCATTTCCACAGGACGGGCCGCGGTCCCACGCGAGCGAGGACCAGCGCGAGCAGGCACCCGCCCAGAAGGAGGATCGCCTTCGCGTGGTCCGCTTCGTACCGGCATACGATCTTGTGCGGCCCCGGCGTCAACGGCAAGCCCACGAACCCCGGTGAGAGCACGAGCGTCGGTTCCGGCCGCCCATCCACGTACGCCTTCCAGTTGGGATGCCAGGTCATGCGAAAAAGGGCAAAGCTCGGCCGCAGCGCCTGAACCTGGGCCTCGAAGGACCCGCCGTCCTGGCGTTCGCTGGCGACGAAACCGGGGACGCCCATGGAAAAAGCCGGGAAGAGCTGCTGCTCGGGATCGAGACGGGGCGCCTGGGTCTGGTCGCCGTAAAGATCGAGGCGCAGATGCTGCTTCCTGGCTGCCTGATCGCTGTGCAGCCAGCGATCGTTCACGTCGTAGAAGTTGTCGCGTGTGGTGTGGACGGCGAAGGGCGCGTCCACCACGTCAAAGTAGCCCACACCAGGCGCGTCGAAGATACGGAAGGGCCCGATCCGCTCGCGCGGAGCCAGAAACGGAGGCAACGCGACGCCCTCGGCCGGAGCAATCACGCTGCGGATATTGAAGAGCAGGTAGTGGGTGGGATCCATCTCGTCAAAGCGCACCATGACATCGCCGGTGAGCGCCATGGAGTGGTACAGGAAAGCCACCGCAGGCACTTCCGCCCGGCTCAGAAACGCGTAGAAGGGAACATCGCCCACCTTGAACTTGCCGCCCCAGCCCGCGGCGAGCCCCGGGTAGACGCGGCCTCCGCGTTCGCGCACGCGCGCGATGACGGCATCGATCGCATTCCGGTTCTCGTGGTACTCCGCCAGGTTCCGGCGCCCCCAAACGGCATTGTCCGAGAGGAGATGGGCGCGCTCGCGGATCATCGGGTAAAGCAGGAGCGCGGTGACCGCTACCGCCGCGGCGAAATGCCAGCGCGCGGCGAGCCAGCGCCAGAGCGCGGCCAGCCCGATGGCAGCCGCCAGCACCAGGAAGACGTGCGCGCCGCCGATGACACGATGCACCTGCATGTCCTCGGGCACACCCAGCATCTTGAGCGACGGCCCCCAGAACGGCCGCCCGAAGAACATCAGTAGCCACAGGAGGGCGCCGGATACGACGAACGTCCCCGCGAGGTGAAGCCGGCGCTTGTGCCGGTAGTCCCAGAACCACACCACGATGCCCGCCAGCGCCAGCAGGGAGAGCACGGGCAGGCGGCCATGGTCGAGCAGCTCGCCGGTGAAGAGCATCTTCAGCACCTGCCAGGCGCCGAAGGAGTCCCACTTCCACGTCGGCTCCCAGCGGCTGTGGTTGATGAAGCCGCCGTCCTGGAGCATGGGCACGAGTTGAAACGCGGACAGCAGGAGCGCGATGGCGCCGATCCACAAGGTGCGCAGAATACGCGGCCTCCGCGGCGTCTCCCTGTCGGGCAGAAATGCCAGCAGGCACAGGGTCACAGCGGCGATGTACCCGTAGATGAAATGGGAAAGAAACGTGAGCGCCAGAAAGAGGGCGCACCATCCGAGGCGCCGGCCCCGGCGGATCGCCGCGAAGCCGAAGCCGATGGCAAGGAGCAGGAAGTGCGTGGCCACGGCCTGGGTAAACAACCCGCTGCCCGCCCACAGGTAGCTGCCGTACTCGACGCCGTAAAGGAAGTTCGTCGAGACCAGCGGCGCCAGGAGGCTCGCCGCCGCAGCTTCCCACCACTCCAAAGACAGCAATCGCGCCGTCACGAAGAATGTCAGCGGCAGGAGCAGGACGGAAAGGAACCGCGCCCACACGAAGACGGTCATCAGCGACAACGTCTTCGCCGAGGCGAAGTACACCAGCACGACCAGGGCGTGGGCCAGCGGCTGATAGGTACGCAGGACCGGGTAGCCCAGCGACCACTCCGGCGACCAGAAATCCAGCGGGCTTCCGCGCTCCGCGGCCCTGGCCATGCCCTGGATCAGGCCGAAGTGGAATACGTTGTCGTTCAGGTCGACACGGCTGATGGAAAGCTCCGGCCAGAGGCCTACGGCGCCGGCGATAAGCACGCAGGCCAGCAGGAGCAGCGGGGCCGCCCGCGAGCCGGCCATCATCTACTGGGTGGCGACGACGTACCAGTGATGGTTGCCGTCGCTGAAGAGCATGATCGGCCCGAGCGCTGTCATTGTCGACGTTCCCACCGGAGCCTCGTTGAGGATGGTATCGCCGGACTGCGCCGTGATCTGGACCCGGATGGTGCTGGAAACGAGACTGGGGTTGACCGGAATCACCACGAGCCGCCTGCCGCTCACGGTGGCGTGCGGCAAGGTGAAATTGCCGGGCCCGCCGGACGGATTGTTGGTCTCGTAGTACAAGAACGTGTCGCTATCCGGGATGGTGTAGCCGCCGGAGGGGTGGATCGTGGGGTCCATGCTGAACTGATTGCCGGTGGGCCCGTTCGCTCCCGTGGGGCCAGTGGCGCCGGTGGCGCCTGCCGGGCCGAGCCCGCCGGCCAGTCCCTGGGCTCCCGTTGCGCCAGCGGGGCCGGTGGCTCCGACAGGTCCGGTGGGGCCGGTAGCGCCGGCCGCGCCCGCGAGTCCCTGAGTTCCAATCGCGCCGGCGGCGCCGGTCGGACCGACTGGGCCGGTGGGGCCGGTAGCGCCGGCTGCACCCGCCAGTCCCTGGGCTCCCGTTGCCCCGGCTGGACCGGTGGCGCCGAAGGGTCCGGTGGGGCCGGTAGCGCCGGTGGCTCCCTTAGGTCCATTGACGCCGGCGGGTCCGGTGGCGCCGGTTGGTCCGGCGGCGCCCGGTTGCCCGGCAGCGCCGGCAGGTCCGGCCGGTGCGATCACGGCGATCTCCAGCTCCGGAGCGTGGCTGGTGGCGGTGTTCTCCTTGCTATCGAGAGCGACGTTGGTTGACCCGATACCGGTGATCGAGATGCCGAAGTTACTTGCCGGGGTGGCCAGCCAGCCGTTGACCTGCGCCGTGACGTCAAACAGCACAAACGTATTCGCGGTACTCACGGGCGCGGTGGCAAAGGGCAGGGCCACGGACGGCTGCACGGAGAAGGTCACCGTAGACTCTGCCCACGAGGATGTCACTGCAGACAGGCTGATGGATCCGGAGGTAGTCACCTTATCGACATAGACCTTGAGGTAGGCCACGGCGACGGGGCCGGCCGGGATCGAAGAAAGATCGAACTGCACCAGACCGGCACTTCCGGAGCCGATGTTCAGAGTGACGGCCGTGCCGAAATTGGAGCCGGACGCGGCGGACGAGACATATGTGTCCTGTTGGACCGGGATATCGGCGGCCCGCAGCGAGGGAAGACACACCGCGGCGGCAACAAGCAGAAACGTCGATGCTCTGACAAGAGATTGGCTGCCCATGATGTTCTCCTCTAGTTCGTCCACAGAACCAACCAGCGCGACGCGCCATCCGAGACCAATGTGATGCCGGCCTGCTGGCTTTGGCTGGTGAGCGCTGGTGGGAAGTTGGTATCCCAAATGCCGTCGCTGCCCCCAGGGATCACCGTGAGGAGGTGACCGTTGTACGGAACCGTGGCCTGCAGGCGGATCTGCTTGCCTGCGCCGCTCGCGGCACTGGGCAACTGGATGGTCGCCGCGGTAGTTGAGTTATCCACCAGGAAGACGAAGTGCGTGTCGGAATTGGCGATTACGGCGCCGTTGCTGAGCGTGGTGACGGAATCGTGGTTCGCGGCGGGACCTACGGGGCCGGTTGCACCGGCGGGTCCGGGGGCCCCGGGGGCACCCAGCGCGCCGGTTGGTCCGGTGGGACCCGCAGCGCCGGCTGGGCCCGCCGATCCGGCCGCGCCCGTGGCACCGGTGGGGCCGACAGGTCCGGTGGGGCCAGTGGGACCGTTCACTCCGGCGACTCCGGCAGCACCAATGGCTCCCGCCGGACCGGTAGCGCCTACAGGACCGGTGGGGCCAGTGGGGCCCGCAACTCCGGTCACTCCCGCGGGTCCGGGCGCACCCGTGTTACCCGTGGCCCCGGCGCTCCCAGCCGGGCCGGCCGCACCGGTTGTTCCGGCGGGGCCCTGCGCACCGGTGGGGCCCGCTGGCCCCGCGGCGCCGGAGAAGAGCACGTCCAGGAAGGCAGCGTGGCTGGTGGTGACGCTTTCCTTGCTGTCGATGTAGATCGTCGTAGAGGGAATCTGGGCGCTGATGATGAACCCGTTGTTGGGACTGCCACCCAACCAGGAGATCACCTGCGCGGTGACGTCGACTTCGACCCAACCGACCGTGGTGGTCGGGACTCCGGACGCGACCACCGTGCCAGGCGCAGGTCCGCCAACTCCGGAAACGGTGGATTCCGACCAGGGCGCATTGGCAGCGGCGATGTTCACGGGGCCGGGAAAGCTGACCTTGCTCACGTAGAACCACAGCCGGGCCCGGGCCACCCTAGCCGCCGTACCGCTGAGGTGGCTGAGGTCGAACAGCAGCAGACCTTGCGCCGCGGTACCGCCGCCGACGCTGATGGCGGTCAGGCCTCCGTGGTTGGAGGCATCGCCGGTGACGATGTAGGTGTCGCCCGCCAGGGGCGCGGTCTCGCCCCGGGCCAGCACGGGAAGAAGAGCCCAGCCGGCCGCCAGAAACCATGCGAGTTTCGAGAATTTGTGGCTCATAGCGTTCTCTCCCTAGTCCCACTGAACGGGGAACCAGCGATGGTTGCCGTCCGAGATCACATGAAGGCGGTAGTTGATGGGAAACGATGTCAAGTTTAGGAACACCGCGTTGTGAACGATGATTTCATCGCCGCTTGCGGCCAGGACATCGAATGTGTTGCCGTTGGTAGTGAAATCATTGCCGACGATCCACACATCCTTGCCCGCCGTTCCGGGGCCGGCGGACGGCAAGGTGATCTGGGCATTGCCGGCGCTGGTGTTATTGACCAGGATGACGTTTTGCGTGAGAGATGATGAGATGGTTCCGGCCGGCTGCTCCGGCGAAATCGTAAAGCTATTGAGGATCGCTCCGGCTGGCCCGGCGGCCCCGGCAGCGCCGGGGGCTCCCGCAGCGCCCGTGAATCCGGCGGGGCCCGTGGCACCGACGGGGCCGGCCGCGCCCGCGAGTCCTTGGGCGCCGGCTGTTCCCGCGGCGCCGGCTGGCCCGGCTAGGCCGGCAGGTCCGGTGGCGCCAGCGGCTCCGGCGAGCCCTTGAGCGCCGGCTGTTCCCGCAGTCCCGGTGGGGCCTTGGGGACCGACGACTCCTTGTGGGCCTTGCGCGCCAGCCAGTCCCTGGGCGCCGGTAACGCCGGTATCGCCCTTCGGGCTGGCGCCGGCGGGACCGGTAACGCCAGTGGGACCGGCGGGACCTGTGGCACCGGCGGGGCCGGAGGGTCCGGCAGGTGGCGCGAGAACGATTTCGAGCACGGCCGGATGGCTGGTGGCGGTGCTCTCCTTGCTTTCGAAGCCCACCGAGGTGGTGGAGCTGGCCTGTATGAGAATCCCGTACGCCGACGCGCCGCTCACCCAGGACTGCACCAGGGCTGTGACCGGAATCGCAAGGTAGGAGTTCGCCGTGGTGACGCTGACGGGTCCGGCGGCCAGCGCTCCCGGCGCCAGGCCAGACAGACCGTTGACGGTGCCTTCTGTCCACGCCACGTTGGCGGCATAGAGGTTGATGGTGCCCGGCGAGCCGACCTTGTTGACAAACAGCCGCAGGGATGCGCTCGCGACATTGGCGGCAGTAACTCCGGGGGGCAGCTTACTCAGGTCGAACTGAAATAACCCCAGATAGCCCTGCGCCCCGCCCACGCTTACCGTAGCCGCCGCGCCGACGTTAACCCCCGAGCCGGGCAGGATGTACGCATCGCCGGTCAGCGGCACGGTCTGTGCCTGCGTCACCGCCTGGCAGAGAGCCAAGGCAGCAATTCCCCATAGAGCCCTTCCGAGAAACCCCATCATGTCCCCCTCTGCTACTCAACCAAAACTGCCGTGAACTTTACCTGCGCCGCCGCGCCAGCACGAACGCGCAGAGCCCGAGCGAACCTAACAGGAACGCGGCGGGTTCAGGCACGCCGGTGATCTCGGCGGCCGTACCAACGCCGGTGATGTCTACCGCCCAGGAACCGTTTCGCTGGGCGCCTGGGCCCTCGCAGAAGGGATTCCCTCCGCAGCCGTTGGCGGCGGTGAAATTGCCGTTGCCATCCTCGGAGAAGCCGTCGCCATAAGTGAGCCCATTCGCGAAGTTATCGTTCTCGGTGAGAACCAGGGCGTAAGTGTGCCCGGCGAGGAGCGTGGTGAGCTCAAGCAGCGAGTCGTAAGCGTTGAGCGTAGCCGGATCGGCAGCCACCACCCCTGTGCCGTCGTCGTTGCTGTCGACCAACGCGCTGGAGGCAGTGAGGCCGCCGGTGGCGTCGAAAAGCGACAGGACCGGATTGAACCCGCCGGGCGCTATGGCGTCGCCGGCAGCGTCGTTGCCGCCAGCATAGCTCCAGGTTCGCATCACCACGTCGCTCGACGGAGCGGTAAACAGGAACAGCTGCCGCTGATCGTCCTGTGTGAAGGTGCCGCTGAACGAGAAACTGGCGGCGGACGCTACACCCGCGAGCATACAGAATGCGAAAGCACCGATTTCCAGGCGTCTCAGGCGCACGGGCAAACCTCCGAACCGGCTGTTCATGGCAACTAAGTGGAGGACAGACCGAGCCGAAACGCCAACTCAGACGCAGCCGCAGACGATGCGTCCGAGCATTCAGCCCTCAACCACTCATTCTTGTAACGGGAGTACTGTGTCCATATTCGCATAAGTGCCGCCGCGCGGGAAGGGGGTGAGAAGAAAAAAAGAGCCGGTTTCTAGTCCTCCGGCGGATCCCAGGGAAGTCGGTCGGGCGGGGCCGGCACCCGCACCGGCTCGGGCGGCGATTCGCCGGCATTGCGTTTCAGAGTCCGGTTGGCCCGCGCATAGACGCGGTTCGCTGCCGTCGTCCGCCACCGCGCCTGCGTCTTCTTCCGCCGCGCCGCCTGGCACTCCGGCTTCGAGCAGGCCCGCTGCCGCGCTCCCACCCGCGCATCGCATCGGAACCAGTGCCGGCAGATCGAGCAGGGGCGCTTGGGGACGCAAGGTTCGGATGAGGGTCAGTTGCCGCTCGCGCAGGTCACTTCTGGTGAGCGCCGAAGGCCATCGTCCGACATCAGATAATTATCAGAAGCAGGGCCCGTTGGCGTGCCGGCATCCCCGCCAAGCGTACTCCTTGAAACTGCTGGTGGTGCCCTTCGGCGTGAGGCTGTGCCGTCAAGCAGGGCCTGCCATTCCGGCCTATACGCGCATTTGGGGCGCGCGCAGTAGTGGCGCGCAAGCGTCCGCCCTCTCACAGTCGCGGTGCTGGGTGATGGTAGAAGTCCCTCGCGGATGCAGCCTGCGGTTGGTCGACTGTCCCTCCTTAGCACGAGGTGGTCCCGGGCGTGCTCCCTGCGCTTAGAGGCAGATGCCGGCGGGCCGAGATGCAGAACCTGCATCTGGAGTGCGAAATCTGCCGCGGCTCACGCGTGAGGGCGCCGGGCAGCGCTCGCAGGCGGCGGTGGTCACGAACGTGCCTCCCTTCAAGGGAAGCCATGACACCATATGAGGCAACACACCGATTCAGGTACTCAGCCGCGCTTGGGCTGTTGCTCTTCTGCTTAGCACCGGCCGCATACTCGTACTCCGTCCTTACCCACGAAGCCATCATCGATTCCACTTGGGACAGCGCGATCCGCCCCCTGTTGCTGAAACGCTTCCCGGCTGCCACCCCGGATGAGCTGAAGCAAGCACACGGATACGCCTACGGCGGGTGTATTATCCAGGATCTTGGGTACTATCCGTTCGGCAGCAAGCTCTTCAGCGACTTGACGCACTACGTCCGGAGCGGCGATTTCGTAATCAGCCTGATCCGCGAGTCGCAAGACCTCAACGAGTACGCCTTCGCCCTGGGAGCCTTGTCGCACTATGCCGCCGATAACAATGGCCACCCCATAGCCGTCAACCGGGCCGTTCCGATGTTCTACCCGGCGCTTGGCGTGAAGTTCGGAAAGCAGGTGACGTATGCGGACGATCCGGCTTCTCACGCCGAGACGGAGTTCGCATTCGACGTCTTCCAGGCGGCCAGGGGCCGCTACGCCTCCGCCGCGTATAAGAGCTTCATCGGCTTTGAAGTCGCAAAGCCGCTGCTCGATCGGGCGTTTCAGGACACCTATGGATTAAGGCTTGAGAAGGTGTTCCTGAGCGTAGATCTCGCCATCGGATCGTATCGCCGCGCGGTTGGGACGGTGTTTCCGGCGATCACGAGGGTAGCCTGGCAACTCAGGAAGCAGGCAATCAGAAAAGAAACGCCCAGCATGACGCGCAAGAAGTTCCTCTATAACTTGTCTCGCTCCAGTTACGAGAAGAACTGGGGCAACACCTATACCCGGCCGGGCATCCGGTCGAAGTTCCTGACAGTGGTACTTCGCATTATGCCCAGGATGGGCCCGCTCCGAGCGCTGTCGTTCAAGAGGCTGACACCGGAGACCGAGAAGATGTACATGGCCAGCTTCAATTCGACCATCGACCGCTATCGCGAACTGCTCTCGGAACAGAATGCGGATCGTCTGACTTTGGCGAACGCCAATCTGGACGTGGGAACCCTGACCGCACCGGGGACATATAGACTGGCGGATTCCGCTTATTCACGCCTGCTGGACAAGTTGCAGGGCCACTACACGGAAATGCCACAAGGGCTCCGGACCGACGTTCTCGCTTTCTACCACGACCTTGACGCCCCCATTTCGACCAAGACGGACGCCAGCGACTGGACCCGGCTGCTCAAAGAACTGGGCCAGTTGCAGGCTGTGGACAGCGACCTGCGGCATGCTCCCGCGCTCGCCGCCGCCGGTCTGCCTGTTCAGAAATAGGCGCGAGACCCAGCCTCCCGTCCTGCGCCCCCAGCACGGAACCGCGAGCGGACCGGGCGATGGGGCATTTCGGGGATGGGCCCACCGGCTGCTATGCGTCGGACGCACCGGCGGCACCCGAGTCCGCTTGTCGGTAGATCGATCCGCAAAGCCTTGCCGGTTCCCTTGCGCCACAATCGCTCAGAACGTTCATTCTACGGCGATGAAGGAAAGGGCCGGGGGGCGCGGAGCGGGAGGAAGGTCTGTCACGACGATTGCATCGGCCGGAGCGCCGTGCAGGTACGCGTCGATTCTCTGTTCCATCGCCGCCGGAAACCGCGGTACGGGCCCTAGCCGCTTCGCGCCGTACGCGCCGAGCACGATCTCTTTGAACACCGGGAGCGCAACCCTGCCGCCGGTCTCTTTCTCTCCCAGGGAACGGTCGTCGTCAAAACCTATGCGGACGGCCACGGTGATTCCTTGGGGGCCGTAGGTGGACCCCACGAAGAGAGCATCCTTGAACCCGGTTGTCGTTCCCGTCTTGCCCATAACTGCGAGCGAGCCCAGTGCATGAGCCGTGCCTCCGGGAAGCCGCACCACTCCGCGCAGCCCTTCCTGAATCAGCGCCAGCGCATCGCCATCGACGGCCACCGGGAACGACCCGCGCTCGCCGTCGGCGATCACTTCGCCCGAATCCAGAACGATCTTCTGAATCACATGCGGCTGGGTCAGAGTGCCCGAGGCGATCGTGCGGTACGCATTGGCAAGCTCCAGCAGGTTCACTTCGGACGCTCCCAGGGCCGTAGTGGCATAAGGGCGCAGGTGAGTTCGAATCCCCAGATGGCGCGCCATATCGAGAACGCTCGAAATGCCGATCTGCTGGGTGATCCAGACCGCGACGGCGTTCCTGGATTCCGCCAGCGCCATCCGCAGGGGGATCATGCCCTTGAACTGCCCGTCGTAGTTCGAGATCCATTTCGCGTCCCGCGTGCTGCCCTGAGAAACGCGAATGGGCTCGTCGGGCACAACTGTGTCCAGATTGAACGCGCCTCTGGAAAAAGCCGCCAGATAGACGATGGGTTTCATAGCCGACCCAGGCTGCCGCAGGGAGTTCGTCACGCGGTTGTAGTCACTGGATACGCTGGAGCGGTCCTTGTAGGACTGACGGCCGCCCGTCTCGGCGAGGATGCTCGCATCGCGGTTTCTCAGCACGACCACCGAGCCCTGGACTACGCCGGCGGCCCTGGGGTGCCGCTTCTCATACAGCAGCAGGCCGTGCTCCAGTGCCTGGTTCGCAATTTGCTGCACCTCGGCGTCCACTGTCGAGTAGACCTGGATGTGACCGTTCAACAGGTCTTTTTCGCTGAACTCGGCGTGGCGGCTTTTGATCTCGTCCAGGACATTGTCAACCACCGCGGACGCTCCTACGGCCTGGTCCTTGTGCAACTTGACCGTCTCAATCGAGCGCTGCCTGGCTTCCCTGGCCTGGTCCGGAGAGATGAAACCGCTCGCCGCCATGAGCGCCAGTATCTGATTCCTGCGGTCAAAGACTCTCCGGATCTTGCTCACATTGGGCGCGTAGTTGCGCGCCGACTTCAGCGTGCCGGCCAGCAGCGCCGCCTTGTCGGCATCCTCTGCGGTAAACGTGGCGAGAGGCCGGCCAAAATAGTATTCCGCCGCCCTCGCGAACCCGTACTGACCGTTTCCCATGTAAATGAAGCTGACATACCGGGCCAGAAGTTCTTCCTTAGCGCGACGTTTGGAACCGAAGCGCGTCCGCATCTCTCCTTCGAGCCACAACGATAACCGGATCTCCTCCAGCTTCCGAAACAACATGTTGACCATCCGCGCGCCGATCACGCTCGCAAATGCACGCGCCAGGATCTGGCTGTGCCGGAGCTGATCGCTGTCTTCCTCCGCTGTCATGGCCTTGAGGAAGTAGCCGCGCACGAGCTGTTGGGTGATGGTCGATCCGCCCTGCGGGAAGATGTTGGCGGTATTCGCGGAGTCCCGGCTTCCCATCTTCGTAAGCCGCCCGATCAGATTCCCGAGCTTGAGTTTGCAAACGACGCGCACAAACCCGGAGTAGTCGACTCCGCTGTGCGAGAAGAAGTTCTTGTCCTCCGCGGCGAGGATCGCGTTGCGAACGATGGGCGGGATGTCCGCGTACTGGGTCACCTGGCGGTATTCCACCGCCATCTCAACCAGCGGACGGCCGTCGGCATCGTAGACATGGCCGATGGTGGGGAGCTGAAACCGGCAGAATGCCTCGATGTCCGGCAGGTTGCTGCGATCCAGGCAGACGTAGTAGATTCCCCCTGCAGCCAGAGCGGCGGCAGCGATAGCCGTGCAGACGAGAGTGCGCATCATGCCACGCCGCCAGGGCAGTCTGCCCAAGCGGCTGCTCTGGATTCTCCTGGCCGCCGTCAGGACGCCCACCCGCAGGCGTCTTGGCATGACGCGCCAGACCCGGTACTGAAGCCGGGAGCAGAAGCTGCCGGGGGACCATAGAAGCATAAGGGAACTTCACTTTGGCGCACGCGCGCCGGTTTCAAGCCAGAGCTGAGATGACGGCCCGGGGGCTCAGAAAGATGCCGAGGCGACCCCTACGGCTGTGGCTCGGCGTGACCTTCGGAGCCACCGGTTCATGAGCAGGCTGAATACTGCGACACAGGCTGCTCCGACAGCGATCCGGGCAGAGATGGCGTGGACCGCCACCCCGAGCGCAGCGCCCAGAGCAACGCCAACTGCTATTCCCACGCCCATGTAGCTCCTCATCGTTGCCTCCCAATCTCGTGTCTTCATCGCGCCGCCGGCGGATCCTGGTCCGTCGGAATTCCGGCTAGCGAGCGATAGAACGCAATCGCCCGGTTGATCGAGGACGCCGCGTGCCCCGTGGACAGCCGGCTCGCGTTTGGTCCAGTGCGCGCGATGCTGTAGCAGCGCCAGACGTCGTCCGATTCGCGATCCAGAAAATAGATCGATTGGATCTCACCCGGGTGGAACAGTGTTATCAGGAAATATCGCATCGTGCTGACATTCTCGACATCGAAGACCAGCCGGTTGGGCGAAGCCTCGTCGATGCGCATTCGGTAGATGGCCGCTCCCGAAAGATTGTCGACCTGTTCCAGGTAGAGTTCCGTGCCTGCCGTCATCTCCGCCGCAGTAAAGTCCTGGCGTCGGACTCCCTGGGCGCCGGTTAAAGCGTGGGCGCTCTCCACGAGCGTCTGCCATCGCTGATGAGTGGTGGACCAGTAGCGCATACCCGCGCGCTCTGAAATTGCCCCAACCTTGCGGACCAAGCCTTCGGCGCCCGCGGGATAACGAAACCGCGCAGCTGTGGTTACCAGCGTCGCGAAGCCCGTCGTAGTCCAACCCGTGCATGAGGGGGGCCTCCAATCGCGGCCGAAGTCAGACTGGCTCCAGAACGTCACGTTGGGAGGACTATCCAGACCGGCATAGGCCGGAATGGGGTCGCTTCCACATGGCGGCACGGGCCCTGTTTGCGCGCGCCCGTGGACCTGGCAGACCAGCAGAACCGTGAGTGCAAACCGAATGCGGCGCCCGGCTCGAGTCCGGACAACTGTCTCGTGGAGTGGATCTGCGCTCATTTAGTTCAAGCCAACCTTGTTGCAGTCGGGCGGCTTAAGGGCCACCTGCCGGCAGCCCGGCCTGCCGGCATATGGAGATTGCCTGGAAAGTGGAGATGGCTCGCCTAGCGCCAGTGCCCTTCCACCAAAACCCACCCGCCCCTTTGGTGGACATAGTGGTGCGCTACCCAACGGGCGTGCGGCCGTGGAGGCTGTTCCCATCTGCCCGGCGTCCAGGCGTATGAGTTGTTGTCGTAACGCTGGTATCCGGAAATCCACACGTGATCACGGCTCGGACGCGGCGCCCGCCTCTCGAATTCAGCCCGGGGCGGTTTGACGCGAATCACAAGCTCGCCGCCCAAGGCGCTGAATACCAGAGCGCCTGCAAAAACCAATCCCATCAATCGTTTCACAAACATAACATCCCCTCCTCGTTCTTAGTTCCAAATTGCAAATGAGTCCAGCGGCAGTTGCACTACCAGGCTCGGCGTCGGCGGACGGCGTGATAGAGAACCAGCATCACCACCGAGCCGACAACCGCCACGAAGAAACTGTAGACGTTGAGTCCGCTGACGCCGGACGCTCCGAACATGCGGAACAGCCATCCACCGGCAAGAGCGCCGACAACGCCCAACAGGATGTCGAGTACAATTCCCTCACCTCTCCTGTTCACAATCTTGCTACCGATGAAGCCTGCAATCAGGCCGAGAACCACCCAAGCCAAGACTGACATAGTGTCCGCCCTTTCCAGTCGATGAACGCAGCGAGAAGGGGACCGGCAGAATACGCCAAGGCCCGCTCTCCGAGGCTTAGCAGTGCACGTGCATGGCCTTACTCAAACACGCACACTCCAGCAGCCAGGTACGCGGGCGCAGGCAAAACCTGCACGCAAGTGCAGTACACGTCAATCAGCCGGAGGCAGAGTGAAGTGGAACGTCGATCCAGCCCCGGGCGCCGATTCCATCCACATTCGGCCGCCATGCCACTCGATGGCCTTCTTGCAGAATGCGAGTCCCAGCCCGTTCCCAGGGTGTTCTCTTCCGTGCAGGCGCCGGAAGACGCCGAAGATGCGGCCCTGGAATACCGGGGCGATGCCAGGGCCGTTGTCTCGCACGGAAAACACCCACTCGGCGTCCTGGCGTCTGGACGAAACGTGAACGCGCGCAGGAGGTGCGTCGCAGTATTCGATGCCGTTCCGGATCAGGTGATGCAGGACCTTAGCCAGCATTTCGAAGTCCCCCATTACCGCCGGCAGAGGGTCGTGGGTGACGATTGCCCCCCGCTCCACTGTCTGTTTGTCCGCGTAGAGCAGCGCCTGGCTCAGCACCGCTTCCATGTCCGTGCGGGAGGCCTGCCGGCCGCTCCCGTCCGTGGCCCAGTAGTCCACCATCGCGGCGAGCTGTGACTCCATGCGCGCCGCTCCCTCGCGGATGTGGTCGAGGTACACGCCTGCATCCGGATCGAGCCGGCCGGCATAGGTCTCGGCCATCAGCTGGCCATAGGCGGCCACGTCGCGGAGAGACTCGCGCAGGTTGTGCGCCGCCCTCGAGACAAACTCCTCGAAGTCCGCGTTCGCCTGCTCCAACCGGTGATCAGAGTCGCCCATTTTGAGTGCCCGCGCCGAGGTGTATCGGAATCGTGAACTTGAACGTGGCGCCCCGCCCTGGTTCCGATTCCACCCAGATCCTTCCGCCCTGGCGCTCGACGACCTTCTTGCAGAGCGCAAGGCCCATGCCGGTGCCGGGGATTTCGCTTCCGTGCAAGCGCTTGAACATGCCGAACACCCGTTCGGAGTCCTCCGCACCGATACCGGCTCCGTTGTCCCGCACCGCGAACAGCCACCCTTCCGCGTCTCTCTCCGCCGAAACATGGATTCTCGGCACTTCCTTGCCTCTGTACTTGATGGAATTGGAAATGAGGTTCTGGAAAAGCTGCATCAGCATAACCTCATCAGCGGCCACCGTTGGCAATGGATCGGAAGTTATGGTCGCGCCACCCTCCTCGATGGCCGCCTGGAGGTTCAGCAGCGCCTTGGCGAGAACGGCGCCGGAATCGATCGCGGCGACTCTGCCCGGTTCCCGCTCGGTAATTTCCCAATAGGCAAGCAGGGCCTTGAGCAGCGCCTCTATCCTCAGGGCGCCCTCCACGGAATAGGAAATGTACTTGTCCGCGTCGTCGCCCAGCTTTCCCTTGTACTCCCGGCCCAGGAGCTCCGTAAAGCTCACGACCATCCGCAGAGGCTCCTGCAGGTCGTGCGTGAGCGCATAGGCAAAATGCTGCAGTTCGGCGTTGGTTTTCCGAAGCGACTCTTCAGCCACCTTGCGGTCGGTTGCGTCCTCAATCGCCAGAAGGATCGTCCGCGCCTGCGCATTCGGATTGAACACCTCGCTGGCGTTGAGCAGCATCACCTTGCGTCCGACATGTTCAAACTCGTGTGTCACCTCGAAATCGCGGAACGTCGAGTGCGCCGGCAGAATGTTCTCCAGCAGTTCGCGCAGCTTCGGGATGTTCCATTGTCCGTTCCCGAGGTCGTAGATCAGCCGCCCCTCCGTATCCTCCCGCGCTGCCCGGAACGTGCCGTAGAACGCCCGGTTCGCCTTCATGACCTGCAGATTCTGGTCCAGGATTACCAGAGGCTCCCGCACCGTCTCGACAATCGCTTCGGCGAAGTCCAGCCCGCGCTTGGCGGCATCGATATCGATCAACATCAGAACGGCGCCGTCGATCTTGCCATCCGTCCCCACCGACGGCAGGATGCGGAGCGAATACCAGCGGCCGTGCGCATCGCGAACATCGCGCGGCTTCCGGTTGCCGCCTTCCATCGCATCCAGCAGCAACCGCCGCAGGTCGGGCAGCTCCATTTGCGGCTGAAGGTCCGTTAGCGACCGCCCCACATCGGAAGCGATGAGATTCAGCAGGGGCTCCATGGCGCGCGTAAAGCGGCGGATGCGCAAATCGTGCCCCACCATCACCAGGGGGATGCTGATGCTCTCGAGAAGATTGGTCAGGTCGCGGTTGACCTGGCTGTATTCGACGTTGCTGATCTTGAGCTCCTCGTTCAGCGTGTTCAGTTCTTCGTTGGCCGATTCCAGCTCCTCTTGCGCGGTTTCCAGCTCCTCGTTCCCCGCCTGCGCCTCTTCATTTGCCGCCTTCAACTCTTCCAGGGTGGATGCATGATCCTCAACGATCGATTGCAGATACTCTTTGGTCGCTACAATCTCGCGCCGCAGCCGCACGCTTCCCCCCTTGTCCTGTGTCGCGGGCTTGCGCGTCGCCTTCGGGCCACGCCTCGGTTCGACGTCTTCGAACAGGACCAGGAAATGCCGTCCCTTGGAGGCGGATGAGCCCGTAAACGGGATGACTTTGATCTTCACGTCTCTCAGCTGGCCGCCGTCCTCGATCCGGAAGCCCTCTTCTTTGGCTGGGGCGTTCGTCTGTCTGGCAGCTCGGATGGCCTTTCCTAGTCCGGCAATCAGGCCTTCGCGCGCTAGTTTCAGAAGATTCTGAGTCGGCTCGCCCGGCGACAGTTCCAGGTACGGGGATGTGCGGCCACGGACCTGAACGATGTTCATGGCGTCGTCAATGACGGCTCCCGGGGGGCCGTGCTCGGCCAACACCAGGCGGTCGGCTTCTCTCGCCAGGTCCGGCTCCGGCCTCCCCTCGGCAGTCCTCGGCCGCAGATCCAGCCGGCCCTCCGTGCGGCGGCCTGTGCCCGAGTGCGGCGCCGGTCGATCCGTGACCGGCCGCACGCTATAGATCCTGTGGCTCTTTTCTATCTGATGAAAGGACTCGGAAAGCGAGCCGATGCTCTCCGACGGCCCGAGCACCAGGAAGCCGCTGGGCTTGAGCGCGTAACGCAGGATCGACAGTACCTTGTGCTGTAACATCGTTCCGAGGTAGATCAGCACGTTGCAGCAACTGATCAGGTCCAGCTTGGAGAAGGGCGGGTCCTCGGTCACATTGTGCCTGGCAAAAATGCACACGTCACGGATGCACTTCGCGATCTGGTATCCACGTTCGGTCGTGGTGAAGAACCGCGCCAACCGCTGCGGCGAGACATTCTCCAAGGCGGCGCTCGTATACGTGCCGGCGCGGGCTTTCTCGATCGCCGCCTCGCTGATATCCGTGGCGAAAATCTCGAACGGAACGCTGACTTTCCGGTCCTCCAGGACTTCCATCAAACAGATGGCCATCGAATAGGCTTCCTCGCCCGTGGCACATCCAGCCACCCAGATCCGGATCGGATCGTCGGGCCCCCTGTTTTCAAGCAGGGCCGGAAGCACCCTCTTCTTCAACTCCATGAAGACCGCTGGTTCCCGGAAGAACGCAGTGACGGTGATCAGACAGTCCGCGCACAACGCGAGTGCTTCCTCGCGGCTCTCCTCGAGATGCCGGCCGTAGCTTTCCAGCGTTGCGAATCCGCGCATGCCCATGCGCCGCTTGATACGCCGCTGGAGCGTGCTGTGCTTGTAGTGAGTGAAGTCCACTCCCGTGGCGGTCCGCACCAGCCGGAGTATCGCGGTCAGTTCCGGATCCGCTGCATCGGCATCCTCAGGCTCGATCGGGACCCGGGAACCCCGCGCGATGGCCACCAGTTGCCTCGCGATTCCGGCCAGCGGCAGGATCGAATCCGCCACACCCGCTGCGATGGCGCTTCTCGGCATGGCGTCGAACCGCGCGGTCTGCGCCTCCTGAGCGAAGGTGACACCGCCCGCGCCCTTGATCGCCTCGAGCCCGAGCGTCCCATCGGATCCGGTCCCCGAGAGAACAACCCCGAGCGCCTTGCGGCCCCGGTCCGCGGCCAGGGCGCGGAGAAAAGAGTCGATCGGCATGTTGCGGCCGGTGGCCGGCCGGGGCGGGGTCTGGAGGATACCATCGGAAATGGCCAGGTTACTGCGCGGCGCGATCACATAGACATGATCGGCCTCGGCGCGCATCTCGCCATTCACCTCGCACACAGGCATTCGGCTTGCCCTGGAGAGCAGCTCCGTTAGATGGCTCTCGTGACCCGGATCGAGGTGCTGGATGAGCACGAATGCCATCCCCGTATCGTCCGGCAGATGGCTGAGCAGCTCTGAGAATGCCTCCAGCCCCCCGGCGGAGGCTCCGATGCCAACAACAAAGGGACTTTCCTCGACGGCTGGCGGCAAGATACTTACGGCTGCAGTGGAGGTCTTCGCCTTCGCCGGGGCATGCCGCGAATTCGTGACTATGCCTTGCCGGCGACTGCCGATCTTCTTTGCCACCCGCCACCTAACCTTTCCCGCCGGGAGGAGCGTAGCACGTGTGGTGCCAATCTCGCGCCAGTCGCGGTTGGCGGCCAGCCAATGGATCGATTGTAGCGCCCTCAGCCAGCGGTGGCTCCCGTGAGCAGATCCTTGATGATCTTCCCGATCGCCATGAATTGATCCAGCCCGGAAGGCTTGGTGATGAATTGAGTAACGCCGAGGTCCTTCAGAAGCGCTTCGTCGCGCCGCGACTGGGAAGAGCTCCACACGCACACCGGAACGCCGCCCAGGTGCCCGGCGCTTCGGATCTCGCACAAGATGTCTTCGCCGGTGTACTTGGAAAGATTCAGGTCCACCAGGATCAGGTTGGGAGCCGCCGTATCCGAATAGGCTCCCTGCCTGCGGATGAACGCGAGCGCTTCGCCGCCGCTGATCAGGTGGATCAGTTCAAACCGGAGGTCCTGCTTCTTCAGTGCCCGATCGAGAAGGAAGACGTCCGAGGCGTTGTCTTCGATGACAAGGATCCGCGCTACGGGAATAGCCGAAGGGTCTGTCACTCTGACTCCCGGCGGTCGGCCATTGCACTTCATCATTTCACAGCCACCCGTGCCAGCGTTTGCGGCGACACCTGCCTGGCCCTCACGATGAACCGCTCGGGCGCCGCTCCGATATAGAAAAAGGGATAACAGGTCACCAGCGTCAGCACGTTGTCGTGCGAGGGTGCGAGCACTCCAACGTCGCGCGGCTTCACAACCATGAGCGACTCAACCTGGTATTTGAAATCGCCCGTCAGCGTCGAGAGCTGAATCTCGTCCTTGATCTTCAGATCCTTCAGTGGGCGAAAGAATGTGTCCCTATGCGCGGAAAGACCTACGTTCCCTGCCTCGCCCGGCAGCGCTGTGCCGGGAATATGCCCGATCCCGCGGCGGAGGGTTTTTGCGTCCACGCCTTCAACAACGATCGTGGAAAGGCCCAGACGTGGTATCTCCAGGCGGCCGACCAGGCCGTCCGTCGCGGCGGCAGGCGCGCCGGCGCTCGCCGTGCGCCGATCGTGCAGCATGCGGTCGAGATCCATGCTCTCGCGGCGTTGGAACGCCCAGGTGTCCAACAGAACCAATCCACTGTAGCCCAGAAGCAGGACGGCGCAGGCAAAGAAAGCACGCTGCACCCACTTCATTTGGCGCTCGTCTCGGCAAGCCGCGGCTCGCCACCGGGTATATAGCCGGTGCGCGTGCGCACGGACAGCTTCTCGTGGCCTTTGGCCCGGGCGACTACCCGAATGGTGCGGTAAGCATCGTCATGGGCATGCTTGAGTGGAACATATCCGATCGTGTACTGGTGGCGAATGTCCCGGGCGATGCGCCCGCAGATGGCCACCACTTCGCTGATCTCGCCAGGAAGAAAGGCCTCGCCACCCGTCGCCTGAGCCAGGTGTTTGAGGACACCCGGATTCCGGTCCGGATCGCTGGCATCGAATAAACCTACGGTGTAAATCACGGCTGTGGATTGCGCGGCCAGCCTCATGACCTGAGCCAGGCTGAGCCTGCTCTTGTTGTCACCGCCATCGCTGATAACGATCAACACCTTCTTGTCCCGCGTGCCGGCCTGCAATTCGTCCAGCGCCTTGGCGATCGCGGCGTAGAGGGCAGTTTGGCCGCCGGCATCCACCTTCCAGATCGCGGCTTGAAGCTCGGCGATTTTATTGGTGAAACGCGTCGTAGGGGGCAGGCCCAGCGACACCTTCTCGTTGAAGTTGACGACGAACATTTCGTCTTCGGGATTGCTGGACCGCGCAAAAGTAAGGGCGGCGAGGGTCACCTCTTCGAGTTTCGGCGCCATCGTTGAGCTGTGGTCGATGACGAGTCCCACTGTGACCGGGACATCTTCGCTTTCGAAGAACCGGATGGACTGCGGGGCACCGTCCTCAAAAACCCCAAAGTCCTGCTCGCCCAAATCGGAGACGAAGCCGCCTTGCCGGTCGGTCACCGTGGCGTGCAATACCACCAGGTCGACGTCCACCGAGATTCGGAAAGCAGGCTGCTGGGCAGCGTGGCCTGGCAGCACCACCATCGCGAGGAAAAACAGGAGAGCGACTGCCTTTGCGACGCCCTGCTTTCCTATGCGCGATGGTCTGTTTTTCATGGCTGCTCTCTAAGCCTTCACTTCTACAGCGACCGTCGTGCCAAGTCCCCCCATGATCATTACGGCGCTCAAGAACGGGGACATCACTTGCGCACGTTGGCTTTCAATGCCCGTCGACACGCCGCCGGCCGTGAGGCCCTCCCTCTGGCCGGTGGGCACCGGCACAAAGATCGAACCGCTGCCCGGAATCAGCACCGCCAGGCCAGTCCAAAATAGCGTTTTCATCCACTGTCCTCTCCTGCCGCCGGCGCGCCACACAAATCGGCGCGCCGTGTAGCGGACCTGGCTCCTTACGAAAGGCGCTTCTGCACCAGTCGGAGCGTAAAGCCGCCGCACAAAGCGAGCAAGCCGAGCAGTTCGATCAGCGGCAATTCGCTACCCGTCTTGGGGAGCTGCGCCGCGGCAACCTGCACCGGTTCTGCTGGCGGCGGCGTGACCACCTGGGCCAGTTCCACTTCTTCTCCCGTGGGCTTGATCGCCATGACGGGCGCCTGTTTCAGTCGCACCACCACCGGCTCGTCGGCCGTCTTGATCGGCTCCGCGACTTCCAGGGGCATTTCCTCTGCCGTGAAGAGCACGGGAGCGTTGGAGGTCTTCGCCAGCTCCATGGCCTTTGCCTTCGGATAAACGAATTCCTCGCCCCAGTTCATTCCGGGATAGAACCATGCCCGCAGCGCTTCCGGCTCACCGGCCGGCCGCTCGCTGAAGGTAACTACGGTCTTGCCCGTCGCCGTGAGGCGATAGTTTGGGATGGCCAGGATGGTGGCGTAGATCTGCGTTTCGTCCTGGTTGAAGATCTGAACGATGTGGCGGTCGGTCTGCGAATCCAGGATCTTGAACACATAGGTCCCGGCCGGTAGCACTCCCCACCCCTTCAAGTGGACGCCCGGAATCTCGACGGGCCCGCTGAAGGTCATCACGGTCTTCCTGTTCCACTCACTGGCATTGGCGACCGGCGAGAATACTGCTCCCATCAGCGCCAGGCCAAAAACGGTCGTTGTGACTGTTCTCAAAATGCTCATCTGCTGCCTCTCTTTTGACTCAGAATCTGTGCGGCCGGCTTTTCGCTCTGTCCGGCATTGTGCCTGCAGATTCGGCTGGCCGGTCGCACGTGCTGGGAAGAAGCACTCCGAGGTCCATCGGCGGAAACAGAGCTTGCCCTCTCGTTCCAGCGTAATCTTGCCGGCTGGGCCACCGGCTCGTGCAGGTATTGCCATGTGGAATGCAGGAATTGCTGCGGATCGGAGGTGGGACCAAATGCGAAAGAGCCTGGACTTGGCGCCCAGGCTCTGCGTTTCAGGTTGAAGAGGTTTGCGGTCAGTTCCCCAGGTACTCGACGTGAGCGTATGTGCCGAATCGCGGGTTGTATGCGAGATACCAGCCATCGTGGTCGGGGTCCTCGTAGATCACGATCTGATCTCCGGACCAGTTCCAGCCGCCGACGATGCTGTAGTCGTACGGGGCGATATCCCAGTAGTCATTGCCAAACCAGAAGCGTTCCCGGTTTCCGCCCCCAAGCACGAACACATGCTGCGGCCCGAAGCCGCCGGTGAAGCGCCCATGCGCCCACGCCCGATCGACGCGGTAATGCGCATCGTTGCGGCCACTGTCGTGTCCCACCCATTGATCGTTCGTGGCGTGAACATGCGGGACGTCCGGATGGCCTCTCTTGTCCACGGAAATGCGGTTTTCGGCCGGGCCGTTCGACTGATACCGTCCGGACCCGGAAGCCCTCGCGGGAGCAGGACCCCGTGCAGGAATGTGGCCGCCTCCAACCGCCTGATGGCCACCGCCGCGCGACTCGCCGCCGCGTCCCTTATCGCCTCTATCCTGCGCCCAAGCGGCAACGCAGATCACAACTGCCAGCAATACAATCTTCTTCATTGAATCCTCCCTAGGTACGCATCGCCGTCCAGTTCGATCTTGTCTACGAGCGTGCCCTGGCGACGGCCCGCGGAGCGGGGGCCATAGCCAGAACAAGCGTCAGCAGCACCAAAACAGCCAGCGCATTTGCTACGAACATTGGATCCTCGATTCCGTTGTTGTCGCGAAGCCGCCCTGGGCTCGCATTTCGCGCGGCGGTGGCAGGGCGCGTGACAACACGGGTTGAACTTCTTCCCAGCATACCCGCCGCCGCCCGCACGTCCGGCACTCGTACTGGCCGTGCGAAGGCCACATGGGCTCTGAATGCATCAACCTGCACCAGAGGTCCGCAACTCGCGCCTGGGTCGATTTCATAGGTCCGCCTAAGGCCGACGCGCCGCGGGGCTTGCGCAACCGCAGTCCGTCAGCGCGAGCGACCATTCGTCGGCCTGCCTCTCGGCGTCGGCTTTCGCCACTCCATACCGCTCCTGGATTCGCCCCACCAGCTGGTCCTTCTTGCCGGCGATCGTCTCCCAGTCGTCGTTGGTGAGCTTCCCCCAGCGCTCGCGTGCGGAGCCGGTGAACTGCTTCCACTTGCCTTCGATCTGATCCCAATTCATTGCGTTCTCCTTGGCCTAAATGCGTCCCAAAAGCACCAGCGCAATCACGATCGCCAACACCACGCCCAGACCTCCGCTGGGGTAGTAGCCCCAACCTCCGCTGTATGGCCATCTGGGTACGGCCGCGAGCAGCAGCACGACGAGCAAGAGTATCAGTAACACAAGGAACTCTCCTGCCACGTTTCCGCCGTTACTTACCTGTGCACGTTGGCCTCCGATTGAAATAGGCCGTCAATGGGCCCTATCCGGTCTCTCGACGCGGCCAAATGTGCATTTCAGCGGCAACTTCTGCATCGAGGGAGCCGGCGCGCGATGGCCATGGCCGCCCAGCACCGAACCGCGACCGTAACGGAGTCCCCATGGCCCTGCGGGCCACCGATGGCGATGAAGACGCGGCCGGCGCAGCCGGGCGATGTCCGCCGGAGCGGACCCTGCCCGTTCGTTACCGAGCCGCGACCGCAAGGGAGCGGACCCCGCTCGTTCGTTACCGAGCCGCGTCTTCAACGGAGCGGTCCGCTCGCCCACGCTCGCGGTTCGGTGCCCTGGCGCAGGGTAAGCCTACTTCGGAGACAGGGCGCTAGAGCAACGCGTGCCGCCGGTAGAACCAGGTCTTGACGGCTTGCACCAAACCCAGATACGTCAGTGCAAGCAGCGTAATCGCACCCAGCAACGACAGCGGCAACGGTGTGAACCCCAGGGGAGCGCCGAGGGGCGTGTACGGCAGCACGGCGCCGACAAGGGAAACCGCAACCACTCCGATTACCAGCCTCCCGCTCGGACGGCTCTTGAACGGATTCCCCGCCGTCCGGATCACAAACACCACCAGCGTCTGTGTGACCAGGGATTCCACGAACCATCCGGTCCGGAACAGCGGCGCGTTTTTGGCCGCGTGGAACAGCAAAAGCAGGACCCCGAACGTGAGGAAATCGTAAATAGAGCTGATGGGGCCGATGATCGTCATGAACTGGCGAATGAACCCGATCTGCCACCGCTTGGGCTTGTGCACCAGCGTCGGATCGACGTTGTCGCCGGGCACGGCGACCTGCGAAGTGTCGTAGAGGAAGTTATTCAGGAGTATCTGAGTCGGTAACATCGGCAGAAATGGCAGGAAAAGCGACGCCGCGGCCATGCTGAACATATTGCCGAAGTTAGAGCTGGTGCTCATGATGATGTACTTCATGATGTTGGCGAAGCACCGCCGCCCCTCAACCACGCCCTCGTTCAAGACCGACAGATCCTTCTCCAGCAGGATGATCTTCGCGGCGTCTTTTGCCACATCCACGCCATTCATAACGGAAATGCCGACGTCCGCGGTGTGCAGCGACGGAGCGTCGTTGATGCCGTCCCCTATGTATCCGACCACGTGCCCGCGCGCCTTCAGGCCGAGGATCACCCGGTTCTTCTGTTCCGGAGACACACGCGCGAAGATGGCGCCGTGCTCGGCCTGGTAAGCCAGGGCGGCATCGTCCATCGTGTCCAGTTGGTCGCCAGTGACGATGCGGTCGGTAGCCAGTCCGACGTCGTGGGCTACCTTCTGCGTCACGTACTGGTTGTCGCCGGTCATGATGACCACCGACACGCCGTTCTTGTTCAGCGCGTCGAGAACGGCGGAAATCCCCTCCTTCGGCGGGTCGAGGAAGGCCGCAAACCCGGCCAGTGTCATCTCCTGCTCGGCCGCGACAGCGTAAGCATCCTGCTTCTCCACTTTCCGGGATGCGACCCCGAGGACGCGGAAGCCGTCGGCGCTCAACTTCTTGAAGGTTTCCCCAGCCTCCGCACGCCGGCCGTCGTCGAACGGCTGAGGAGCGCCGTCAATCATGACGGTCCCGCATACAGAGAGGACGCTCTCCTCCTCGCCCTTGGTAATGAGGAGGTCCTCCTCGCCGTGACGCACCACCACGGAGAGGCGCTTGCGGTTGAAGTCGAAGGGAATCTCGTCCACCTTCGCGTACTCCGCAATGGCAGGGTGCTCGTGCTTCAAGATGGCGTCGTCCAGCGGGCTTTTGATTCCGGCTTCAAAGTAACTGTTCAGATAGATGAGGCGCAGGACGTCCTCGTTGTCCTGCCCGTGAACGTCCACGTGCCGGTCAAGCACAATCTCGCCTTCAGTCAGCGTTCCGGTCTTGTCGCTGCAGAGAATCTCGATGCTGCCGAAGTCTTCGATCGCGGTGAGTTGTTTGACCAGCACCTTCTTCTTTGCCATCCGGCGAGCGCCCTGCGCCAGCGTGATGGTGATGATCATCGGCATCATCTCCGGCGTCATCCCGACGGCCAGCGCAATCGCGAACAGGAACGATTCCAGGAACGGACGATGCAGGACCAGGTTCACCAGCAGGACGAAAAGCACCAGCAGCATGATTACGCGCGTGATCATCAGCCCGAAGTGGCGTATCCCGCGGCCGAATTCGGTCTCCGGCGGCCGCTTGGCCAGCCGTTCAGCAATCGCGCCGAAGGCGGTGTCTTTGCCCGTCCGCACGATGACCGCGGTGCCGATGCCCGTCTGCACGGCGGTCCCCAGGAAAACGCTGTTGACGGCGTCGGCAATGCTGTGTTGCCCCGCCGGAAGATCCTTCGCCGCCTTGTCGACGGGCAGAGACTCCCCCGTGAGCGCGGACTCGCGCACGTGGAGATCTTTGGAGTCCAATAAACGGGTATCGGCCGGAGCCAGGTCGCCGCAATTGAGCCGGACGATATCGCCGGGAACCAGTTCGGCAACCGGCAACTCCAGTTCGTGCCCGTCACGCAGGACCGCCGCAGTGGTCGCAACCTGCTTCCGAATATCTTCCACCGCATGTCGAGCCTGAAACTCTACATAGAAGTTCACCACCACGCTGAGCAGGACTATGGCGATGATGATCGACCCGCCGACCGGATCGCCCAGTGCGATCGAAATGGCGCTGGCCGCCAGGAGAATGAGAACCAGGGGATTGGCAAAGAAGCTCAGAAAACTGATCAGGCCGGCGAAGCGGGACTCTCCCGCCAGGCTGTTCGGCCCATGTACACGAAGCCGCTCTTTCGCCTCGGCGGAAGTCAGTCCTGTGGGCGTTGCCTGGAGCTGGACAAGCAGGTCCTGCAGGGGCACGTCCCAAAAGCGGTCCAGCGTCTGGTCTGGTTTGCTCATGCGCACTCTCCCCTTGAATTCTACCCGCTGTGACAGCCAGGTACCTGCAGCAACTGCGGGGGCGAGTGCATATTCTGCACCTCTCGCCGGCAAGACTCCCCGTTCAGGCAGTGCACCCGCGCGCCGCCGCTTTGGACCTGCGCGTGCCCTTACCAACCGCGGAGGAGCAAAAAGATGCTTTGGACAATTTGCGTTGTATTGCTGGTTCTGTGGGCACTGGGAATGGTGACGTCCTTTACCGCGGGCGGGCTGCTTCACCTCCTGTTAGTGTTCGCGCTGATCGTCATGGTCATCCGCCTCGTCCAGGGACGCAGGGTTGTTGGCTAGCCTCCGGCCGTCGGAGCGCTGGTTGAAGCCGTAGGAGAGGAAACAAAATGCCGTTGGTAACTATCGTTGTTACGCTGGTCGTGATCGGCGTAGTCTTATACCTGATCAACAACTACATCCCGATGGCCTCGGGCATCAAGCGGCTGCTGAACGTGGTCGTCGTGGTGCTAGCCGCCGTCTGGGTGCTACAGGTGGTCGGAGTGTGGGGACAAATAACAAGCTATAGGTTGCATTGAGCCAGTGCTCCCCATGACAGCGCAGTGCGTGATCTTGCTGTGCGCAGTGCCCGTCGTAGCCATGGCTCAGTCCGTGGAGCCGCTCGACCTGAAAGCCAAGCTGCGCTTTCATGTTGAGGCCATTTCCAGCCCCTTGACGCTCGCGGGATCCGCGGCCTACGCCGGGCTTCTCCAGGCAGCCGGCGCTCCGACAGAGTGGGGGCAGGGAGCCGGCGCCTACGGGAAGCGCTTGGCTTCCACTATGGGTGGCGTCGCGATCTATGGCGCCCTCGGTTTCGCTCTCGACTCGACTCTGCACGAGGATCCTCGGTATTACCGATCGCGCAGCACGGGATTTTGGCGCAGAACGGGCCATGCCCTCCGCGGAACCATACTCACCCGGACCGACCGCGGCGGCGAGACGCTGTCCGTTTGGCGCCTGGGTAGTGCCTACGGCGCCGCCTTCCTCTCGAACCAGTGGTATCCGGACCGGCTAAACACCGTGCGCCTGGGAGTGCTGCAGGGCTCTCTTGGGGTCGGGTTCGGCTTCGTCAGCAATCTCGGTTCCGAGTTCTGGCCTGATCTCAGACGGAAGATCCTGCGCCGATAGTTGCTAACATAGGAGTCAATGCCCCGATTGCCGGCGGTCTCGGGCCGCATTCTCATAGTCGACGATGACGAGCGTCAGCGGACTGCCTTGTCCGCGATGCTCTCCGATTGCGACTTCGAAACGCAGGTCGCCGTAGATGGGCAAGATGCGCTGGAACGTCTCACCGCCTTCAACGCCGACGTCATCGTTGCCGATTTAATCATGCCGCGCATGGACGGCTTCGAGCTCCTCCGGCTCTTGAAGGAACGCGGCGACCTCACGCCGGCGATCGTGCTCACCGGCTTCGGCAGCATGGAGAAGGCGCTGGCCGCGGTTCATGACCTGAATGCATTCTGGTTCCTCGAAAAGCCGGTGGAACCGCGCGCCTTCAAAACCCTTCTGGCACGCGCCGTCCACTACAAGAGAAGTCTCCAGAAGACCGAGGAGCTCAAGCGTGACCTGAGCCTCCGCGGTGTGATGGGGAATCTGGTGGGAACCTCCCCGGCGATGCAGCAGATCTTCGCAGTCATCAGGCAAGTGGGGCCCACTTCGGCGCCCGTCTTGATCTGTGGAGAGAGCGGCACGGGCAAAGAATTGGTTGCACGGGAAATCCACAACTGCAGCCCCCGCGCCGATGGGCCTTTCGTCGCCATCAACGCGGCCGCCCTGCCCGAAACCCTGATCGAGAGCGAGCTATTCGGCCACGAGAAGGGCGCGTTTACCGGGGCCATGGAGCGTTCCGCCGGCTGCTTTGAGCAGGCCCACGGGGGCACGCTGCTACTCGACGAGATCGGCGAGATGCCGCAATCCACGCAACCCAAATTGCTGCGCGTTCTCGAGGACTTGCGAGTGCGGCGGCTTGGAGGAAAGCACGAAATCCCCGTCGACGCCCGCGTGCTGGCCGCCACGAGCCAGGACCTCGGAACGCATCTGCGCGAAGAACTTTACTACCGGCTGAGTGTTTTCCAGATCCAGATTCCGCCTCTGCGCGAGCACAAGGAAGATATCTCGCCGATCGCCGATGTGATGGTGCAAAACCTGAACAAGAAGCACGGCACGCGCGTCACTGGCGTCGATGCCGAAGTCCTGGAACTCTTTCAACGGTATGATTGGCCCGGCAATGTGCGGGAGTTACGCAACGTCCTGGAGCGCGCCGCCATCATGGCAGGCGAGGGCCCAATCCGGTTGGCGAACCTTCCCTCCCCCGGACTCGGCGCGGTCACGGGCCCGTATACCCGGCCATCACCCAGCTATGAGGGGCCTATTATGCTTCCGGCCGGCCAGCCACTCATGAAACTAGAGGCGGCTTACATCAAACTTACCCTCGAGCACGTCGCCGGGAATCGCAAACGCGCCGCCGAGATGTTGGGAATCAGCCTGCGGACGCTGCAGAACCGCATCGCCGCGCTGCGAGAAGAGGCGAAGGCGATAACTCCCGGTTCCTGAGCGGCTCATGCGTCTGCTCAAGGCCTTGCCGCGATTGTTCTGGCAAGCCTCGGTCGAATGGGTCAACGACAATGGGCCGCGCCTCGGCGCTTCCGTCTCGTTCTACACCCTGCTGTCGCTGGCGCCCGTGATTGTGATCGCCGTCGCCGTGGCCGCCCTTGTTTACGGCCAGGAGGCCGCGCAGGGCCGGCTGGCGTCGGAAATCCGAGGCTTCGCCGGTTCCGAAGTGGCACGGACCGTCAAGGAGATCATCCGAGGCGCCTACAAGCCCGGGTCAGGCGTAATTGCGACCGTGCTTGGCCTGGCGACCTTGGCATTCGGCGCCTCTTCCATCTTTGTGGAGCTGCATGACGCCCTGAACACGATCTGGCATGTTACGCTTCCCCCTGACCGAACCAATGCTGCCGCCGTTCTTCGTCTGATCCGGGCTCGCTTCTATTCGTTTGCGGGGGTGACGGGCATAGGTCTGCTGCTGCTGGTTGCCCTGCTGTTGAACGCCTGGATCGCCACCATGAGGATTGCCGCGCCGCGGACTGCCACGTTCGCGACTCTGTGCGCGGTGATCGCGGTGCTGTTCGCGTGCCTCTACAGGATTGCTCCAGACGTCAAACTGAAGTGGAGCGACGTCGCCCCCGGAGCCGTCCTTGCCGCCTTGCTGTTCATGATCGGCAAGCAGCTTATGGGGCAGTACTTCGCACATACCAGCTTCGGCTCGACGTACAGTGCCGCCGGCTCGCCGATTGTCGTGCTGCTATGGGTGTACTGCTCGGCGGAGGTGTTCTTTTGGGGCGCCGAGTTCAGCAAGGTGTACGCGCGGACATTGGGATCCCACAGCGACCCGCAGCCTTGAGGGCACTTCGGCCACAGGAGTGCTCCATCGCAAGCATGGAGAGAGCCCCCTTCCGCACATGCGGGTTGCTGCTGATCCTGGCTTCGGCGACAGCGCTGCCGGGCCAGACGGACGCGCGCGAAATCATCCGCCGCGCCGCCGCAGCCGACGCCAGCAATTGGAAGGTGGCCCGAAACTACAACTTCTCCGAACGCGAGAAGTTGCGCTATCTGGACTCCCAAGGCCGGTTGAAATCCCAGGAAATCAATATCGACGACGTCACGCTGCTGGACGGCTCCCCCTACCGGCGGCTGATGGCGCGTGACGGCCTCCCGTTGCCGCCCGCCGAAGAGAAGAAGGAGTCGGAGAAGTTCGCGCGCAGCGTCGCCGAGCGCCGGGACCAGACGGCATCCCAGCGGGCGCAACGCCTGTCCGAGTATGTCTCGCGCCCGGAGTGGCAGCGTGAAGCCTGGCGCGAACTGCCAAACGGCTTCGACTTCCGTCTGGCTGGGGAAGAGGCGCGGGACGGCGGCACTCTCTACGTGATCGAGGCCACGCCGCACCCGGGATACCAGCCCCTGTCACGCACCGCGAAAACGTTTGCGCACCTCCGGTGCAAGTTTTGGGTGGATAAGCAGGATTACCGCCTGGTGAGAGCGGAGGTGGAAGTGGTCGACGCCATCTCGGTGGGGCTCATCCTGGTTCGCGTGGCCAAGGGCTCCCACGCGACCTTTGAGCAGGCCCGCGTTAACGATGAGGTCTGGCTGCCGAGTCAGGTACGCGCATTTCTCTCGGTTCGTTTGGGATTGTTGAAAGTGCTGCGCATCGAACAGGAACTGAGCTACAGCAAATGCAGTGAATCCCCGCCGCCGGTCGACATCTCACAGATGACCACGAAGTAGCGGGCGCGATTCTATCTACGCCGCCTCGCCGATGGGCGATTGCCACCGGAACAGGAAGAAGTGATGGCCGCAAAGACCGCACCGGCACGGTTGAAGGAGCCAATGAAAAGCTCCCTCCACGACGTTCCGGGCGCCCACCCGCCTGAACTCAATGGATCTGCAATAGGGACAGCGCGTGCTGAATAGCGTCAGGATCGCGCCCATGAAGTTTCTAGGCATCGGCCTTCGCCGTACTGTGGGCCGCAAGGCGTGCATGACTTCGCGCCATCGGCGTGCCGTAGTGAGCCTGGGGGCCATCTCGCCGGGCCGCGGCTGGCCGGCTCGCCTCGCGGGCTGCCTTCACCTGCTCCGGCGTTCTCAAGTCGGGCTCCGACAGCCGGACCCGTGCTTTCGCGCGTGAAACCTCACGCTTGTGCCGCTTCTGTATTCTCTTGTCCATACGTATCCTTTACCCGGCTCATGTGGGGCAGCTTGTCAAGCTGCGCGTCGGTTGCCAACCGGCGCCGAAGGCAGTCAACAACCCGCCGCAGGCTGCCAGCCTGCCCCACAGGACGGTCGGTGGTCTAGTTCTCCGGCTCCTCCACGAGGTCACACACCATAGCCTCGGTGGTGAGCATGAGAGAGGCGATCGAAGCCGCGTTCTGCAAAGCCGTGCGAGTTACCTTCGTGGGATCGATTACGCCGGCCTTTACTAAGTCCTCGTACTGTTCGGTGGTGGCGTTGAAGCCGAAGTTGGGGTCCGCCTGGTTCTTGATGTTCTCGGCGACCACCGCGCCCTCGGGGCCGCAGTTGAGCACGATCTGCCGCACCGGCTCTTCGCAAGCGCGGCGCACGATCGTAACACCGAACTGCTCGTCGCCTTCGAGCGTGAGCTTCTCGAGCGCCATCGAGGCGCGCAACAGGGCGACGCCTCCGCCCGGTACGATCCCCTCCTCCACCGCCGCGCGAGTGGCATGAAGAGCGTCCTCGACACGGGCCTTCTTCTCTTTCATCTCGGTCTCGGTCGCGGCACCCACCTTGATGATCGCCACGCCGCCGGCCAGCTTCGCCAGGCGCTCCTGCAGTTTCTCGCGATCATAGTCGGACGTCGTCTCTTCGATCTGCGTCCGAAGTTGCTTGATGCGGCCCTCGATGCTCTTCGGCAACCCGGCGCCGTCGATAATGGTCGTGGTGTCCTTGTCCACCGTGACGCGCTTGGCGCGGCCCAGGTCCTCCAACTTAACGCTCTCCAGCTTGATGCCCGTCTCTTCGACGACCGGCTTGCCGCCAGTCAGGATCGAGATGTCTTCCAGCATTGCCTTGCGGCGGTCGCCGAACCCCGGGGCCTTCACGGCGCAGGCGGTGAGTGTGCCGCGCAGCCTGTTCACTACCAGCGTGGCCAACGCCTCGCCGTCCACGTCTTCCGCGATCACCAGCAGCGGCTTACCTGTGCGCGCGATCTGTTCCAGAATCGGCAGCAGGTCCTTCATGTTGCTGATCTTCTTTTCGTGAATGAGAATGTAGGGATCCTCGAGGACGCACTCCATGCGTTCCGCGTCGCTTACGAAATAGGGCGAGAGGTAGCCGCGGTCCAACTGCATGCCGTCCACCATCTCCAGTTCGGTGGTCATGGTCTTGGATTCCTCGACCGTGATCACGCCGTCCTTGCCCACCTTGTTCATCGCCTCGGCAATGATGTTGCCGATCGTGGAGTCGCTGTTGGCGGAAATGGTGCCGACCTGGGCGATCATGTCGCCGGCAACAGGCTTGGAAAGCTTCTTGACTTCCTCGACGGCCACCGCCACGGCCTTGTCGATGCCGCGCTTGATCGCCATCGGGTTTGCGCCCGCCGTCACCGCCTTGATGCCTTCGCGATAGATGGCCTGGGCCAGAATCGTCGCCGTGGTCGTTCCGTCGCCGGCAACGTCGGAGGTTTTCGAGGCCACCTCACGCACCATCTGTGCGCCCATGTTCTCGAGCGGATCTTTCAGCTCGACTTCCTTGGCCACCGTCACGCCGTCTTTGGTGATCGTCGGCGCGCCGAATTTCTTTTGGAGGACGACATTGCGCCCGCGGGGCCCCAGAGTCACCTTTACCGCGTCGGCGAGCTGGTTGACACCGCGCAGGATCGCCTGACGGGAGTCGTTACTGTACGTAATCTGTTTTGCCATGGGTGGTTTCCTTATGAATCGTCTTGAATCATGTGGCTACTTCTTGGCCACTTTGGCGGCCGGATCCAAAATGCCGAGAACGTCGTCCTCGCGCATGATGATGTATTCGACCCCATCCAGCTTCGTCTCGCTGCCGGAATACTTCCCGAAAAGGATGCGATCGCCGACCTTGACGTCGAGGGCCACCAGTTCGCCGCTCTCGAGCCTCTTGCCGTGACCCACAGCCAGCACCTCGCCCTCTTGAGGTTTCTCTTTGGCGGAGTCCGGGATGATGATGCCCTTGCGCGTGGTTTCTTGTTCCTCGATCCGCTTCACCACGATGCGGTCGTATAACGGTCTTAGGTTCATAGTGCTGTCGGATTCAACTGCACGCGTCGCGCCAATATCCTCTGCTGTTGAGGCGATTCGCCGGCGAGCGGGTTGTAGACTCCGCGGGGAGGGGATGGGACGTCTGGCGGTAACGCTATATGGTCAAGTGACCGCGGGCGGTCGGTAGTTTTCCAGTGCCGGCTACGGCGTCTTGACCATGCCGGCGAACACGGCTGCGACCGCAAGCGTGAGCGCGATCAACGCGAATACCAGGGTAAAGCCTTTCAGCCACTCGCGGCGATCGAAGTCTGTCTCTGCTTTGTATGCACGCTGCTGCGCGTCCCAGACCAGATCAGCGGCCTGCGAGGGGTTTTCCATTGCTGTCACGAGTGCACGCGTCTGGCCAGCGGACGAAGGACGGTCAGAGATCCTTGCGAGAGATGCCAAGCTTGCGCATCAGCGCGTTCAAGGTTGTTCGCGGCATTCCGAGGCGGGCAGCGGCCTTGCTGATCACGCCACCCGTCTCCCGTAGCACCCGGATGACATGCTCCCTTTCCACCTGCTCCAGCGTGCTGTTGCCGGCGGGCTCCGCGGCATCGTGCCGTATTTCGGCCAAAGGAGCACGAAGGTTGGGGCCTCGGGAGAGGATGACTGCCCGCTCAATGAAGTTCTCGAGCTCCCGGACATTGCCGGGCCACGACCAACTCACCAGCGCGCGCATCGTATCCGACGGGATCTTCTCGATCTGCTTGTTCATCTCCCGGGCGTACTTTTGCGTGAAGTGGCGGGCGAGCACGGGTATGTCCTCGGGGTGATCGCGCAAGGGAGGTGTCGTGATCGGAAAGACCTTCAGCCGGTAGTACAGATCTGTCCGAAACAGTTTGTCGCCCATCATCTGGGTCAAATTGCGATTGGTCGCGGCAACCAGCCGGACGTCAATGGGAATCGTCCGTGTGCCGCCCAACCGCTCGAACGACTTCTCCTGCAGCGCCCGAAGCAGCTTCGGCTGCAAGTCCAGCGGGATGTCGCCCACCTCGTCCAGGAACAGAGTCCCCCGGTGGGCCAGCTCGAAGCGGCCCAACTTCTGCGACAAGGCGCCGGTGAAGGCTCCTTTCTCGTAGCCGAACAACTCGCTCTCGAGCAGCCCCGTCGGAATGGCGGCGCAATTCAAGGTGACAAAGGGTTGGTTCTTGCGGGGGCTCAGCCGGTGGATCGCGCGCGCCACCAGTTCCTTCCCGGTGCCGGTTTCACCGAGGATCAGGACGTTGGCGTCGGTAGGAGCGACCACTTCCACCTGTCGCAGAATCCGCTTCAGAGCCGCGCTGTTCCCGACCATCTCCTCGAAGTTCTGCTTGCCCTCGACGTCTTCGTCGCCGACGTTCTCGAAGTGGTCGCGCTCCCGCAGGTCCTGAACGAATGTGATCCATCGGAAAGGCGAGAGCTTCAAAACCGCGGTGGCAACCAGAACCGGAACTCGCGTTCCGTCCTTGCGGAGCAGTTCTTTCTCGTATGGTGTGCAGGCTCCGAATCTCAAGCCTTCTTCGTGCGCCAGATCGTCGAGCGCGGAGTATTCCGCGGGAGTAAGATCGGGCCAGTGCAGCCGGCCCGCCAGTAAGTCCTCACGGCTGTACCCCACCAGTTTGAGGAACGCATCATTGGCCTCGGAAATGCGGTCGAACTCGCCGGAAACGATGCCGGCAATCGTGGATCCCGCGGCGACCGGACGGACGCGCGCGCGGCCGCGGCGCAACTTCTCGTCCATTTCGTGACGCTCGCTAAAGTCGCGCACCACCCTCGCAAAGCCTTGCAGCTCTCCGTCCCCATCTCTCAGGGCTTGCGTAATGACGTTGGCCCAGAATCGCGATCCGTCCTTTCTTACGTGCCAGCCTTCATTTCCGAAATGGCCTTCGGCGGCCGATCGGTTCAGTTCCTGCTCCGCGTCCACGCTGGGACTCCCCGCGCCGGCACTCTCCTCGCTGGCATACAAAAATGAGACGTGCCTGCCGGCCGCCTCCTCTCCGGTGTAGCCGTAAATGCGCGCCGCGCCCGAGTACCAGGCGGCAACGCGGCCCCCAGCGTCCAAAAGGAAGAGCGCGTAGTCTTGCGCCCACGACGGGGCCTGGTCCTGGCCGGCCTCGGAGGTCTTGTCGCGCAACACCAGCAGGTGGCGCACCGGCAACACGTTCCCTTTCGCCGTGTACTCCACGTCCCACTGGGTTCCATGCGGACCGGCCATCCGAAGAGTGCCCTCCTGCTCGCCCTGTCCCAGAAAGGCGCTCCAGAGCTCCGGAATCCGAGGTCTGAAGCTTGGATCGGTGAGCTCGTCGATCTTGTGGCCGATAATCTCTTCCCGCGGGATTCCCAGCAGCTTGCCTGCGCCCTCGCTCGCGTCCCGGTAGTTGCGTTCGTCGTCTGCGATGAGGAGGGGTACGGAAGGATGGTAGACGATCGCCCGAAACAGCAGTTCGAGTTCTCGTGGACCATTCTCCAACAACCAGTCCACGCCCTGCGCCTGTGGGAATTCAGAGGCCAACCATGCTCCTTCGGAAACACCTCGAATGGGTCGTCGGTTCATGCTACCACCGCGACGACTCCGGGGCGGATCTTCCCGACCAAATGCGGTCAGGGAGGGGCCGTGAACGATGGTTGTTGGCCCGACCACATTCGGTCATGTGACCGCCCGGCGTCGGGGCAGAAAAGGCGTGCCGTTCGCACGGACCAGCTGTTTGGCCCCGCTCAGCGGGCATCTGGCGATGGGCAACGGATTGCTCCTCGGGAAGCCAGCATGCGACAGCGAGTCATTCCGCTACTGGCGCCACTCACGAAGCACCGTCAGAACGGCGACTCCTGCTACCAGACCAAAGCTCGCGGGCTGGCCGTGCTCAACTCTCCGCTGTTGAACAAGGGGACAGCGTTCACTTCGGAAGAACGCAAAGCGCTGGGCCTCACGGGTCTTCTCCCGCCGGACATCAGCACGCTGGGGTCGCAAGTCAAACGCGCCTACATCCAGTACGAACGGCTGCCGGATGCGCTGAGCAAGAACGTCTACCTGACCGCCCTGCACGACCGCAATGAGGTGCTGTTCTACCGGCTGTTCTCAGAGCACCTGCGCGAGATGGTCCCCATCGTCAACGACCTCACCGTCGGCATGGCCATGGAACAGTACCACCATGAGTGCCGGCGTCCACGGGGCGTCTACCTCTCCATCGACCACGTCGACGCGATTGAGGAGGCCTTTGCCAACCTCGGCGTCGGCTCCGGCGATATCGACCTCATCCTCGCGACCGATGCAGAGCAGATTCTGGGAATCGGCGACTGGGGAGTGGGCGGCATTGAAGTGTCGATCGGCAAATTGGCGATTTACACGGCGGCCGGCGGCGTTGACCCGACCCGCGTGATTCCCGTGATGCTCGATGTCGGCACCAACCGGGCCAGCCTGTTGGACGATCCCGCCTACATCGGCAACCGCCACGCCCGGGTGCGCGGAGAGCAGTACGACGCCTTCATCGACGCCTACGTCAAAGCCGTTACCACGATGTTCCCGAATGCGCTGCTGCAGTGGGAGGACTTCGCCCCCGGCAACGGCCGGCGCATCATAG
Source organism: uncultured Solibacteraceae bacterium (assembly GCA_964493965.1). Taxonomy (GTDB): domain Bacteria; phylum Acidobacteriota; class Terriglobia; order Bryobacterales; family Bryobacteraceae; genus DASWZN01. The sequence goes on from CAZBQQ010000003.1 coordinate 84,106, forward strand.
AGAAGTATCGCGACAGGATCTGCACCTTCAACGACGATATCCAGGGCACCGGTGCGATCACGCTGGCGGCCGCGATCTCCGCGGTCCGCGTCTGCGGGACTCCGCTGCGCAACCAGCGCGTGGTCATCTTCGGCGCCGGCACGGCAGGCGTTGGAGTCGCCGACCAGATTCGGGAGGCCATGGTGCGTGAGGGGCTCTCCCAACAGGATGCAACCAGACGGTTCTGGTGCGTGGACCGGCAGGGGTTGCTGACGGCCGACATGGCCGGCCAACTCCGCGACTATCAGGCGCCGTACGCCCGGCCGGCGGCCGAAAACAAGACCTGGAAGCGCGACGGAAATGGAGACGGTGCAAGCCTGGCCGAGGTGGTGCGCCAGGTGAAACCGACAATGCTGATCGGTGCGTCAACGGTTTCCGGCAGTTTCACGGAAGAGATCGTCAGGGAAATGGCGGCGCACACGGAGCGCCCAATCATTTTCGCGCTCTCCAATCCACCCGCGCGGGCAGAGGCGAACCCGGCCGACCTGATCGCCTGGACGGACGGGCGGGCGCTGATCGCCACCGGCAGCCCGGTCGCCCCCATCACTTATAAAGGGGTGACCTACGTGATCGCGCAGGTGAACAACGCCATGCTGTACCCCGGCCTGGGCCTCGGGGCGATCGTTTCGCGAGCCAGCCGGATCAGCGATGGGATGTTCGCGGCGGCGGCGGGTGCGGTGTCCAGCCTGGTGGCAGTGCGCCAGCCCGGCGCTTCCCTGCTCCCGCATATCGACGACCTGCGCAGCGTGGCTGGAACCGTGGCGGCAGCCGTCGCCGAGACGGCGGAAGCAGAGGGACTGTCCGGAGTCCACTTCAGCGACATCGTTCAACAAGTCCAAGACGCCATGTGGCAGCCGGAATACCGCCGCATCCAAGCGTCCTGAAAGGCCCCATGAAAGAGACGTCCAAAGTCCGCAAGATTGCGTTTGTCGGCGATCACTTGCCACGCAAGTGCGGCATCGCCACGTTCACCGCCAACCTGCTCGACGCAGTCCAGACAGCGCATCCTTACAGCCAGTGCCTCGCCGTTTCGGTGAACGACGTTCAGGGCGGCTACGAGTACCCCGACGTGGTTCGCTTCGAGATTGAGGAGCAGGACGTGTCGTCCTATCTGCGCGCCGCGGACTTCCTCAATATCAGCAACGTGGACATCGTCTGCCTGCAGCACGAGTTCGGCATTTACGGCGGGCCCGCCGGCGCCTACATCCTGGCGCTCCTGCGCGAACTGAGAATGCCCATCGTCACGACCTTGCACACCGTTCTGCGCGACCCGAGCGTGGAGCAGCGCCGCGTGATGGAGGGGCTCGTCTCGCTCTCTACCCGCCTGGTGGTCATGGCCGACCGTGGACGGCAGATGCTGCAGGACATCTACCAGGCGCCGCCGGCCAAGATCGATCTCATCCCGCACGGGATTCCCGACGTGGGCTTCGTCGACCCGACCTATTTCAAGGACCAGTTCGGCGTGGAAGGCAGAGTGGTGCTGCTCACCTTCGGCCTGCTGTCTCCCAACAAGGGCATCGAGCACGTGCTGAATGCCCTGCCGCCCATCCTGGCGGAGTTCCCCGACGTGGTCTACATCGTCCTCGGCGCCACGCATCCCAACGAACTGCGCGAGCACGGCGAAGCTTACCGGCTCAGTCTCGAGATCCTCGCCCATAAGAACAAGGTAGACAAGAACGTCATCTTCTATAACCAGTTCGTGGAGCTCGAGAATCTCAAAGAGTTCATCGGCGCGGCGGACCTCTACATAACTCCCTACCTCAACGAGGCGCAGATCACGTCCGGGACGCTGGCTTACACGTTTGGCGCCGGCAAAGCGGTGGTGTCCACACCCTACTGGCACGCGGCGGAATTGCTCGCGGAAGACCGCGGTGTGCTGGTGCCGTTCGGCGACGCGCCAGCCATCGCACGCGAGGTGATCGGGCTGCTGCGCGACGACGTCCGCCGCCATGCCATGCGCAAGAACGCCTACAGGATAGGCCGCGACATGATCTGGAGCAATGTGGCGCAGATGTTTATGCGCTCCTTCGAGTGCTCGCGCCTCGAGAAGGCGGCCCTGTCGCGAAAATCTCTGGCCACCAAGACGCTCGACCGCAAGCCCCGGGAACTGCCGAAGATGAGACTGAGCCATCTCTCGCGCATGACCGATTCCACCGGCGTCTTCCAGCACGCCATTTTCAGCGTCCCCAATTTCTCCGAAGGCTACTGCACCGACGACAACGCCCGCGCCTTCATCCTGTCCATCCTCCTCGGCGAGTTGGGCGACAACCCGGAGCGCGCGCGCACGCTGGCCACCACCTCCGCCGCTTTTCTCCAGCACGCTTTCGATGTCAAGACGAAGCGGTTCCACAACCTTCTGGGCTTCGACCGGCACTGGCTGGACGAACAGGGATCGGAGGACTGCCAGGGGCGGGCTCTGTGGGCTCTGGGGATCGGGGTGGGACGTACGCCCTACCGGAGCTTTCAGATGATGGCCGGCCAGCTCTTCGCCCTGGCGCTGCCCCCGCTGACGGAGTTTACCTCGCCGCGCGCGTGGGCGTTCGGCCTGCTCGGCATCCATGAATACCTGCGCCGGTTGAGCGGCGACAGCCTGGTCAACCAAACCCGCGAGACACTGACCTGCCGGCTCATGGAGCACTTCGAGGCGAATTCCCATGACGACTGGCAATGGTTTGAAGAGGAGCTGTCCTACGACAATGCGAAGCTCGCGCACGCCTTGATCGTCAGCGGCCAGGCGACCGACCAGCAACTGGTGCTAGGACGCGGCCTCAAGGCTCTACGCTGGCTCACGGAATTGCAGATGTCCGAGAAGGGCCACTTCCGGCCCATTGGCAGTAACGGATTCTACCGCCGCGGCGGCACGCGCGCCCTCTTCGACCAGCAGCCCGTCGAGGCCCACGCCACGGTCTCGGCTTGTCTCGAGGCCTATCGCGCCACGTCGGACTACTGGTGGTACGAGCACGCGCAGCGCGCCTTCGACTGGTTCGTCGGCTGGAACGACCTCGGCCTGGAACTCTACTCCCCCGAGACCGGCGGGTGCCGCGACGGGCTGCATGTAGACCGCGTCAACGGGAACCAGGGAGCCGAATCCACCCTCGCTTTCCTGCTGGCCTTGGCGGAGATGCGCCTGGCGCAGAATACGCTCACCAGCTTTAAGGAGCCCATCGCTATACGCGAGTAACAGAATGTCTATCCACGTCAAACGCACGTCCACCATCCTCAAACCCGATCAGTCGCGAGTTCTTCTCCGGCCCTTCAACCCGGGGAGTACCGAGCGGTGCACCTGGATCGTCGCCCGCATCATGGCGCTTCCGGAAGAGAGTGTCGGTCCGCTCCTGGACGAAGTCGCTACTGAATTCTCCGAGCGGCACCAGCATATCCGCAGTCTCTTCCTCCAGCGCTTCGAAGAAGTCCGCTCACTGCTGCTGACGGACCAGGCGGTGTCCGAGCCAAGACGGCTCTTAATCGGCTCCTATTTCCTGGCCGAGTACTCCCTCGAGTCCGCCGCTCTGTTCAATCCATCGATCGTCCCGCACCCGGACCAGACCGATCTGCCGTCCGGCGCGGTGCGTTTCATTCTCAGCCTGCGCGCCACCGGGGAAGGGCACATTTCCTCCGTCGTCTTCCGAGAGGGCATCATCCACGCCGATCGCCGAATCGAGGTCTTGACCCCCACCGGATTTCTCACCGAGCCGCGCCAGGTCCCCAACCCCCAGTATGAGAAGGCGCTCTTTGCGCGGAAGCTCGCGGAACTGAAATTGACCGGCGAGTTCACGCGCCGGGTCATGAGCGGACTCGGAGAGTCGTTCGCTCTCGAAGAGCTTCGCACCGCTCTCAAATCCGAGCAGTTCCGCCTGCCTGACGGGATGTCCCTTGAGGATCAGACCGCTTCGCAGGGCATTTGGATGTTGGCGCGTTCCAACTACGAAGTTCAGTTCGATCCGGGACAGCAGATGTCCGAGCGCGTCATCTTCCCTGTCACGCCCTCCCAGCGGAACGGCATCGAGGACGCCCGCTTCGTCCACTTCCAAAACGAGGACGGCACCCACACCTACTACGCGACGTTCACCGCATACGACGGCAAGATCGTGGTGCCGGAGTTGGTCGAGACCTCCGACTTTCTCCTGTTCCGCTTCAGAACCTTGAACGGTCCGGCCGCGGAGAACAAAGGCATGGCGCTGTTCCCGCGCAAGATCGGCGGCCTCTACGCCATGCTCTCCCGCCAGGACAACGAGAACATCTACCTGATGTTCTCCGACAACATCCACTTTTGGAACGAGCGTCAGGTGCTCCTCCGGCCGACTTTTCCCTGGGAGCTGGTTCAGCTCGGCAATTGCGGATCTCCCATCGAGACCGAGGCCGGATGGTTGGTCCTCAGCCACGGTGTCGGGCCTGTGCGAAAGTATTCCATCGGCGCGTTCCTGCTCGATCGCGACGATCCCTCCAAAGTGATCGGCCGTCTGCGGGAGCCGCTACTCACGCCGAACCACAGCGAGCGCAAAGGCTACGTGCCCAATGTGGTCTACACCTGCGGAGCCCTGGTTCACAACGGCGAGCTGATCATTCCCTACGGCATGGCCGACCACAACACCAGTTTCGCAACCGTCCGGCTCGGCGAGGTGCTGGCAGCCATGAAGTCATGACTTCATCAAAGCGAGTGGCCATCCTGTCGCCCGTGGCCTGGCGAACGCCTCCCCGCCAATACGGCGCCTGGGAGACGGTGGCCAGCAACATCACCGAAGGGCTGGCCGCCCGAGGCTGGGACGTGACGCTGTTCGCCACCCGCGATTCCGTGACCCGCGCTCGCCTCCACGCCGTAGTGGACCGCGGGTATGAAGAGGACCCCGCCGTCGATCCCAAAGTCGCCGAGTACCTTCACATCTCCGAGGCTTTCGAGCATGCCGCTGAGTTTGACCTCATCCACAGCCATTACGACTTCATGGCGCTCTCCTACACGCGGCTGGTCAAGACGCCCGTCCTGACTACCATCCACGGATTCTCGTCGCCCAAAATCATGCCCGTCTACGAGAAGTATCACGACGGATACTTCGCCTCGATCAGCAACTCCGATCGCGCGCCGGGGCTGAATTACCTGGCGACGGTGTACAACGGAATCGACCTCTCGTTGTACCCGCTCCAGGATCGCGGTGGCGATGACCTGGTCTTCCTTGGACGGATTCATCCGGACAAAGGCGTGCATGTGGCGATCGAGGTTGCCCGCCTCAGTGGGTTGCCACTGCTCATCGCGGGCATCGTCCAGGACCGCACCTACTTCCGGGAGCAGGTGGAGCCCCACCTGGACCAACAGATACGCTACATCGGGCCGGTCGACGTGGCAGGCAAGAACGAGTTGTTCGCACACGCACGGGCGCTGCTCCACCTGAACACCATTCCAGAGCGCTTCGGACTGGTGCTGGCGGAGGCCAACGCCGCCGGCGTGCCCGTCATCGCCATGGATCTCGGCTCCTGCCGCGAGGTGATCGAGGACGGCAGGACCGGTTTCCTGGTCAACAACGTCGGGGAGGCCGCGCGGGCCGTGCTGCGTGTCCCGGAGATTGATCGCAGGGCTTGCCACGAGCGGGTGGAGCGGTGCTTCTCCATCGAAGCGATGGTGAAGTCCTACGAGCATGTCTACGCGACGATCTTCGATCTCGAAGCGAGGAAGCGATCATGAAGCAGGATATTGTCAGACGATACCCCGGCAACCCCATCCTCACCAAGGCCGCGATCCCCTACCCGGTGGAGACCGTCCACAACGCGGCGGTGGTGAAGCACGGTGACGAGTACATCATGCTCTTCCGCTCCCACCTGCGCACCGGGCGGTCCATCATCGGCCTGGCGCGCAGCGCCGACGGGTTCCGGTTCACAGCCGATCCCGCGCCCTTTCTGACTCCCGCGCGCGACGGCCCGTTTGCGGCCTACGAGGAGTTCGGCGTCGAGGATCCGCGCGTGACCCTGCTCGAAGGCGAGTACGTCATCACCTATAGCGCCTATTCGCGCAACGGAGTCCGGATCGCGCTCGCGAAGACGAAAGACTTCCGTCAGGTGGAGAGGTTCTCGCTGATCACGGAAGCCGACTATCGGAACGTGGTGATCTTCCCGGAGAGGTTCGACGGCCTCTACGCCCGGCTCGACCGCCCCCATTCGGAAATCTCCCCGTGGTCGATTTGGATTTCGTACTCTCCCGACCTCCGCTTCTGGGGCGAATCACAGCTCATCATGAAGCCCGTGCAATATCACTGGGACGAGATGAAAATCGGTCCCGGCGCGCCGCCGATCAAAACGGACCAGGGATGGCTCTCCATCTATCACGGCGTGTTCCAGACCATGGACGGATCGGTCTACCGCCTGGGGGTCGCTCTTCATGACCTCCACAACCCGGCGAAAATTATCGGCGTGGGGGACTCCTGGATCCTGCAACCGGAGGACCCCTGGGAAATCTCGGGCTATGTCCACAACGTCGTGTTCACCTGCGGCGCCGTTGCGGAACCCGATGGAACCGTGAAGATCTATTGGGGCGGCGCGGACACGGTCATGTGCGTCGGCGAAGCGAACGTGTCCGACCTGGTCGC